>PAQH01000113.1 GCA_002709225.1 Planctomycetaceae bacterium
CCCATACCGCCGCCCATGCCCCCCATACCGCCGCCCATGCCCCCCATACCGCCGCCCATGCCACCACCGCCTCCGCCCGCCTGGGGCAAACGGACCTGGCGGATTTCCAGAGGCAGCTTGGCATTTCCACAATCGGCGATAAAGCGATTGATTTGACGTTGATCCATTAGGACAACCAGGCGTACAGGGAGTCGTTTGGCGACGATCAAGTCCGCATCATCAAGCGCTCGTAACTTACGTGCTGGCACGCCGGCTAGTTTTTCATCGACGTAACGGTTTTCCGCAGGGTCGAGACTTTCTTTCTTGGCCGAACCGCCTGCGCCACCGCGGCCACCACCACCGCCCGCACCGCCAAATCCTGAGTTTTGGGCCGCCATTTTTCCCATAGCTCCGCCGCCTCCACGGCCACTATCGCCACCCCCCATTTCATTCATCATTCCACCCATTCCGCCCATTCCGCCGCCTTCACCCGCTTCGGGGCCTGCCAACGTCAATTTCTTGACAAAGCCGCTCAGCCCAACCCGGGTTACGTCTTTACCAAGCGTGAGCGAATCAATGCGTTTAATACGTGCCTTGTACCGCGCATCGACGGTACCATTGGTGTCCTTAATGATCTCCATGATCTGCCGCAGGACCCACAAATCTTCCTGAGCGTAGAGGATGTTGAGGATGCTAGGGTTGGCGCTGCCCCAGCCGGCCGAACTGAAACGTTGACTCTGTAGCATCTGCTGATTACCGGAATTCCAATCGACGGTATAGGTTTGTTCTTCATCGGGCTCTTCACGCCCCAATACTTGGGGAGCCCAGTAGGCGTCCACCAGGTCGGCCATCTTGGGAAGTTCTCGACCAATGTAGAGGCGGTAGTAATCGCGCCAACGCGCATCCAATTCCTGTTCTTCTTTCACTGGAAATTCGACCGACTTTTCAATCGGCGTCATGTTTTGTACCTGGCTGAGGAACTCGTTTTCCATCGATTGCGGCCAAACGAGGACACCTTTCTGGTACTCGTACTGATATTGCCAGGCCTGTTCAACTTCAGCGATCTTCGCCTCGATTTCCTCATCCATTTTGTCGTTGGATTTTTCGTTTGGATGATTTTCGATGTCCCGAATCGACTTGTTATTCTGGAAACTACTCTCGATCTTCTGGCGACGGTTATTGGCGTCCAATTCTAGACTTCCGGTACTGAAGAACCAGGCCGTTAGGAACAGGACTGTCATGAGACCGCAAACTATCCAGAAATAGTGCTTCTTCACGCCCAGTAAAAACGGTTGCAGCGTTTCCATCGAAAAACTCCAGTCAAATCAGATGCCGTGTCAGGTCTCTGAATTTCTCATGGTGTGACGACAAGTCAATTCCGGTGTCAGAGGAGCGTCCACCATTGTTGGTGGACGCGAACTCAGTTATCTGCCAGACGCTCGGCTGGGGCCACATTTGTGGCCGAGGATTGTGTGTCTGGTGTAGGCGTTTGAGGCGCCTGTTTGGCACTTGCGGTTGTCTTGTTTTTGATGCGATCGCGAATGGGAGTGGGCTTCCAGATAAATTGGACTGTGAAAGTGAACCGCGGTGCCTTGAAACTCGTGGGCTTGTCCGATTCTTCACTGGCACCAGCTCCACCAGCGAGTCCCCCGGCCGCTCCCATGCCACCACCGCCAGCCATACCGGCTCCCGAGGCCATGCCACCACCGCCAGCCATACCGGCTCCCGAGGCCATTCCACCACCGCCCATTCCACCACCGCCCATTCCACCAGCCAACCCAGAGCTGCTACCGCTCGTTGACTCCATATGGTCCCACTCCACTTCGCCATTTTTGACCATGACAGGATAGGTGATCCCGATGTCTTGCAGTGAGTAAATTCCGTCGGGTAATTCTACTTCGCCGAAAAATAGGTTGTGCATGAGGGTGCGTTGGACGAATTCTTCGGATAGGTGGCCTTTGCCGTCTTCTAACGTGTTGTAGAAGTGAAAGCCTTCCATTTCGATGACCCAGCCATCACCGTCGGGCTTGACGACTTTCTTCTTTTTTTTCTGGGCCTTTTCGGCGTCTTGCGCTTCTTCCGGAAAACGTTTTCCGTAGACCGCTGGGAAGAGTCGCTGAAGTTCACTTTTATTCTTTGTGTAGAGTTGCGCTACGTCGTCTGTGAACCAGTCGGTCAGCTTCTCATAGTATTTTGATTCAACATAGCGAATCTGAATATCTTGTCGTTTATCGAACGGGACTTTTTCAGGATCGAGAAACACGCTGTGCGGGGTCTGCGCATCCACCGGGTGAACCGGAATGTTCTTGTTTAACGCGGTGAGCATCTCCATCCACAATAGCCGTCGTTCGCCATTGCTGACCAATTGGTTACCGATGGCTTTCAGCTTGTCGAGGTTGCTCTTTTTGGTTGCGTGCTCGGTCATCTTCGCAGTGCTTTGACTCTGCGCTGCCTGGACCTGTTTTTCAGCTTCGCCCCAAGTTACCCCGCCAATGCTCTTTTCCGGGCGGACACTATTCCACTTGCTGTAGTAAGAGAAAAAGCTGAACGAGCAGGCCAGCAAAAGGCTGGCGACGCTGGCAAGCGCCCACGGTTTCTTGGACCGTACCAGCCGTTCGGTGACCATTTCCTTGGGGATCAGGTTGGTCTTGATATCGGCCTGCCCGAGCGCTTGCAGGCACAGCCCATAACTGGCGCTAAAGGAGAGGTAGTTGTCGCGGAAGGACGACGAATTAACGACTTCCTGCCCCGCGAGACGTGTGTAACCATCGAACGGGATGACATCGTATCCAAGGTTCTTGGCTAGGTACTGGGTCAGGCCAGGTAGCTTGACCGTATTGCCCAGCAACAGAACACCGCTAATTGTGGCGTTGCGGTCGATGCCGAGGAAATAACTGATCGAACGTTGGACTTCCGTGACCATGTCATTGAACACTGGTCGCATGGCCTGGAATACTTGTTTCGGGTCTTCGGCTTTGCGCGCGTTCCGCTTGAGGTGCTCAGCCTTGGCAAAGGTGAGCTTCATGTCTTTAGTGAGTTGCTTCGTGAAATGGCTGCCGCCGACCGGAATACTGCGTTGCCAGAGCCGGAAGCCATTGGTGATCACCAGATCGGTGGTCTCGGTTCCGAGAGAGAGGACTACCGTTGAATCGGGTGGATCGTCTGGATCGAGCTCGTCGTAAAGACGTTCTTGTAACAGGTCGTAGATGACGAAGTTGTAGATTGATATGGGGGCAAGTTGTAGGGTGTCGAGTTCGAGGCCGCATCTGCGCAACGGGCGCAGGGCGCGGTAGACCTGATCGCGTTTCATTGCGAACAGACCGACCTCGGTGTCCATGGCAATGCCCTCGTGCATTGTTCCGCCACGCATTTGTTGGAAATCCCAAATGACGTCTTCTAGGTCGAAGGGGATCTGCTGACGGGCTTCATATTTGACAATTTCCGGAATTTGTTTCGTGGGAACCGGCGGTGGCTTAAAGAACTTCGCCAGTCCGCTTTGGCCGGGTACCGCCAGCGCAATATGGGTTTCTTTGACGTCATTGCGCGATAGAAACTTGTCGAGTGACTCTTGAATCAGCTTTTCCGGTTCCGCTTCGGGCTGGCTGAGAATTTTCGGGTATTCGATGTAGTCGAAGGCCTCGGCAACGACTTCACCCCCTTCTCGACGGCAGCGAAGCGCTTTCAGGGCGCACTGACCGATATCGATTCCCCAGACCGCTTTCACTCTGGCCATGATGGACAAACTCCCTGCCCGGCCTGAAGGCGGCCGGGTCTGCGCGACGTGTCAATGGTCGACCATCAGATGAGCTTCCGGTAGAGACACCAGAAACAAGACGCCGGCAGCGGCAGCAACAGAGGCGTTGCCCGCGTTGCTAACGGACCGTCGATCTGACGAGACATAGTACTTCTAATGTACTGACTGGGGTCCAACAATGTCAATTTATTTCCAGCTTATACGAGGACTTAAGTACTTTGCCGAACGGTCGTATGAGGATACGATGCGGGTGCAGATAATCCGGATTTTTCAAGCCGAGGTCCGTGACTGGCTGAACCTGTTTTACAGGACTAAAAGTCGCGCGTAATAGGTGATTGTGGCTCCTCCGGCGTGAACTGGCTCCGGGCATTGCGGTCGGCCGTTCCCGACAGCAACGGTTTTGATAGATTTTTGTTTCCTCAACTTCGCTCAGTTTGGCCAATGCGATATCAGGAAATTGCGATTCTTCTACCCTGTCATAGCCTCGAGGATTTCCCTGTGCACCACGAGGGAGACGAGGCTCAGGGTCTGTTGGCCGGCTGGTCGGCCATGTGGCATCCAGCATTCATCGCTGCGGCGGGGAAAATACCTACCTGGATGCGGGTTGAAGATCCCCCGGAGGAGCTGGGTGACCGCTTGTTGGTGATTCCGACTGTCAGTGCCGATCAGGTTCCGACTGGCTTTGTGCAGCGGGCTCGCCGCGAAGGCGCCTGTGTGCTCCATCGCCAATTGGACCGCGACGAAATGGTGGAGTCGGCTTTGTCGCAGCTCGATGGAGGGGCGGGCGGGGTCGAGGCGGAGGTTGCGAAGGACTTTCTGGCCCTCGGCTATTGTTATTTGCAAATCGAGTTGCTAACTCGCCAAATGCGTTATTCCAGTAATCTTGATGAGCTCCATTTTAGTGCGATTGTGGTCGAGGCGGCCGAGGCGGCGATGCAGGGGGACGCAGTCGCTATCAACGAGAAACTGGCTGCGTGTTTTGATTTATTGGCAGAGGAACGCGACCACTATTACTCGGTCGATGCGTTCGTTCTGGACCTCACCCTTGTCGCCCGCACGACCATCGGAGAGACGTTTCGTGATCAGTTCAATGCCGCCTGCCCGGTGAATGTCATGCTCTCCGGAGAGGTGCTGACGCGGATGGCGACGCAGCAGCCGGAGTCGTTGAAGACCTTGCGAGCGGCATTGGATGCGTCCCGCTGCGGCTTGATTGGTGGAGAGGAATTGGAACGCCCTCTACCGCTACTGCCGTCAGAGGCGGTGCTGGGTGAGTTGCGGCGCGGTATGGAGGTATTTCAGCGGCACCTGGGACGGACTCCGCGTGTCTATGGACGCCATCGTTTTGGCCTCACTCCGGGACTCCCGCAGGTGCTTTCGCGTCTGGGGTTTGCCGGGGCGTGCCACGCGACGTTCGAGGATGGCCGAGTCCCAGAAGGTTCACAAGTCAAGTTGCGCTGGGAGGGAAGCGACGGCTCTTCCATCGATGCAATCGGCAAGGCTCCACTCGATGCGTCCCGGCCGGAGACGTTCCTGAATCTGGCGGCACGGCTAGGTGAGTCGATGGATACCGACCACGTGGCCACATTAGTCTTGGCGCACTGGCCAGGCCGCGCCAGCCCTTGGCTGGGGGATTTGCACCGCATCAACCGGTTCGGCAACATGCTTGGTCGATTTGTAACCGTAGATGAGTATTTCAACGATACAGATGTTCCGGGGTATCTCGAACGGTTTGAGGCGGACCAGTACCGCTCTCCTTATTTGCAGCAGGCGGTGATGGCGCGCCGCCCTGACCCGATTTCGTCTGCTGTGCGGTATTGGCGCAGTCGCGCCACGGCAACCGCTGCGGAATCACTCGACACGCTTGCCAGTCTCATACGGAGTGATTTGGAAGGTGCGACGCCGTCGCTGGGACCGCAGCTCGATCAGGTGGTCGATGACGTGCGCCCTCTCGAAGAAACGACACGATCGGCCCACCGCACCGCACTGCGGCGTTTTGCTCAGTCCTTGACGGGTGGCGAGTCCTTGGCGGGAGACGAAGGTGACGCGGCCGCCGGGGGCCTGCTGGCCAATCCTAGCGGCATGGTGCGCCGAATTGGCATCCGCAGCACCCGGTTTCATGGTGTTCCCGCCGAGCACAAGGCGGTCTATGCGGGGGCGGTAACTGATGGTGAGACGCAGCTCGTCGTCGACGTGCCGCCCATGGGGTACGTGTGGTTGCCCACTGCAGGAGAGACACTAAGGAAGCCGGCACGACGACGGGCTGAAACGGTTGCGATTGATACGCGCGAGAAAGATGGCGTGATTGCATTGAGGAACGAGTTCTTTGAAGTGCTGGTCAATCCCCGCACAGGATCTCTGCAATCGATTCATGATTATGCCTCGCGTGGGAACCAGTTCAGCCAGCAGTTGGCGTACAAGTTGCCCGGTCAACGACGGCCAGCGGGATCCGCCTGGATGGATCCGGTGGAGTCTGCGGTTTACTCCTCGATGATTGCTGACGAGGTGCGTGTTACGGCGTCGAGCGAGGTGTTTGGTGAAATCACAGCTCGGGGCAGTTTAGTCGCCCCCGACGGACGTCGACTGGCGGGGTTTTGCCAGTCGTATCGTCTCTGGCGCGGAGGACGTGTTGTCGAATTGGAGATCGAGCTTGATCCGGAGCAAGAGCCACGGGCGGATCCCTGGGGATCTTACTACTGTGCCCGTTTTGCCTGGGCGGATGAAGGTGCCGACCTTTATCGCACCATCAACGACGTGCGTCACAAATCGGAGGCGGTGCGTTTTGAGTCACCTCAGTTGATTGAGGTCGACAATGGTGAACGGCGCGTGGCTATTCTCACCGCAGGCCTGCCCTACCATCGTCGGCATGGTTTGCGGATGTTGGACAGCTTGTTAATTACGCGGGGCGAGACCGCTCGCAGGTTTCGGCTAGGCATCGGTGTGGAATTGCCGCATGCGATCCATGCTGCCACGACGTTTCAGCAACCGGAAATGGTGGCCTGGACAGGCACGCCCACCGCGGCGAGCGACTCTGCCGCTTGGCTGTTTCAATTGGATAATCGAAATGTCTTGCCGACCTCCTGGTCGCCCTGGATTGAAGAGGGGCAGATCGTCGGTTTTCGGGTGCGCTTGCTGGAGACGGCGGGTCGGCCAGCGCGGGTACAAGTTAAGGGTTTTCGTGATGTGGCGGTAGCGCGACAGGTCGATTTTTGCGAACAGGGGTTGGGCGACTGTCGACTGGAAAACGGCGCAATTTGTCTGCAGTTAACAGGGCATGAATGGGCGGAGCTGGAAGCTCGCTGGGACACAGCCCCGCCGCATTCAGAGGCCGCTCCAGCTTCGTGAGACCCCCCCATTTTCGAGGTGTTGGCGAAGGGGAGCGATGATCGTCACCATTGATGGACCGGCAGGAGCGGGCAAAAGTACAGTTGCTAGGTCTTTAGCGGCCCGCCTCGGGTGCCAGTTTTTGGACACCGGCGCGATGTATCGTGCCGTGGCACTGGCCGCTATGCGTGCAGACGTAGACTGGGAAGATCAGCAGGGCCTGGTGCGGCTGGTCGACGCGTTGCAGATACGTTTGGCCGGCGACCAGGTGCAGCTCGACGGCGAGGATGTGAGCCAGGCGATTCGCACGCCAGAGATTGGCTCGGTCATTCATCACGTGGCGGATCATCCGGGTATTCGTGAACGGTTGATCCGTATGCAACGTGCGGCAGTGGAGGGCCGATCCGCGGTGACCGAAGGCCGCGATCAGGGAACGTTGGCGTTTCCAGACGCCGCCTGCAAGATTTTCCTGACCGCTTCACCGCCAGAACGCGCGCGTCGCCGCCAGCGTGATTTGGCGGAGCGTGGTCAAACCGTGGCACTGGAGACCGTGTTGGCGCAGCAACAAGAGCGAGATCGTCGCGATCGTGAACGGGAGGTGGGGTGTTTGCAGCAGGCGCCCGATGCGATCGAAGTCATCACCGATGGCATGTCGCAGTTGGAAGTGGTTCAGCGTCTCGTGGAGGTTGTCCACACGGCTTCAGGTAATCAGGATGGGGCGGAGCGGCTATGAATTTACGCTCTCTGCTTCGACCGGGAGGCCCTGCTGTCTGATGGCGCAACGTTCCCTTTTTCAACGGGGTGTTTATAGTGCGACACGCATTGTGACGCGTTGCCTGGCGGTCTGGCTGTTTCGTTTAAGGTGTCGTGGTCGCGGGCAAGTTCCGGCAAGTGGCGGTGCCCTGATCTGCTGCAACCATCAGAGCAACATTGATCCCGTTGTCATCGGGTTGTGTTGTGATCGGCAGCTCATCTATTTGGCCCGCAAGAGCTTGTTTCGCTTCGGTCCATTTGCATGTTTGATCCGGTTCTACGGTGCCATCTCTATCGACCGCGACGGAGCTGGTTTGACCGGGATAAAGGGAATCTTGAGACAGCTCAAGAAAGAGCGGTTGGTCCTGATGTTTCCGGAAGGGACTCGGTCCCGTGATGGGCAGATTGCTCCTTTCAAGCCCGGGCTTTGCGCGTTGGCGAGGCGGGCTCGCGTGCCGCTGGTTCCGGTGGCGTTGGACGGTGCCTACGACGTGTTGCCCCGCGGACGCTGGTGGCCGCGTCGAACCACCGTGCGTGTTTCCTTCGGTCCGCCGATTTGGCCAGACGCGATGAACGGAGTGGACGACGAGGAGTTGCTTCAGGATGTCTATCGGCGGATCGTTGCGTGTCACGAGCGTTTGCGTCGCGAGCGCGCCGACGCCTGACATGACGTGGTGTCGAGTTGGAGTCCTTCAGTGGGATCCAGCGAAGTGGGTGCAGCATCGTACGGCCACTGGCTAAAGAGAGCTGCCGCGGCCAGCGTTTCAAGAGGTTTTTTCCAGGGGAGCCGAAGGGATGGAGCGAGTACGCATTGGATTGGTAGGGAGTCAGTTTATCAGCGCGATACACTTTGCCGCACTGGAGTCCGTCGCGGCGGCGGAGGTTGTCGCGGTCGCGTCTCCGACAGAAGGCCATGCGCAGGCATTTGCGGAAGAGCGTGGTATTAGTCATTGGTGTCAGGATTATCGAGAGCTCGTAGGAATGCCGGAAATTGACATGGTGGTGCTGGGGTTGCCGAATGACTTGCATTGCGAAGCGGTTCTGGCGACCGCGGCCGCCGGTAAGCATGTGGTGGTGGAAAAGCCAATGGCTCTGAATCTTGATCAATGCGATCAGATGATCGCGGCTTGTCAGGCGGCAGGCGTCAAGTTGATGTATGCGGAGGAACTTTGTTTCGCCCCGAAATACGTACGACTCAAACGCTTGGTCGATGAGGGTGCGCTGGGAGCCCCGTTCTTGATCAAGCAATCCGAGAAACATGACGGCCCCCACGCGCCATGGTTTTGGGATGTCGAGCGTTCTGGCGGTGGGGTGGCGCTCGACATGGGGTGTCATGCGGTCGCTTTTTTTCGTTGGCTGTTGTCGGGGCCCGATGGACTCCAGCGGCCGCGGGCGACCAGTGTGGCGGCCCATCTGGGGACGTACGTTCACGGGGATAAGACACGCGGCGATGATGAGGCGATCATCGTGGTTGAGTTCGAAGGCGGATGTCGTGGCATGGCGGAAGAAAGTTGGGCCAAGTTAGGGGGCATGGATGATCGAGCAGAGGTGCACGGAACAGCCGGCGTGGCTTATGCCGACCTGCTGCGAGGAAATGCGATCGAGACCTACTCTCGCGATGGTTACGGATATTCGGTGGAAAAAGCTGGTGATACACGTGGTTGGAGTTTTACGATTTATGAAGAAGCCTGGAATTACGGTTTCCATCAGGAGATGGCCCATTTCGTAGCTTGTGTCCAACGTGACTTGCAGCCCCTGGTTACTGGGCAGGATGGCCGGGCTGTCATGGAGATTATCCTGGCCGCATACGCATCGGCCGGGAGTGGGCAGACGATTGAGCTGCCGTTTGAGACGAGTGCTGCCAGACCGATCGATCTCTGGCTTGGGCCTGAAGCGGGAGGTAACGGTTGAGCCTGACTGTGGTACCGTTGTTGGTGCGTAAGCTGGCTGACGAAAGCGGGTAAGGCTGACGACAGCGGGTAATGGGGTTACATTTGAATTGGCCGTTCCACACGCCATTTATGGCGTGGATGGGGCCGGAGGGGCGCCGAGGCCTCTGGGGAGTTCCTTTTTTGTCGGGGAGTGGAAACGGTGTCGAGACTGTTGACCGAATTGGCTGGTGGCTATGGTGTCGGTGCGCGGACGGCCAATGTCCGTGGCGTGCGCGGTCAACTAGCCGTTATCGTTTTATGTTGTTGGACCAGTTGGGCTGGAGCACAACGCAACCTCAAGGAAATTCCGTCGCCAGATCCGGCCGTTGAACTGGCATCGTTTGTGGTTGCCGATGGGTTGGAAGTCAATCTCTATGCCTCCGATCCACAACTCGCGAAACCGATCCAGATGAACTTCGATGCGCAGGGGCGTTTATGGATCGCCAGTAGTGAAGTCTATCCCCAGATCAAGCCGGGCCAGCAGCCGACCGACAAAATTGTGGTTGTCGAAGATCTCGACGGTGACGGTGTCGCGGAAAAGACCCGCGTTTTTGCCGAGGGACTGCTGATTCCCACTGGGGTAGTACCTGGAGATGGCGGTGTCTATGTCGCCAATAGTACCGAGCTGGCACATTTCAGTGATCGTGACGGCGATTTTCGCGCCGATGAGAAGCGGGTGGTACTTTCGGGGTTTGGGACGGAGGATACGCATCATCTACTGCACACGTTGCGGTGGGGACCCGATGGCTGCCTCTACATGAATCAGTCGATCTATATACACAGCCATGTAGAGACCCCTTGGGGTGTGAAGCATTTGAATGGCGGGGGCATCTGGCGATTTCGTCCCGAGACGATGGAACTGGACGTGTTTTGCCGCGGGTTTGTTAATCCATGGGGACATCATTTTGATGCCTGGGGGCAATCATTTGCGACAGATGGGGCTTACGGAGAGGGCATCAATTATGTGTTTCCGGGAGCTGTTTTTGTGACGGCGCCGGAGGCGCGTCGCGTGTTGCATGGTTTGAATCCCGGGAGCCCCAAGCATTGTGGACTAGAAATTCTCAGTGGACGCCATTTACCGGCCGCGATGCGAGGCAACATGATTACCAACGATTTTCGCGCCAACCGGGTGTGTCGCTTTGTTGTGAGCGAGAATCGCAGCGGGTTCGCGTCCCGCCAGGAGGCGGAGTTAATCAAGACAAGGCATGTCGCGTTTCGTCCAATCGACGTGAAGATGGGACCCGATGGCGCAATCTATATTGCCGATTGGTACAACCCCATCATCCAGCATGGAGAAGTTGATTTTCGAGATGACCGTCGAGATCACACGCATGGACGGATCTGGAGAATTACAGCCAAAGGTCGCCCCTTGTTGAAAATGCCCCGTTTGTCTGGCGCCGGGATTGCCGAGTTGCTGGCCCAATTGCGTGCCCCTGAGGCATGGGTGCGGTTATGGGCCAAGCGGATGCTCAAACGTAAGCCCGCTGAGGAAGTCATGCGGGCCTTGTCCGACTGGGTGGCGGCGCTTAATCCGCGGGACACGGAATTTGAGCGGCTGCGGGTTGAGGCGCTGTGGGCGTATGAGTCGATCAATCGCGTTGATGAGCAATTGATCGGCGAAATACTGCGCGGCAGCCCCGATCATCGGGCACGTGCCGCGGCGATGCGAGTGGTATCTTGGCGACAGGATGAGCTGACGCAGGCAGCGGATTATCTGCTCAGCGGTGTACTGGATGATCACCCTCGAGTTCGGTTGGAGGCAGTGCGGGGACTGGCCCAGCGACGCGATCCGCTGGCAGCGCAAACTGCCTTGCGCGTGCTTGACCGCCCCATGGACCGCTTTCTGGATTTTGCGCTCTGGCAGGCAATGCAAGATTTGCAACCTTACTGGTTAGCAGCAATGCGTTCCGGAGAGCTTGACTTGACCGATCAGGTGAATCATCTGGCGTACGCCTTACAAGCGGTGAATGCCCAGGGGATGGCCGCACCTTTGTTGGCCTTATTTGACAGTCGTCGTGTTGCGCCGCAACGCGAGGAACAGGTGTTGAAACTGGTGGCGCAGATTGGACAACCTGATCAGTTAGGGAAATTGCTGGGGCTGATTCTCGATCAGCGAGAATGGTCTGTGTCTCGACGGAGTCGTCTGTTGGTGAATCTTGTCGAGGCGACGACGGAGCGGCAGCTCCTGCCGGCCGGGAATTTGCAGCGGGTGGAGGAGCTGTTTGAATCCGATCAGCCGGCGCTTCTGTTGGCGGCGATCCGTGCCGCCGGCACGTGGCGCGTAGACCATGCGCAACCCAAATTGGTGGCGCGTCTGGCGGAGCTGACTGACGTCAGTCGTGTTGGCCGGGAATTACTGGCTGCCTTACGACGGCTCGGGGCGCAGGACGCATTGGCGCAAGCCGCTGACACGCACCCAGTGCTGGCGATTCGCCGGTTGGCCGTCCAGGAACTTGCAGAACTGGATCCAGCCGTGGCGGCGAGGCGGGCTGTTGGGTTCCTTCGCGAGTGGCCTGTCGATCGCCCACCGGATGCTTTGATTGCGGCTTTTCTGGAACATAAGCAAGGTCCTCCCGCACTCGTTCGGGCGCTGGCGGATGTTGAGATTCCGCCCGATGTGGCGAGGATGTCGGTACGCGCGGTTCTCGGTACGCTACGACAGGCTCCGGAGTTGCTCAAGGCGCTGCGACAAGCCGGCCGGCTGAATACCGCGGGTTGGAAGCTGACGCCGGCGTTGCTCCGCGAGCTGCTTGCCGAGGTTCCCACAGAAGGGGATCCCGTTCGGGGCGAGCGGATCTTTCGTCAGTCCGCGGTCCAGTGTCTCAAATGTCATGCGATCGGCGGTGCGGGAGGTCGGGTCGGGCCCGACCTGGTCAGCATTGGCGCCAGCGCACCGCTCGACTATCTCGTCGAGGCTTTACTGGATCCCAATCGCAAGATTAAGGAAAACTTCCATTCGCTGCTGGTGGAGACGGAAGAGGGGCGCATCTATACCGGCATTCCCGTGCGCGAGTCAAAGACTGAGTTGGTGCTGCGGGATGTCGAAGATCGCCGTGTGACGATTCCCCGTGATTCCATTGAGAACCAGACTCCAGGCCGGAGCTTGATGCCGGATGGACTTGTCGACACGTTAACTCGGCGCGAACTGCGCGACCTACTGCGGTTCTTGTCTGAATTGGGTCGCGTCGGCGATTTCACCGTCGACCGGCGCCGCTGGCTGCGTCGCTGGCAGAGTTTGCAACCGACGTCGGAAATACTCCACCGGCTACGGAGAACCAGTTATGACACGGTTGCCAATGCAGACCCGGCGATTCAATGGGCACCAGTTTACAGTACTGTGGCGGGAGCATTGCCAATTGATGAGCTGCCACAGTTCAAGTTGCGGAATGATGCGGGGGCCGTCACTTTCTTACGAGGTGAATTGGATGTCTCCAGTGGTGGCCAGGTTGGGCTACGTTTGAATGACAAGTTGGGACTTACTTTGTGGGTCGATGGCAATCCACATGACCTGGCAAACAGCCTGCAATTTGACTGGCAACCGGGTAGGCATTGGGTCACAGTTGGTGTCGATCTGTCATTACGCGCGACCCCGCTCCGGCTGGAACTCGTCGATATACAAGGGTCTGCGGCACAGGTTCAATTCGTAACTGGAAAATAGTTCGGCGTAGCAACGCGGACAGAGCCAGATGGAAGGCCGTCGATTAGTCGCCACGAAGGGCCGCGATTAGCGGTGCACGCACGGTCCAGCGGACGGCGATCAGTCCGGTGAGAAGTCCCGCTGCGACCACTAATGCCAGCATGATCGCCAGGTCGCGGCCGAAACGATCCGCTGAAATGGCGGCGTCTCCCAGCAGGATGTGGGGCATCACGGCGTAGAGTGCTGCCAGGATACCCAGTCCCAGTCCGCCCAGGAGCAGAAACAGGTTTTCCCAGAGCACGATCCGGCCCACCCTGCGGTGTTGAAATCCACTGGCCCGTAGCAAGGCGAGTTCGGCCCGTCGTTCCAGAACGTTTCTCAGCTGCACGGTTGACAGACCAAACGTGCCGAGCAATAGACCCAAAGCCCCGAGACTCTGGAAGGTACTCAAGTAGGTGTTTTGAACGGCCAATAACGAATCCAGGAGCTCTCGACTAGCGCGCGCGTCAAAGCCCTGGTCGGACAAGGCGTCTTCCAACAAGGGGGCGGCCTGAGTTTGGCCGTCAGGAGAGTGAATGAGGAAGTAACGGTACCCCGCGATGTCGGGAAACCGATCTTGGAAATGAGTCTCTGAGATCAGCAGGTTGCCTTGCAGTACGCTGTTCTTAAGAAACCCGACAACGTAGAGATCGAGCTGCACACCGTCGTAATCGAACGAGGCGTGGCTGCCAGGGGCATAGATTCCGAGACTGAACATTGCCGTATTCTGGTCGATCACCACCGGAATCGCGCCATCCTGTTTTGGCCTGTCGAGCAGCTTCCAGGGGTTTTTCTGCTCTTCCTCAGTTTCCGCCAGACTGGGACCCCAGGAAAAGCTGGTATCCGCCTGGTCGAAGTGCCTGCCCAGGGCAGGTGGAACACCGAGTACTCGTGGGCGCAACGCGCTATATAGATTGTTGCAGCTGGCGTCATCGCCAGGCCGCACCCGTAGCGGGAGGATGACACTCTCTGCCAGTTTGGCGTTCGCTTCCTGGCCGAGAAGCTCTGCGCGCCCGAGCGGTGCGTTCAAGTCGACAAATACGGGAAGCGATGATTCGGCAATGGATTCAAAACCGCCAGCGCCTTCGAGGCTTGCATCGAGCCGGAACGAACTCATAGCCGCGATCAGGAAACTAGCACTGGCGATCAGTCCTACCGTCAGACTGCTCCGCCCAGGGTTACGGCGGGCCGAGCTGATCGCCAGACGACTCAAGGACAGAGTGGCATCGAGGCCGCTGGTGGGAATCCGTTCCAGCCGTTGGCGAAACAAGAGTAGCAGCCCGGTCAATACTGCGGCGCCTCCGGCGACAAACGCGCCTGCTTGAGCTTCGCCCCCCAATTGTGTGGCGGCGACTGCCAGTACCAACGCGATGGCCAACAAGCACCAGCCCGATTTGCGCCCCCACTTGCTTTGAGACGCCTGTTGCTGGGGTTCTGCCGAGGCGAGCCCCGTCAGCAGACGCCGAGCGGGAATCAGCTTGAGCCGTCGCACGGCATGACCGATGGTCAGGCTACAGACGAGAATTCCGAGGAGATAGCCCGCGATCAAACTGAACGTACTGGCGTGGAAGACCAGGAAGGGAGTCACGACAGCTCCCAGCCAGATCGTTCTCAAACCGGCCAGCATCAGCCAGGCGTAACCGACGCCGAGTCCGACTCCCAGAAGGCTCCCGGCAGCGGCGACAAGCGTTCCTTCGCGTCTCAGCAACCGCGCGGTTTGCGCTCTGGGTATTCCCACCGCCAGGAGCAGGCCTAGCTGGTCGGCACGTTGATCGACACCAAGACGAAACAGCAGTGAAACAAGCATCAAAGCGGCTGCGATTAAGAACGAACTGAGCGCGATAAACAGGACGTCGAAGGGGGTCGTTCCGCTGGCCGCTGTCAGGCCTTGCCATTTGATCGGTTGGAAAGCCAGCCCGAGCCTGGCTTGACTTTTTTCCGCTTGCTTCAGGAAAGCGTCTGCGAGTTGCTGGCGGAATGCTTGGGAGTCTCTGCCAGGCGGGTTGGATGGTGTTGGGATCCGCCACGAAGTGTGGGCGCCGAAGCGACTGCCCCAGAGGCTTTGGCCAGTCGACAGAGAAACAAACGCTTTGGGAGTGAGCCGATGCAGATCGTAGTAGCGCTCATCCTGCGCCCGCACTTCACGTTCGAGGTCAAAGGGGGTGTCCCAGTTTTCGATGGAGTCCTGGTCCGTGACGCCGCGCACTTCGGGAGTCAGGTCCTTGTCGTTGGCGAGCGTTGGTGGCAGGTCGTAGACCGCTGACCGCTCGCCGGAAAAAGGTTTTGCGGGCGTCGTAATAGGTACGATGGCTTTGACCGTGAAGTCGCGATAAGTTTCCTGCGGCTGCCGGTCGGTAGTCTCAGGGAGGTAATAGTAGACACGCAATCGCCCGCCGGCGACCAGGTCCTGATCCTCGGCGACCCAGCTATTCACGATGATTTCATCGTCTGCCAGCGGGGGTAGCGGTTCACCGTCCGGACCGACCAAGGGACCAAGTGGGGCGCGTGAATCAACCGCCGCGACTGTCGAGTAAGGTACTCCTCCGCCAGGCGTTTCCTGCCCCTGGTCGTCAAGTGGAATCAGGGCGTTTGCCAGGTACGTGAGAACTCCCTGTGCGCTATATCCCGCAAAGGCATTGGTAGCCACGCTGGCCACTTCGTCATCGAGAATCATGCGGTCGGAAGTCAGGCTGGTGTAATCGAGAACGAGTTTGTCAGCCTTGGTGCTGTCTCCCTTGACAGGCAAGCGGATCTGGGTAAGCGAGAGTCCGTAGTCGCCTAATCGCGGTTTCAATAAACGATTTAGTTCCAGGCAATCCTCCGCGTTAGGAGGAGGGTGATCGCCCGCGGACGAAACCATGATCGCATTGACTTGGCCTTCCAGACGTAGCGAGTTCTGTACCGTTGCGAGGTGGGTGAAGGCGACCATGGGCAGAGATTGACTGGGAGTCAGGCCGAATCGTCCTAGTCCATCGGCAGGTACGATGGCGACGACTTTGAGTCCCGGTATGCCCCGTACTCGATCTTCCTTTTCACCGAGAGGGCTTTCGGCGGGAATGGCGTTTGCCGCTTCGGGGAGCCGCATTGTAATCGAGTTGCCCACGGTAACGCCCAGCTCGCGAGCCAGTGGCTCGTTGAGCACAACTTCGTCTTCACCGGGTAGCACCTTGGGTCGAGTCGCTTTGGTGTCGAGCTCCCAGAAAGAACTTGGGGTCGCGACAATCAGGATGCGCGAGGCGCGACTTACGCGATCGTCGATCGTGTGCTCGACCGTGCCCTGGGGAAACAGAATAGCGGGAATGGCCCGATCATAACGCTCGGTGAAGCTTGGTTGGGTCGCCAGTTGAGATGCTAGTTCGGAACGAAAAAATCGCGGTGCTATGAGCAATGCGTCGATTTTTCCCAAACGGTCCAGGACCAGTCCGCGCAGGCTACCACGCACTGAATCACCAACCAAGAGTGCCCCGGTCAGGACCGCGGTTGCGGCGGCGACACCGAGGACCACGGCGGCGTGCACGCGCCAGTGAAAAGTGAGGCTGCGGATGACCAGACGCCAGGAAGTCATGCGGTCGATGTCTCCGAAATCGTGGTGCAGACTGGGTAGGATTGAGAGGACATAGGTCGTGGTCAAGCCTCGCACAGGTTCCCGTTGTCAAGCGCCATGCGGCGCTGTAGACCATTTGCCAATTCAACGCTGTGTGTCACCACGACCAGGATTGTTTCTTCCTGCTGTTGCAGCTGGACCAGCAATTCAGTGATTCCTCTGGCCGCAGTGCGGTCGAGATTGCCGGTGGGTTCATCCGCCAACAGCAGTGACGGCGTGTGGATCAATGCTCGGGCGATGCCGACGCGCTGGCGTTCACCACCGGACAATTCCGCGGGGCGGTGTTCCAGGCGTTCGCTCAACCCGACTCGTTCCAACAAGGTGCGGGCACGGGAAATCATAGCGTCGTCAGGCGCGCCCTCCGCCAGGCTAGGAATCAGGACATTTTCCAGCGCACTCAATTGTGGTAGCAAGTGGTGTTCCTGAAACACGAAGCCGATACGCCGGTTGCGGAAGTGAGCCAGCTGCGGCTCGTCCAGCGTAAACGGATTTTCACCGCAGAGCGTAATGGTTCCCTCGGTCGGGGTATCGAGGGTGCCCATGAGGTGCAGCAGGGTGCTTTTTCCCGAGCCACTGGGGCCGACAATCGCCAGGTTCTGTCCGCTTTGGAGTTCCAGGGAGATATTGCGCAAAACGACAAGTGGCTCCCTGCGGGTGGGGAATGACTTGCTGACTCCGTCGAGTTTGAGTTCGGGCATGCCGTTGGTTCTGGAAGGGGGCGGGGGTGACTATCGCTGCAAGGGGGACCGTGGTCGCGTGCTGGTTTCCTTGGTCAACGACTGACCGGGGAAATTGAATGGTGGCCTGCCGGTGCGAATGTTGCAACGCCCCGCAGGGGAATTTTCGCCGGAGTGGTCACCACGAGGGGCAACAGCTGATGGTAACGGTTGTAAGGTCTGGTCTGGTGGGAGCCGCCGACTGTTTTCCATTTCACCAACAATGCCAGCTGCGGATGGCGTGCCCGAGCACATCAGGTGTTGACTGGATCGATAGACGCGAAAGCGTTAACTTCTTCCTGGATAACGCATAACCGCTGCGGCCCCAACCGCTGTTGTTGCGGTCGCACGGCATTCGTACGTGAAATGCACGCGTTTTTGTGGCAATCCCCTATAATTGTTTAGACGGACCTCTTGGGAGCTTTGGAGCGGCGCGATGGGAAACCCACGTCGGGTAATTCGCAAGGTCCAACGCGAATACCGCAAGACCTTCGATGACCACTTGTGGCCGACGTTCTTGGCCCTGGTTTTGTTCGGCGGTTTTCTATGCGGTGTGATCGACGCGTATCTCGAATTCGATGACCCCCGCTGGTATGCAAACGCCTGGACGGCCATTGTGGCACTCCCCTTCGCGATCGGGAGTTTGATGCTCCTGCTGGTGATCGTCGATGCGCGTCGCGGCCTGCGGCGACCAGTTCAGTTTGCCATCGTGCTCAGCATCATTTGTAACGTTGCGTTGGTGCTGGCGATGGACCGGGAGGTGTTTTCACGTTTGATGTTCCGGGTCGCCCAGCCGTCTTCCCAGCCGCGTCGCGAAATTGTCGTTCCCGAGTACTACCGTCGCGATGCGGAACGCCAGCCTGACTGGATGAAGCCTCTTGAGGAATCGGTATCGGTGGAACCGGTACCAGAACAAGTGGTGCCACCGCGCCAGCCGAGAGAACAGACCAGCGAAGTGGAGCAGGCGGCGAAGCCACAGATCGTACCGGTGCCACAGCCCGTTGCGACCGCGGATCCTAACGTACTGCGACGTCGTCAACTGAATCAGGCGCAACCTCGCAGAGCTGACCAGCCGACCCCTCTCAGCCGCCGTGCCCAGCGGGCAACTCCGCAACTTAGTCGCCCACAAGCGGAGGCCGTGGCCGCGGTGGCCCGCAATGTCGAGTCGATGAAACCTACCGCGGCTCGTATGGCGCGTCAGGATACTGAGGTTCCACAGCAACAGAGCGTCGAGGTTCAGCCCCGGTCGGTGACAGCGACGCCTGACGTGACTCTTCAACGAAAGCGTGCTACCGATCAATCTCCTCAAATGACGCCTCAGCGAGAAAGCAGGGAGGTAGCTCGTCGTGAGACGCCAACACGTCCGAGTACGAATCAGACGGTGCCGACAGAGCTGACGCACAGGGCGGATCCGCCTTCCGTACAACCTCAGCCAGTGTCGTTGCCTCGAAAGCGCCAGTCGCCCGCGCGGGAGCAGGCCATTGTGGCGTCCACGGCGGAACCGGTTGCCGTGGACGAAGAATCGCGAAGTCGTAACGTGTCACGCCGATCTCCACAGCGGCAGCAACTACAGATTGCTGCGTTGCCTCAGCCGAGCGTTGAGGTCCGTGCGAAGCTGACGACAAGGCCCGCGGCGAGTACCAGCCAGAGCCAGGTGGCGGTTCCGGAAAGCAGATCGGAAGCGACCACGCAGCAGCCAGAACCGGTGGCCACAGCCCGGGCGGTGACCAGGAAGGCGAGTACTTCTCCTCCTGTGACCGGTTCCCTGCCGCAACCCACTGCCGATCGGGCGCCAGTGGAATCGACGAGAGTCGCGGGGCGTGTGCCGGCTCGGCGGCGGGTGGCACCTCCCGAGGATGGTCCCGCAGCAACCGCCACGTCACGTGAATTGGAACGACGCAGCAGTGCGCCCAGTGGATTGAATGTGCCGACCCGAGTAGCCCAGGTGAATACCAATCAGGGGCCGCAAGCAAGCAACCAACCCGAGCCAACACCGACACTTGCGAAGCGGGTTCGGCAGGCCTCTCCAGATGGTGCGGCCACGCAGCCGGCAGCTGCCCCGCGTGGCGCAGAGGATGCCCGTAGTCGCTCGGTACAACGGCGCCGAGAAATGGATCGACGCGCCGCCCTGGCAGCGGTTCCAACCATCGCGCCCCTGAAGTCGCCAGGTGCGCCCGCTCGAGCGCTGACGCAGAGCGAGCGTGCCCAGGCACCGGTCGCTTTGTCGCGTCCCAGCGCTTCGCAGGCGCGAGAATCAAACAACACGTCGCAGACAGAACTAAACGCGTCGGCACTAGCCCCGGGCAGGATCGGTACGGCCGGCACCGGTGCGGGGCCCAATTTGGACCGCGGCCGACGCACCGGCGCGAATCCTGCTGCTCTGGCGTCTGGCTCTCGGGTTCGCAAACGACCGACCGAGGAAGAGCCGCGAGCGGTCGCACTACACAGCGCGAGCGCATCGGAGATGCCGCGAGCACGAGGGAGTCAACCATTGCCAGAGGCTACGCTTGCCGCCCAACCGGTGGAAACGGCAACACGCGCGGGCAGTGAGCGCCCAGCGGCCTCGGCGTCCGCCGCGGCCGCGGCAATTGCGCGCTCGCAAGCCAACGAAGCCCAAGGGCCGACTGCGGACGCTGGTCAAGTGGAAGTGGACCTGGGGCCCACTCGTCTCGTGGCGGCTGACCGCGAATTTCGACCCGCCGGCGGAGGGCAACCGCGCCAGGGTCCGGCGACGCCACGGCTTCCCAACGCGGAGGTGGTGCGGCGGCGTCCTGATCTGGCGAGTCTCGACACTAATCAAGTTGCGGAACAGGCGGCCGCCCCTGCGGCGAGTGGTGGCGGAACGCCCCTCTCGGCCCAGCCTGACTCCCAAGCACTGGCTCGGGTACGCCGAGATCGAGGAGGCGAGAGCCCTAAAGCCGCGGCGACCACAGCTTTAGCGGGGCCAGTGGAATCCAGCCAGAGTAGTGCGGTGAGTGTCATTGCGACACTTTCCCGCAGTCGTCGAGATCAGTCACAATCACCCGGGCAAGGTCCTACTGCCGAAGGTGCCTTGGCGACGCGCGAACGCCAAGAGAGTGCCCTGAGGATTCAACGTCAGAGGACTGCCCCGGCTCCAGAATCGGCAGCGGTTTCAACAGCGCTAACGGCGGTTGCTGGTGAGGCAGGTGCTGCGACGGCCGAGCTGGGACCCGTGGCGGCGGAAACGAGCAGAGAGCGGCAGCCGGTAACGGGTGCGACGCAACCATCCGGACGGCTGACCCGGCCAGCGGAAGCTGGTTTCAATGGGGACCGTGGACGGGTGATGCGGCGGACCGAGCAGGCGGGCGCGACAGCAGGTCCGGTGGTTGCCGGTGGTGGCAGTCGTTCTCCGCAGCGGGCGGCGGTCGGCCCGCGTTTGGAGCCCGCGGTGGTGAGTTCGGTGGCGGGGTTGCCGGCAGCGGATACGCGGACGGATGCAACCGCGAAAGCTTCGCTGCGGTCACAATCACTGCAGGGGCGGAAAACAACGGCGGGAGGGGGCCGGGCGGCTGAGATCGCAGCCGAATTGCCGTCACCTGGCCGCGTTTCGACGGAGGCGTCCGGTCCTCAGAGGCGCCAGGCTACCGTTGGCGAACCGGTTGTCACGGCAGCAGATGGGCTGGCTGGAACACCGACTGGGACGGGGCCTACGAAGCGGGCGGCGGGGCCGACACTTGTGAACGGGCCCGTGGGAGTCGAAGAACCCGCCATTTCTGCGGCAGGTGCCGCCCGGGGGGACGTTTTGGAGTCGCTGGATGCCGGTGTGACGGTGCGGCGTCGGCGGACAGAGAGCTTGGCCGTCGACCTTGAGGCACCACGAGGGATCGGGGGCCTGGGAAGAACGGCGGGACGCGAGGCGGGATTGCCTGACCGCCGAGCGATGGCAGAACAGCAAGAGATCCAGTCCAGGACGGTCCGGTTTGCCCGTCGGGAACTTGGCGGACTTCCTGATTTCAGTCCCACGGTCGCCAATGCTGTGGAGTCTTTCCGTCGCCGCGAAGAACGCCGCCGTGCGTTGGGAGGAGCTGGATCATCATCACGTGGCTCCCGCACCGAAGCCGCGATCGAACGCGGCTTGATGTTTCTGGCGCGACACCAAAACATTGATGGTCGCTGGGAGTTGAGCGGCTTCAATGAAGCGGTGTCGATCAATAGCGATACCGCTGCAACCGGTTTGGCTTTGCTGTGCTTTACGGGAGGCGCGTATTCGCATCGCGAGGGAAAATACGCCGATACCGTCGATCGAGGTTTGAAATTCCTGCTGGCAAACCAACGAGAGAACGGTGATCTGTACATCGAGATGGAAACGTACTCCAGTAGTGCGGCGTGGCTGTACAGTCATAGCATTGCGTCGATTGCTCTCTGCGAGGCGTATGGTATGACCCAGGACCCAGCACTTAAAGAGTCGGCACAGCGGGCGATTGACTTCATTCTGGCGGCGCAGCACCCCGAACGAGGTGGCTGGCGTTACTCGCCGCGTAAGGGGAGTGACACGTCAGTGACGGGGTGGATGTTGATGGCTCTCTACAGTGCGCGCCTGGCGGGTCTGGACGTGCGCGACGAGGCCTGGCCGAAACTGCACAATTGGCTCGATATGGCACAGGCGGGGCCGCGTGAACCTCATCTCTATCGCTACAATCCTTTTGCTCCCAATACACCACAGCAAGGGCATGGCCGAGAAGCCACCAAGACAATGACTGCGGTGGGGCTGTTGCTGCGGTTTTACGCTTCCGGCTGGCGCCGTGATAATCAGGATCTCCTGCGCGGTGCCGATTATTTGCTCGAACATCCACCTGCCAATGGAACTGTGGCGCGGCCCCAGCGGGATACCTATTATTGGTATTATGCGACACAGGTTATGTTTCACGTGGGAGGGGAACGGTGGAAACGGTGGTGGGATCCGTTGTCAACGATGTTGCGAACGGAACAGCTCAAGGAAGGTCCGCTGGCCGGAAGCTGGGATCCGCGGACACCGGTTCCCGACCGGTGGGGGCCGCATGCCGGGAGGCATTACGTCACGACGTTAAACCTGCTTTCGCTGGAGGTTCGCTGGCGACATTTGCCGATCTATGATGATTACGCCCAAGGGGCTCAGGGGGAAGATGCCGATGTACCGGCGGAAGGGTCGAGCAACTGAACACCGGATCCGTTCACTTCTGAAAAGTGGCAGACTCCCTGATCGATAGTGACTCCCGAGGCGATATCCTGGGACAGCAATAGAGCACCGTCCATGTCGACGTAGTCGAGTAACGGGAGGAGTTGCGCAATCGCGGAGATGCCCACTGTGGATTCGGTCATGCACCCCACCATGACTTGCATGTTGAGTTCACGGGCACGAGCAATCATGCGACGTGCAGGGGTCAAACCGCCGCACTTGACCAGTTTTATGTTGATGGCGTGGAAGTGTCCGGAACATCGCTCTACATCCTCCGGGACGATGCAGCTTTCATCTGCGACCACCGGTAACGCGGATGCAGCGAATACTTTTTCCATTTCAGCCCACTGATCCGCGGGGAGTGGCTGCTCAATGAATTCAACGTTGAGTTCTTTGAGCGCGAGCGAATTGTCGATTGTCTCGGCCGCCGACCAACCACAGTTGGCGTCGACACGAAAAGCGGCGTCGGTGTGCTGTCGCAATTCGCGGACAATTTCCAGGTCGTGGGGTGTGCCAAGCTTGATCTTGTACACAGGCCAGTCGGGCAACTCGTTCATTTTTTGGACCATGATCTCGATCGTGTCGATGCCAATGGTGTAATTGGTTAATGGCATCGACTCTGGTTCGAGTCCCCACAAACGGTAGACCGGCTGGCCCTGTTGTTTTCCCCACAGGTCGTACGCCGCCTGATCAAGTGCGCAGTGGGCGAATGGATTGTCGGCGAGTTCCGGCTGCAGCAGATCCCAGAAATCCTCAGGTGTTTCGAGGTGCATCCCTTCGATCTTAGGTCGCAGGCGTTCCAACGCTGCGCGCATGTTCGCCAGAGTGAATCCGTAATAGTCGTTGGTCGTGGCTTCGCCGTACCCGGAGTGACCCTGGTCGGCCAATTCGACGACCAGCGTCTGCTGGACGTCGATCGAACCACGTGAGATGGTGAATGTATGTTTCAAAGGCAGGTCGAACGCGTGCAGCCGAAGTTCCATCAGTTCCCGTCCTTCAGGCGTTGTTGTTGAAGCTGCAGGATGGCATCGACCAGTTCTCCTGGTCCATCTCGAAATACATCTGCCACGGGGAGTCCAAATTCGTCGCGCAGACGGTCACGTTCCGTGTCGGCTTCCGCTGGGGTTGCCCGGCGGCTATTGACCGAGATGCCGATGACACGACAGGGAAATGAAATACTCGCCAGGCTTTCGTTGAGCTGCAGAATTTCGGCCAGGGGCGGTATGGCGAGGTGGTCGATCCCGGTGACTTTGTGGCGTCCGATTTCGTAGCAGAGGATTAAGCCATGCGGATGACAGCCGTGCAGCAGTGACAACGTGACTCCGGAGTAGGAGGGATGTACCAGGCTTCCCTGCCCTTCGATGACCAGGATTTCGTGGTGTTGGTGTTCCAGGACCATGCGTTCCGCCGCCCCGCTGACGAAATCCGCTTTGACGCAATCGAGGGGAATCCCTTCGCCTTCGATCAAAATGCCTGTTTGGCCCGTGGCGATGAATTTGGTGTCATGGCCCCCGGCGTTCAACGCGCGGGTCAGTTCGACTGAGGTAACCATTTTGCCAATACTGCAATCGTGACCGACGGTGTGAATCCGCAGGCACTCTTCGCGTAATCCAGTTCGCCGGGCAATGGTCTTTTCATCATTGCGCCGGACATCGCGGATGGTGACTCCCTGCCGGCTGGCGGCCGCGGAGAACTCCGGGTCATCACCCAGAAAGTCGTGCAGCCCCGAAATGACGTCCATGTTGCGGCCGATCGCTTCCAGGATGACACTCCGCCAGCTCTCGGGGATCTTGCCGCCAGGAGGAGCAATACCAATCAGCAGGGTATTGGCGTCCGCGGCTTGTTCCAGTGAACTTACAAACGGTACATCGGCCCCGACGCCGAGCGCCTGTTCGGTGGTCCCGGATTGTGTGCTATCGAGGACGGCCACGACCTCTTCGCGTTTGTAGCGGATCAGGCAGCAAGCGGTCTTGGCCGTGTGGGGATTAGAGTTTCCTTCTGTCAAGATAATCATGCGTCGCGTCATCAGGACATCCATCTGGGAGTTCGAAGTGCTGGGGCACGGTGGGCACGGCATGCGCCAGGCAGCGGCTCCGTGTTGGCGTGGCAGGTTGTTTTTTTTAACCCCTGGTGGCCTGCCGTTGCAATGTGGCATGGACATGAATCGGGGAAAACCGTCGCGATCGTTCGGTGGCAGGGAAGCGTTTGACCTCCCGCTGCGCCATCGGACGTCTCGAGTGCCCCGTTATGGCCCCGCTTGGTTATGGCACCCCGCTTGCAGGTTCGTTAGGCGAAATACTAAAACACGCTGTCTAGTATCGTGAAATGCTACGCCGTGAGACTACCCACCCCGGATGGATCGAGTTATGACGCCCACATTCAGTCAGTTCGCCAGTTCGGTTGAAACCGAAACGGCCTTCGATGTTCTGGCGGTAGCCAGGCAGCTCAAGTCACAGGGAAAGGATGTCATCGAACTTGAAATCGGCGACAGTCCGTTCCCCACCTCACCGTCCGCGGTTGAGGCTGGCATCCAGGCGATCCGTGAGGATCGTTGTCATTATGGACCGTCGACAGGATTGCCAGAGTTTCGTGACGCCGCCGCCGCGTATGTCTCGCAACAGTACGGACTGGATGTTGCCGGTGAGAATGTTGTGGCTGGTCCGGGTGCCAAGACGTTTGAACAGCTCTTTTGTGAGGCTTTCGTCAATCCGGGCGATGGGGTGCTGGTGTTTAGCCCTTACTTCCCGACCTATCCGCCAAACATCGCGCGGCGCGGCGGGAGAATCGTGCTTTCGGCGCTCACCCAGGATCGGGAATTTCGGCCGAATCTGGACGATGTGGAACGGTTTCTTAAAGAAGATCCCAGCCCTAAGGCGGTCTTTCTCAATAGTCCTCATAACCCGACCGGTGGGGTGGCGACAGAGGAGGATCTACAGGGGTTGGCAGACCTGCTGCGCGGACGTGATGTGGCGTTGTTCAGCGATGAGCCTTATGACCAGATGGTATGGCGTGGACGCCATCACTCACCGCTGGCGCTTCCCGGCATGATCGACCAGTGTGTCGCTGCGTACACCTTTAGCAAGTCGTTCAGTATGAGCGGTTGGCGATTGGGGTTTGCGGTAAGTAGTCCCGCCGTGATTGATTTGCTGGCCAAATTAACGAACACCACGCTCTCCTGTATTCCTCCCTTTGCCCAGTTGGCCGGCGCCGAAGCGATGCGTTGTGATCTGGAGGAACGGGATCGCCGCATGCAGGATTTCCAGCGCAAAGTGGAACTGCTAGTCGAAGCACTGAATCAGGTGAAAGGTGTCCACTGTTTACTTCCGGGTGGCAGCTTTTACGTCTTTCCGGCAGTCGCGGATGTGTGCAATCGTCTGCAGATTACCTCTCATGGATTGGCGATGTTTCTGCTGCAAGGCGCTGACACGGACCGTGGTGTGGCCTGCCTGGGTGGCGAGTGCTTCGGTGACGCGGGGCAGGGATTCTTGCGGCTCAGCTGCGCTGAGCCGGACGACCGTCTACGCGCCGCCGTTGACTTTCTGGCCGAGGCCATTGGACGAACAGACCGTGTGAACGCCTACCTCGATGAAAATCCTAAGTTCCGCTTGGTGACGCCCTATAGTATGTAGGCGGAGGTGTCCCGTGGAAACTACCGGGGGCGCATCGCGGGGCTGCGGAGAGATCCGACGGGACCGCAGACCGCTCTCAGAGCCGGTCGACAGGTCGTTTGCTGCGGATTGCCGTCGTGGTTAGATTAGTGCATCCGGCGACGCGGGCCGGAGAGGTGTTTCTTCGGGTTACTTCCCGCGATGGTCCCCAGAAGTTCTGATCACTGGCCGCGGGCCGGAAGTTGTTGGAATTTTGCAACGCACAGGTTTCGTATGGAATGTTGCAGTTGGTCGGTGTATCTGTCTGGCGTGTGGCGACGCTGGCGGGTCTTGCTGGTGAGTTGTAGTTTGGCGGTAGTCTGCTGGTCTTCGGCTTCTGTGATGATCGCCGCGCGCCCCGCCGCGGATGAGCCGACTGCCAGCTATGTTGAACTGTCGCCAGTGGTTGTCAAGCAAGTCCAGCAAAGACACCCGTTTGTAGGTACGGCGACAGCACATCGCATTAGTGTGGTCGGTAGCGCGGTGGATGGTCGTGTGGAAGCGGTATCATTTCGAGAAGGTGATCAAGTTGCGTTTGCTCCGGCCGGCAAGGCCGCGGCGAGCCCCACCGAATCCAGCTCCGTAGTCTCGCGAGTTCAGGGGCCCGCGTTAGTGCAGTTGCGTACCGGTACGGTGCAGCTTGAGCTGGAGGGTGAGAAAGCCGAATTGAAATACCGCCAGCAAGCTCAGTTGCAGCTACAGCAACAACTGCCGGCGGAATTGAAGCAGGCGGAAGCGAAACTGGCTGCCGCGGAAGCCAGAAGCCGCAATGCCCAGTCTCGTTATACACGGACCGAACGCTTGTACCGTGAGAGTCAGACTGCGACGAAGGAAGAGCTGGATGAAGCGGACTCGGATTTGCGCGTGGCCCGCCAGACTGAGATAGCAGCCAGTTCGGCACGACAGCAGATCGAAGCGACACGGGAGTCGCGGCTGGCCCAGGCTGCCGCCACGGTCTCGGTGCAACGGGAGAAAGTGCGCCGTTTGGAGGACATCCTGCAGAAATACACCATTCGCGCTCCGTTTGCGGGTTACGTGACCAAGTTGTACACAGAGGTCGGTGCCTGGATCAAACAAGGTGATCCTATCGTAGAGGTGATTGAGCTCGATCCGATCGAGATCCATACCTTTGTGCCGGAGAAGTTTATTGACCGGTTACAACCGGGAGATCAGGCCGTCAGCCTCAAATTTGAAGCACTTCCCAAGCGAACTTTTCAGGCGGTAATTACTCGACTGGTTCCACAAGCGGATCCGCGGTCGCGTACATTTCCCGTCAAACTGGAAGTGGAGAACAAGGGGTTTCAAATTAAAGCCGGTATGCTGGCACGGGTCGAGCTGGCGGTAGGGCAGCAGGCGGGGCGCTGGGTTGACAAGGACGCTTTAGTGCTCAAGTCAGGTGTCAGGTATGTGATTGTTGCCGATGTGACCAACCACGAACATCGTTTCAAGGCCCGGCAAGTGCCTATTTCCGTCGGATTGACTGACGGGAATCTAGTCGAGGTGATCGGTGATTTGAGCGATCGCGATCAAGTAGTGGTGAGTGGCAACGAACGTTTGGCCGGCGGGGAGTTGCTGACTGACCAGGCGCCGCGTCGCAAACAGGCGGATTGATCTTCCGCAGCGGCGTAGTGGTCAGGCCACCGGCTCGCTTTGTGCTTGTTGGCGCCGGCGCATGGCCTGCCGCGCAACCTGCGCGGGGATGTCAAGGTCGACATGATCGCTCCAGCCTTGCAGGACGGATTGAAAGACGGGCCCTGGGCGGCCGTCACCGATCGTGACTCCGTTAATCTGAGTCACGGGCATCATGCAGTACGGCGTGCTGCAGACAAACGCTTCGTCCGCGTTGATGACGTTGTACACCTGAAAGTCGCGTTCACAAAAGGGAATCCGCAAGTCTGCGGCGAGGTCGATGATTGTCTGTCGGCTGATTCCCGGAAGAATATTGCGGAGCGTGGGGGAGATGATTTGCCCATTCTCGACGATGAGGAAATTGGCTCCACTGGTTTCAGTGACGTTGCCGTCGAGATCCAGCAGGAGGGGAATGGCCGCGGGATCGACCTGGCGGGCTTCCTGTTCAGCCAGGTAGTAGTGCATTCGACTCCGGTATTTCATTTTGGGGTCGTAGCATTGTGGAGGGACGTGCCGAATGGCGGGCGTTACGACGTGCGTGCCGTTTTGCATTCCTGCTACCCACAATTCACAGGGCAGGGAGAAGGTATGAGCACAGACCGTGGGGGTAGCCTGGGCGGCCGCGCCGGAACTGCCAGCGTAGGTGCGGTACTCACCAGCAGTGACAAAGACGATCAGTCCCAATTCGTCCGCGGGCTCCAAGAGGGAGGCGTTGTGTTTCACCAATTCCGCTAATTGTTCCTGAAACTTCGCTCGGTCGACTCCCGGGTCGAAGCGAACATAGCGGAGAGAACGTTCCAGACGGTCGAGATGCGCATCCAGCCGAAACAGTTGCTGGTTAAAGGTGCGCACCATTTCCGTGACCGTCGCGCCCAGGACCACACCGGCGTCATAAACCTTGAGATGTGCCTGGGAGTAGGGAATAAACTGATGGTTCAGGTAGGCGAGCGGTTCGGTCATCGCACATCCTCGCGCGGGGGTAAAGGGGAGCTTATTGATAGACTGGGAGATATTGATAGATCGGGAGATGCGCGGTGGCAACCTGGGATGGTGCGCCGGTAATGTGAAACCAGGTCGCTGTCGGCGGCCGTTACTATGACACGCTCACGGCCCAGCCGCGATCGTGTTGAGAGAGTCAAGTGGAGTCGGCGACAGGCCCATACATCGAGGGGCGCCGATCCGCAAAACGGTCGATTTCATGTTGTTTCGGTACGCGTACACGATGTTTGTTTCGAGCTCGCGCCAAATCGATGTCGGCGTAGAGGATGGTCTCTTCATCAGCGGGTGCCTCCGCCAGGAGTTTGCCGTCAGGGTCGCAGATTTTACTTTGGCCGATGAAAGGGAAACCTCGTTCCTGGCCCACGCGATTGACGGCGATGTAGTAGACTCCGTTTTCCATAGCGCGCGCGTGGACGACGTGTTGGATCATACATTCGGATCCCGGTGGGAAATTGGTAGGCAGGACGATCAAATCAGCGCCAGCCAGGGCCATGACGCGCGCGGATTCGGGAAACGCGCTGTCGTAGCAGATATTCATGCCGATCCGTAAATCACCGGTGGCGTGGACGGCGAAGGGGCGATCGCCAGCTGTGGTAAAGCGATCGATGCCCAGGTAGGGGAGGTGGATTTTTCGATAACCGGCGACGAGTCCCGCGGGGCCGACCAATGCGCAGGCGTTGAATAGGCCGCTGTCGTGTGACTCCAGCAATCCAAAAACAGTGAAAATTCCCAGGCGACGGCAAGTTTCAGCCAGCCGCTGTGTGCTCGGCCCGGGAATCGACTCGCCGTAGGGACTGGCCTCCTGGAGGCTGTCGAAGCAGTAGCCGCTGAGGGCGCATTCGGGAAACACGGTGAGGGTGGCACCCTCGTTGGCAGTGGTTTCCAGGGCTTCTTCCATGCGTATCAGATTGGCATCACTGTCCCCCAGGTGGACGTCCATTTGCACGCCTGCGACCTTAATCATGTCTGCCATTTGCATTGCTCGCTGTGGGCCCTCAAGCCGGTACCGGGCGGGATCCCGACCGGCCTGTCGATTGTACTGGGCGCCGCTCCGGTTGCCAGCGGCAGCGCAGCTGTCGCCGCCGCGCATTCCCCGTCGGATTCGCGGGATAGAATTTCCAGCAGCTTGCCCGTGCGGGGGCGTGACCGCTATATTGTCGGGGCGGTCCTGGCGATCGCGGGCGGCCGTACGGTGGCGACTGACTGGCCCGCCACATTGCTCACGACGTAAACATCAACTGCTGACTAGCAGGTTTTCATTTTTCAGACAGGAGTGATTCCCTCTGATGACTTCATTGACAACCAAGAAACGCGCGAAATGGATTGCCTCGTTGTTACTGCTGTTTACCGGGGCGGGCGCCTGGTCGTACTGGCAAGAGAAGAAAGTCGGAGAGGGAATGACAGCCGCGGCGGTCAAGTACCTGGCGTCTCTGGACGAGAAACAGCGAAAAACATCCCAGTTGGACTATGCGGATACCAAGCAACGGGTCGGCTGGCATTTTATCCCCAAGGACCATCGTAAGGGATTGCAGATTCGTCACATGAACGAGAAACAACGCGCGGCGGCGAAGGCCCTGGCGCAAAGTTGCCTGAGCCAGATCGGGTATGACAAAGCTCGCCAGATCATGCAGCTGGAGAGTCTGCTCGACGCGCTCGAGGAGAACAGTCGCTTCGCCCGCGACCCGCTGCGGTATTACTTTACCGTGTTTGGCGATCCCCAGCCCGACAGCCGTTGGGGTCTGAGCATTGAGGGGCATCACTTGTCATTGAACTTTGTGGTCGACAAGAACGAAGTGATTTCTTCGACACCTACGTTTTATGCGACCAATCCGGCAACCGTAATGGATACGTATCCGGGTGACCATGGTGTCAAGAAGGGGACTCGTGTTCTCGACAAGGAAGAGCGTCTGGCTTTTGAACTGGTCAACTCGCTCACCGCCGAACAACGCAAGGTGGCGATCATCGCCGACAAGGCTCCACGTGAGATTCGCGGCGCGGGCTCGATGCAACCTCCGCAAGACAAGGCCGTGGGACTCCGCATTGGAGACATGACCGAGGCGCAGCAGCAATTGGCGCAACAGCTCGGCGGCGCGTACCTGGAAAATATGCCGGAATCGGTGCGCCAGAAACGCATTGCTGCTCTGGAGGCTGCGGGACCCGAAGAAATTCGTTTCGCCTGGGCTGGCGCCACCAAGCCAGGCGTCGGGCATTACTATCGTTTCCAGGGACCCACCCTGTTGGTCGAGTTTGTGAACACTCAGCCTGACGCGGCTGGCAATCCGGCAAACCACGTCCACGCCGTGTGGCGCGATATGCGGGGAGATTTTGCCCTGCCCGTGAAACCCTGACGTCCAGTTTGACTGGCGTCTGTCGGTCGCGGCTCGGACCTCCGGGAAGAGACTGCCGAAGGACACCCCATGAACCGGTTGTCTGTGACTTGTCTGCTCCTGTTGTTGGTCGTGGGCTCATCGTCTGGCCAACGGCCCCGGATATCTCCCAAGCGACTTGCCGTTGACGTGGTCAGTGTGCAACGTGGCCCCCAGTTGTACGGAGCGGTGCTCGCAGGGAATGCGACGGAGGGTCTGACGATGGCGGTGGAGCGTGTCTGGTTGGAAAAGACCTGGCCACGTTACTATCGGGACCTGGCCGCGGGGGAACGAGCCCTAGCCACGGCGGCACGTGAAGGTTTGCAGAGTCGTGTGGATCAGTGGCGACGCAGCCGTAGTGGTGACGCCAATCTGGTACTTTTTCTCCAGCAGGAGAGCGTTCGGTTGCGCGGCGCGAAGGAGGCCGAGGGTGAGCCTCCGGCGAGCCAATTTGTGCTGATTGAATTGGCTGCGGACGAAGTCCGCAATCTCTATCGGCAACCGCTCCCACAACGGCGAGTAGCGGAAGTCGCGTGGGCGCTACGGATGGCAAATGTGACGACGAGAACGGTGAATAGCCTCCGTCGTGAGATTGAAAAACGGGAGGTTGATCTGGCCAAGACGCCCGATCTGACGGATCGCTTTGGTAGGCTCCCGCAGAGCGACATCCAGTGGGCTGCCCGGGTTGCGCTGGTCGAATTTCGCTTGCGCAAGAAATTGACATTCCAGGGCGAAGGGGATTACGTGGCACGCACCGGGAGCGGCGCTGAGAAAGTAGATTTGACCGACCTGGTCAATCAAATCGTTGGACAGCAGTTGGGTGCACAGATCACGGATATTTTGGGAGGCGACGTGGACAAACGTCCTCCAGAGAAGTGGCGTACCAAGGTGATTCGGGAGGCCGAATACGAAGGCGTTTGCGGTTTTTTGGTCTCTCGCTTGCAACGCGAGTTTCGGCGTACAGAGAAAGGTTTCGCGTTCCCCGATGAGGCTGCCGTGGAGCTTTCTTTTTTTGCCAAAATGCCAGATCGAAGTTGGCGTATCATCTGGCATCACCGTGAAAAACGCGTGGCGCGTGCGGTCGATCCGCGACGTGCCGAAGAAGTCGCGGCGGCGCCGCGGGTCCGATCCGTGTTGGAGATAGTCAAAAAACTCGGACTGGCGGGCAACAAGAAGGTGGTGGATCGCTTGATGGCATTTGGCGCCGCGACGATGGCGGCCCAGGAGGGGGCCAATCTGGCCTTTCAACGTTTTCTGTTGACCCACTCAAAACAACTGGATGGACCTCTCTTGGTGCTCGCCCCGCCGCCGCGGAGGCGGGGCTGAGCGGCGCACGGCTGCGGCAGACACGTGTGTTACTTGAGCGTCGCCAGGAAAGCCACAAGATCGGCGACCTGCTGGGCGGTGAGGTCGCGCAGCAAGAGTTCCGGCATCAAGGATTTACGCTGCCGTACCAACAGTTCGATGTCTTCCGCGGGGACCTTGTGGATCCGGTTTCGGGCATCTTTGATCCAGACTTCTGCGTCCGTCTGTTTTTCCAGCAGGCCCGTGAGGATCTGCCCCTCCGCGGTTTCCATCAGGTAGGGTACATACTTGGGATCCATCAGTCTCGACGGTTCCAGAATCTGGTCGAGCAATTGAGCAGCGCCATATTTCTTGCCGATTGTGCTGAGGTCGGGACCCAGTGTCTCCCCTTGTTTGCCGATCCGGTGGCAGTTCTTGCAGGCGGCCGCCGGGTTGTTGAAAAAGACGGTGCGTCCTTGTTCTGCATTGGCGGGTAAACGCAAGATGGCGCCTCGGTCGACGACCGTTCCCAGTCGCTTCACACGCTGGTCTGGCGGCAGGAAACGTTCAAAGAGATCTCGCACTTCTGTGGCGGGGGGGGGGCGGGTTACCGCCAGCACTTGTGCTCGCAGACGCGGGTCCGGATGGTCAGCGACCCATCGCAATAATGCCAGGGCACCACGCGTCGTCGTCGTGAGCGCCGTGATCGCGGCGGTGCGGTCGTTGTCGGAGTTGCTGGCCAGACTCGCGGCCAGGCGGGGTGTGATTGGATGGGGTGCTACGGTTTCCTGCGGCGTCAGGTTGGCGATCCAGTCATGGATCATGCTGGCACCTGCCACGTCGACGTGTACGGAACCGAGACGTGGCATGCGACCTCCACCCAGCTTCGAGATGCGGTAGTAGAGAACAGAGCCGAGGGGGTCGCCTGGGGAAATAATACGGGCCCCGGTGATTCCAAAGGTTCCCTGTGTAGGCCTTGTTCCCAAGGTGCCTGTGCTGGCCAGTGGAACGTGGTGCGACAAGGCGATGTTCGCCGCGCCACCCGCATTAAATTGGTGGCAGTGGGCGCAGTTGACGTGCAGGTAAGAACGCGCTCGACGATCGAGGGTCTGCGCTTCGTCGCGCGGGTCGACCAGTGGCATCGCCGGGGCCCGGTCGCTCTTGTTGGCGAGGGCCAGCAAGCCCTGGTCGCGCAAGTGTTGAAGTTGTGAAATAGGCATGCCGGCGACTTGGACCAGGCGGCTCCATTGCGTGGCGTCGACGGCCAAGGGGGATGCCGATTGCACACCAAACACGGTCGTTCTGGCTTCTACCCAGGGATTGTGACAGAGCAGACAGGCCGAGCGGCTGTGTACCCGCCAGCGGTCGGGCGAGGGGCTGGCCGGGTCGACCGCAAGGTCGAGATCGAGGCCGCCAGCGGGCGCCAATTCGGCGTCCGTCCCGGCGTCATTCCAGACGTAGGTGTAGGGGCGCCAGCTGTTATCTTCGCGGTGGAGAATCTGGGTTTCCAGCTTTCGTGGCATGGCGTTGGACCGACGCTGGTGGATCGTTTTGACCAGTACCGAGCCATCCGGGAATTTCCACTTCCC
>PAQH01000114.1 GCA_002709225.1 Planctomycetaceae bacterium
GACCGAAGAAGAAGCCGACGAGGAGTGGGAGACCGAAGAAGAAGCCGACGAGGAATGGGAAACCGAAGAAGAAGCCGACGAGGAGTGGGAGACCGAAGAAGAAGCCAGCGACAACTGGAGTCGCCAAAACGCAACCGGCGCCAACTGAGCCCCCATAGCTGGCGAGTCATCAGGCCAGGCCAAACACCGGACGCACCGGGACACCCGGTGCGCTGACGGCGATAGCGTCAAGAGCAACCAGCTACCAGGTCCAACCATCGCGCAGCTCGTCATTCACTACCGCCCCCACAGGCCACTCACCGCGGTGTAATCGAATGATGCAATCAGCTGCTTCAATTCCCATGTCTACCTGCGACTTGGTGTCATTCCCAGCGACGTGTGGACTACAAACCACGTTCTCCAACTGAAACAACGGATTGGCCGCATCTGTGGGCTCCTGCTCGAAGACATCCAGTCCAGCAGCCCACAACGGTCCATTCTGCAGCGCTTCGATCAGGTCGGCCTCCACATGTAATTTTCCCCGGGCTGTGTTAATAAACACACTGTCCGGTTTCATGCGGGCAAATAACCCGGCGTTGAACATGCCCGTTGTCTCCTCGGTTACCGGGCAGTGCGCACTGAGAAAATCCGCACGTGCCAACAGCGTGTCCAAATCAACCAGCTCAATTCCGTGCTGTTGGACAAAATTCTGGTCGGGGTAAGACTCGACAGCAATCACAGTCATTCCCAGCGCTTGTCCACGGACAGCGGTACTACGGCCGATCCGACCAAGCCCGACGATCCCCAGGGTCTGACCGCGAATCGGCCGTGTTGGTTTCATGGGCCAACGACCGGCGCGGGCTTCTCGGTCATTGAACAGAACTTCTTTGGCTACGGCAAAGATCAACGACAGGGTCAGTTCCGCAACCGCCTCGTGGTTCGCGGTGGGGGTAATCGTCACTGGAATTCCTAGGCGCGTCGCCGCCGGGATGTCGACGCGATCGTATCCCACTCCGGACCGCGCAACCACGCGCAAATTGGGCAAAGCGTCGAGAACGTCGGGAGTCAGAATCTCGCCCCCGGCAATGACCGCGTCACACGCGCTGAGCACTTCCACGGTTGTCTCCGGGCCGCACAAACCACGGGTAAACGTGGGATCTTCCGGGTAACGGATTTCAAACCCGGCTTCCAGGAGATGGTCAACGTAGGGAGCCTTCTGGTGGAGCATCGCTTCCGGTGTGATCAAAACCACTGGCATATGAACTCTCTCCTGATTTTGGGCAATGTGATCAGCCAAATCGTCGCAGATAACGAAAGTACCTGCGCTGGCAGTCTTCCGATACTCCGACAAATCGGAACGGAAAACCAGCAGCCACCTGTCTAGCTGAGCTCCGCGCAATCGGCGCTGGTGCACCAACAACGCTCATGCGCTCCGTAACTCGTCAGTCGCGGTCCCGCTGTGCTGACACCTCCACAGACAACGAGTCGGACAGATGGAAAACTATTGTCTTTAGTTTGGCGATTTATTGACGGCTGAACACCCCACTCCTAGACTGACCAGCCAGACTCCCGGTGATCCAGCTGAACTCCTTCCGTATCCCCTCAACTCTGCCGTAGAAATACCCCTGCATGAATACAGCAACTCGCCTCTCTGAATTGGAAATCACCCTGCCTGCGGCGCCTGGCGCCGTGGCGGCGTACGAACCCTGGGTCCGTGTCGGCAATCTGCTGATTACTTCCGGACAATTACCATGGCAAGATGGCCAACTGGCCTACGCAGGTAAGTTGGGAGCAGAATTGGATGAAGCGCAAGGTTATCAGGCGGCGCGGCTGTGTGCGATCAACGCCATGGCGCAACTGCAGGCTGCGGTGGGTAACCTCGATCGGATCAAGCAAATCGTTCGACTTGAAGGTAATGTCCACAGCGCACCCGGGTTCCGTGGACATCCACAAGTCCTCAACGGAGCTTCGGAATTGTTCAACGCCGTCTTTGCGGAACGCGGCAGACACACCCGAACCGCGTTGGGCATCAACGAGATGCCGTTGGATGCCGCTGTCCAATTGAGTGTCTTTGCCGAAGTCGAAGACGACTCTTGAACCACGTTGTCGCCAACCACGTCGGAGGTCCCCCAATGCAAACCAGCATTGCGCATTTTACGATTGCTACTCGTGATGTGGCTCAAACGGCCGCGTTTTTCACGCATACGTTGGGATGGCCTCCCATCGAACGGCCGGGCAACCTTGACCAAGCGGCAGCCTGGTTGCAGATTGCACCCGATCAGGAGCTGCATCTCATCCAAGTCGCTGATTTCGAACCGTCCCTTTACGAGCGCGAGTTCGGACGTCATTTTGCGATTCGCTTTCCAGAAAGTGAATTCGACGAACTCAAGAAACGACTGGTGGATCAGGGTGCAGAATTGATCCCGCCGCAACGGGCAACTCCTTTTGAGCGATTCTTTTTCCGCGAACCCAATGGCTACATCTTCGAAATCGTCGCCGCGGGACACGGATCGGAAAGTGGTACCTCATAACGCGCACTGCCCGCGCAAGTGTCGAGTTCGCGTAAACCAAATACGTTGGCGGCAGCCTATACGGCCTTCTTTTTTCCGGTGTTGACCAGGTAGATCCCCAGCGCGACACAGACCGCTGAGACAAGCAACCAGGCGGACAACCGGTCGGACCGCAACAGGCTCGCCAACATGACGCCGAACAAGGGCGTCGTGAAACTGAATACGGCCAGCTGGGATGCGGAGTGTTTGCGCAATAAACTCGCATGCATGGCGAAACAAAAACCTGCGACCACCACTCCCTGGTACAACAACCCCCACATCGCCGCGGACGTCAGGTCATCCAGCCGAAACGACTCCCCGACCATTCCGTAGGCCAAGAACAATCCAACCCCCAGCAAGTCCTGCCAGAAAATGAGTTTTCCCGTTGCCATCTTCCGTAATGCGTGTTTGGTGTAAGTAATCCGGATCGCTAGTAATACGGCGCTGAGAATCAGCACGAGATCACCCGCCAACGACGGCGCATCCACAGCCTCCAAGCCTGCGGCAGCGGCCTGATCGACGGTTAGAATCAGGCCCACACCCGCGCCCGCCACGGTCAATCCCGTCAGTTTCCGCACCGTCAGCCGATCGCTACGCGTGACAAAGTGCTCAAACGCCACCACCCAAAACACGAACGTGTTGATCAACATCGCGCCATGCGAGGAATTGGAGAGCTGCACGCCGATGTTGAAAGTGGAAATCTGCAAGAACAGGATGACGGCCAGTCCGAACGCCCAAATCAGCTGCTTGCGATCCAGCGCTAAACCCGTCCGCTCCCAACGGCACCAGAGGAGCATGAACCCGGTAGCGATCACAAACCGCAATCCCGCCATGGTTACCGGAGGAATGGCATCCGAAGCGAAGCGAATCGCAACGGGAGTGCCCCCCCACAAGGCAGCAGTGAGCAATACGAGGGCGGCCGAGTTTGCACCAATGGGCGCCGCGCCAATCTGAGGGGTAGGAGTGCGAGTCATGCCGCCACATCGTACGCAGCCACTGGCTCATCGACAATGCGGTGGCAGCTACGTTCTCGGCCCACGGCGCGACCACAGCCCATGGTCACATGAACAGGGTTCCCAGCGAGAGAAATCGGCTCCGCGGCAGGACGCATGGAACGGCAGATTGCCGTCTGGTAAACTAGCGGGTCGTGCCCAGGCAGCAGTTGCCGTGTTGTCCTAAACACTTGCTCAACCAGGAGTTCGTAACGTGCCAAGGATTTGGGCAGGATTCCTTGTGGTGGCATGGAGCGCCGTGCTGCCGGTGGGAAAGCAATCCGCCGCCGCGCCGACGTCCCCCCCCGACGCCGCCTCTCCTCGAACCGACCTGCCGCCGGAACCGGTCGGGGACCGATTTGACGACCGGCCACTCCCCCTCGTCTCGCGCCAACCCCGGACCGAGCGTGATGCTGATGTGATACACGCCACGGCGCTGCTGGCGCACGCCCGCATGCTCATGCAACGTGGCGATCTGGGGAATGCCTTGCGGCGGTACCAGCGCGCCTGGCGGTACCATCCCACCGCCGTGCCCATTATGGAACGCATCGTTCCCCTGGCGTTCCAAACAAGCGTCAACCGCCAGGCAGAAGGCTATCGCTATGCCGTGATCGCAGCGGACCAAGGTCTGTCAGATCCTCAATTGCTGACCCAACTGGCAGTCCATTTGACACGCAACAATCAACCACGACGCGCACTCCAGCTGTACGAGCGTTTACGGAAAATGCAAGGCACTAAATCTCCCAGTCTGCGTTGGGTGGTCCAACATGTTGAAATGGGCCGGCTTTGCTTGATCTTGAAGCAACCGAAACGGTCAATCGAGTACTTTGATTTGGTTCGTAAAGCGATCAAAAGTCCCAAGGAGTATTCCATTTCCGCACCCCAGCTGAAGCGACTCCTGGGCGCGAAGAACGCCACCTGCCTGCTGCTGGCCAACGGTTATCTGCAGAGTGGTCAATTCGATGCAGCTCTTGAAATGTTCGCCAAAGCAGATGAAGGACAACCCAATCCCGCACTACTGGCGTTTCGCCGGGCACGTGTCGAAGCGGTACGCGAGAATATTCCAGAAGCCTTGGCACAACTCCAACAGTACCTGGAGAGCGGCCAAACGGTAGCCGGCACCAGCCCCTACGAGTTACTGCGGCGCGTACTGCTGGTGCAGACAGGTGACGAGCAACAAGCCGTCGCCAGGCTACAAACACACCTCGCAGAGCTCCACAAAGCACAAGTGGACAATCGGCCCCTGCGCAGCTATCTGGCAGAACTCTGGCGTTCCCAGGGACGCCTGCAAGAAGCGGAAACGCTGTTGCAAATGTTACGCAAGCAAAAACCTGAGGCCAATCTGAACCGCGGATTGGTACGTATTTATCTGCAACAAGAGGCGGTCCCCTCCCTCTATCACATTCTTGTCGAAACGGTCGCGCAGGATCCGCAATTAGCATCGCTCAACACTCAACTGGCGCAAATTGTCAAGCAGGACGAGGGGCGGATACTCGATCGCCTCCTCAGGCACGCAACCGAAAACACGCCCCCAGATGCGAAACTCGCCATGCGAGCGGCGCATGTGATGGCTATCTTGACGGCCCTTGCCCAGCGGTTCCCAGAGGCCGACAAATGGTTTGAGACCGCGCGCCGTGTCGCCCCTGCTCCCAATCCTCAGCTCTGCCGTAATTGGGGGCGGCGGATGTACCAGGCAAAACGCTTCCCACAAGCGGCCAACGCATTTCGCGCGGCCTTACAAGCGCAAACAATACCGGACAATCAACCTCTGTTATATCTCCTGCTCGCCGATGCGTTGGTCTCCGATCAGCAAGTCGAGCCAGCCCTCCAGGCGGTTCGCAAATCAATCGAACTCAAACCCGACCAGTTCGTGGCAGAAAGCCAGATTCCCTGGGTACTATACCGGGGAAAACGCTATGCCGACGCGAAACGTCAGTACCTGATCTTCCTGGACAAGTTTGATTCCCGCTTCGATAACGACCAGATTCGCCGTATCTGCCGACAGGCCCGTTTTATCCTATCCACGCTGGCGCTGCGCGAGGGTGATTTTCACTCCGCAGAACGCTGGCTGGAAGAAGTTCTCGACGAATTTCCCGAGGATATCGGCGCGTTCAATGACTTGGGTTATCTGTGGGCGGACCAGAACAAACATTTAGCCAGATCTCTGGTGATGGTCCAACAGGCGGTAGCCGCCGAACCCGAAAACGCGGCCTACCGCGACAGCTTGGGATGGGTCTATTACCGACTGGGACAATTTCAGCAAGCCGTGGTCGAACTGGAAAAAGCCGTGGCACAAACCGCCGACGGTGTCATCCTCGACCACTTGGGAGACGCCTATCTGAAATTACAACAACGCGCCAAGGCCCAAGCCACCTGGAAGCGCGCATTAGCCGTTTTCAAGACCGAAAACAACCTTCAACAAATCCAGTCGGTGCAAACAAAGCTCCGTCAATTCCGTACGACCGATAGCTAGTCTGAGGTGCAATCCATGGCAGGCCATTCTCATTGGGCAGGCATCAAACACAAAAAAGCGCTGATCGACAATAAGCGCGGCAAAGTCTGGAGCAAACTCTCCAAAGCGATCATTGTCGCGGCCCAGATGGGTGGCGGCGATGTGGAAACCAACATTCGTCTGCGGACTGCGATTGCCGACGCCCGCGCGGTCAGCATGCCCAAAGACAATATCGAGCGTGCCGTCAAGAAAGGGACGGGAGAGCTGGCCGGGGCACGGGTCGAAGAAGTCATCTACGAGGGTTATGGACCGGGCGGCGTCGCCGTCATGTGTGACATTCTCACCGACAATCGCAACCGAACCGCACCAGAACTCCGCAAGTTGTTTGAAGTCCATGGCGGCAAGCTGGGAAGTAGTAATTGCGTGGCCTACCTGTTTGAACGCAAAGGACTGTTTGTCATCGATGCGGCGGAAACGGACGAGGAAATGCTGATGGAAACCGTGCTGGAATCCGGCGGCGACGATGTCCGTACTGAAGAAGGCAAGTTCCACGTCACCTGTGTACCGGAAACGTTTTCCGATGTAGGAACCGCGTTGGCAGCTGCGGAAGTCGCCGTGGAGGCCAAACAGATCACCCGGATTCCGACCAATACGGTCGATTTAGACGTCGAGACCTCGCGCAAAGTGCTCAAATTGATGGAAGAGTTGGACGACCATGACGACGTCCAGAATGTGTCCGCGAACTTTAACATTCCCGACGAAGCGATGGCGGAAATAGGAGAGTAGCCTGTTCCTCCTCCCACTCTCAGTCACCTATTGAGGAACCCCAGGAGCTTTTTGTGAATCCGGCACTCAACCCATCCACCACCTCACCGTCCACGATCGATGTCGAACAAGCCGTCGCCGACCGCTATTCAGCCGCCTCCGCACAACCCGAAGCCGCGCTCTGCTGTCCGGTCGAGTACGAACCGCGCTGGCTCGAAGTCCTGCCGCAGGAACTGATCGAAAAAGACTACGGTTGCGGCGACCCCTCGCGCTACGTGCGCCCCGGTGAAACGGTACTCGACCTGGGCAGTGGTGGCGGCAAGGTCTGCTATATCGCCTCCCAAATCGTGGGCGCGCAAGGTCGAGTCATCGGTGTCGACGTCAACCAGGACATGCTCGAGCTGGCGCGACGATTCCAGCCGCAAATCAGTGCCGCCATCGGTTGGGACAATGTCGACTTTTACCGCGGGCGGATCGAGGATCTGGCACTTAACCTCGATCGCTGGGAGAGCTACCTGCAACAACATCCCATCGGGTCCACCGATGACTGGCTGGCAGCGCGACAACAGGCCGACCGCTACCGAGAAGAATCCCCGATGGTGGCCAGCGACTCGGTCGATATCGTCGTTTCGAACTGCGTGCTGAACCTCGTCACACCGGCGGCCCGCCAACAGCTATTCAACGAGGTGTTTCGTGTCTTGCGCAGCGGTGGTCGCGCCGTGATCAGTGACATTGTCAGTGACGAATCTGTTCCCACGCATTTACAAAATGACCCGCAGTTATGGAGCGGGTGTATCAGTGGCGCGTTCCAGCAGGAGGCCTTTCTGGACGCGTTTGCGGCCGCCGGCTTTCACGGCATGGAGATTCTCTCCCGCCAAAGCGAAGCCTGGGCGACGGTCGAGGGCATCGAATTTCGCAGCCTGACGGTGCAAGCCTTCAAGCACCCACCAGGATCCGAACAGGATCTCGGCCAGGCGGTCGTTTACCGGGGGCCCTTTGCCGCCGTCACCGACGACCAAGGCAACACCCTGACTCGCGGTGTACCACAAGCGGTCGGCGACCAGACGTTTAACCTGTATGAACAGGCTCCCTACCGCGACCAGGTGATCCGGATCGCTCCCCAGCAGGCCGTCGATCCGCAAACCGCGGCCCCCTTCGACGGACGCCGTAACACAGTCCGCGCCGCGGGCGAGACCAAGGCGGGGCGTGACACCCTCACCCAGCTGCCCGTCAGCGACTGTTGCGGTCCCGGTGAATGCTGCTGAGGATCTTCGATAAACCTGGCACTCTTTTCTTGAACACCGTCCTTTCTTGAACACCGTCCGCGAGACGCACTATGGCTGCACCTCTCCACGACGCGTCGACAGCACCTGGTAACAACCTAGTGGCACAACCATCACGGCCGACCAATGTCCGCTGGGTGATTTTTGGCCTGGCAGCGCTGGCCAGCTACATCAACTACGTCCATCGCTACTCCTGGGGAGTGATCAAACCGTATCTGCTGGAAGACGGCGTCGTGAACGAACAACAGGTCGGCTGGTTGGATGGGCTAATCGGCATTACCTATGGCCTGGGCCAGTTCCCCGGTGGACTAGCGGGCGACCTGCTGGGGCCCCACCTGGTGATCCCCTGTAGCGCGATCCTCTGGTCGATTGTGGCCGCCGCGCCCGCCGTGGTTACCGCCTTCTCCGGGCTGGCAATCATTCGCCTGGCCATGGGATTGGTCCAGGCGCCCTGTTACCCCTGTCTGGGCAAGATCACCCAAAGCTGGATCCCCCGAGCCACACGAACCTCGCAGCAGGGTTTCATTTCGTCGTTCGCCGGCCGCGCCGGCGGCGCCTGTTCCTCCTTGATCATCGGTTCGTTATTGATGGGGTGGCTGGGTATGACCTGGCAAACGGCCCTGGTCACCACCGCCATCAGCGGTGTGGTCTTTGCCGTGGCATTTATCTTTCTGTTTCGCAACACACCACGCCAGCACCCCAAAGTCAATGAAGCAGAAGCGGCCTTCATTGAACAGGGTGAGCCGCTGGCAACCGCCGACCGTCCTCTCCGCTGGAACTGGTCGATCGCGAATAATCTCAATCTCCTCGCGTTTTTCGGCGCCTCATTCGCCAGCACCTTCGCCGACAATCTGTTCGTCTTCTGGATGCCCACCTTTCTGGTTCAAGAAAAGAACTTCAGCCCAGCTGAAATGGGGCTATTTGCCAGTTTGCCACTGTTCGGAGGTGCCCTCGGCGGCCTCTGTGGCGGATTCCTCAACGATTGGCTGATCAAAGTGATTGGTAACCGGCGTTGGTCCCGCCGCCTGATCGCCGGCGGGTGCAAGGTGATCGCGGCAGGATTAATTTGCGGCAGCCTGCTGTTCGAAGACGGCAAGACCATCATGGGAATCCTATTCCTCTGTAAATTCTTCAGTGATATGAGTCAGCCTACCTGGTGGGGTACGGTCACCGACATCGGTGGTCCCGCCGCCGGCCGCGTCTTCGGCATGGTCAACACCGTAGGTGCGGCCGGCTTGTTTGCCGCCGGCCCCATCATGGGCTGGGTCAAAACCGAGTACGACTTCGGAGGATTGTTTTTCTTTGTCGCCGGCGTCTATCTGGTAACCACCGCCTGCTGGCTGATGGTGGACTGTGAAAAACGCCTGGTTACCTAGCCGCAGATCGCGGCCCAACCTTGCGTGTCGCCGCCTCCGGCAGCCGGTCCACTCAGTAAGCCGCCGGACGTTGACAAACCGGTTTGAGCCCTTATGTTGCGCAGGTCTTTAACACCATCCTCTGTTCCCACGCACTGGAAACGCCCTATGCTGATCGGATACGTGAGCGACGAACGTTATGTGGCCCTGCCGGACACCCAGATCGAATTGGAAAACGATCAGGTCAGTCTGGAAGTACGGTCCCGCGCCTCGGGCGCGGTCCACGCCGACATTCCGGCCGGGACCTACCGTGTCACCCTGGCTCGGCGGGGTTATGGCTCCAAACGGGGCGAACTGACGGTCCCCACAGAGCAGCCGCATCACTTCCGACTTCTCAAGGATGATCTGCTCGGTTACGCCTGGCCGAAGTGGGTCTGCGGTGGCGAACGGGCCGAATTTCGCGTCCATTCCGATGAGGCCTACCACTTGTCACTCTGGCGATACGGCTGGGAAAAAGAGCTGGTCCGTCCGATCGGCTGGTTCGATGAACACGGGCCGCGCGCGACTGTCCAATTGACACCCGATGGAGATTACACGCAAACGGGTATCCAGTGGAACAAGTTCGGCTACACCAGCCCGGCCCACAAACAATTTGCCACCGCACCGGAGCGTTCGGGGCTCTATTACTTCCATGCCCGTACAGAGTCCGGGAGATTTTTTTCCTTCCCCTGGATTGTGGCCCCTGTCCAGCCCACGGCGCCGATTGCGGTACTGGCATCGAACATTACCTGGAATGCCTACAACAACTTCGGTGGGCGCAGCAATTACATCCATCCCGACAGCCTACCCGAGACGCCGACGGTCAACGCCCGGCTGGAATTGCGTCGCTACACCGATCCCAGCCACATCAACTACGATAAGCACGACTACGATCCCCTCTCCTTTGACCGGCCCGAGCCGATCAGCCACATCCCGGAGGGCGCCTGCATCACCGATCCCATCGTCGGGCGCGCTGGCTGTCATCTGGCGGCCGCCGAATGGCGTTTGTTCGGCTGGCTGGAACGCCAGGGATTTGACTACGACCTGTACGCGGAAACCCAGTTCCATTTTGACACGCTCGACCTCGATCAGTACCGCCTGCTGATTATCAGCACCCATCCCGAATACTGGTCACAGCAGATGTACGACAAGTTGAAGGCCTGGGTCTTTGAACGTGGTGGGCGGTTGATGTACCTAGGGGGAAACGGCCTCAATGGCGACGTTGAATTCCTGGACCAGCAGACATGCATCTACCGCAACGACGACATGCGCAAGCTGCGGGTGCCGGGCACGTCGTACGAAAGCCGCTTTCACCTGCGCCACGAATCGGAGGCCAACCTGCTGGGCGTCGTCTATGACGAGCGCGGGATTATGACGGCCGCTCCCTACCGCGTGATCGATGCCGACCATTGGGTGTTCGCGGGCACGGGGCTGCAGGCCGAGCAGACGTTTGGCGAACGTAGCCTGCACGAACGAATTCCCGGCGGTGCCTGCGGCCACGAAACCGACAAAGTCTCCGCCAGCTCACCCGCCAACACGAAGGTACTTGCCAAGGGACTCAATCCGGATGGTGGCGGAGCCGACATGGTGATCCACGAACCAGCGGGTGGAGGCGCGGTCTTTTCCGTCGGCTCGATCTGCTGGCCTTCCTCCTTGCCAGTTGATCCAGCCGTCGCACAAATTACCGCCAACGTCATCCGTCGCTTTCAGACTTGAATCAGGGCTTCGGTTGAACGGGTGTTGACGGACGCCGCGGAGGTACCACCTCCCGGACGACCGCACCCTGCTCCGAACTCAACAGCAAGATCGAGAACCGTTCTACCTGCTCCAAGTCGTTCGTATTGAGCGAGACGTAATCAAACCGTCCCCGGAGGTCGGTATACCCATCTTTGTAGAACCGTACCTGGCCGTTCTTGAGACGCGCGTAGACCTTGACGTAGACCGTGGAAAGCGGGCGGTTTTCTTCCTGGTGCAACACCTGCAGCTGTCCGTAATTCTCGAATAAACGGACCGCCAAACTATGGGCAAAATAGGTCTGCGTCTGGCGCTGTCCGTCTCCCTCAATCTCAATCAACAGGTTGCGATTGTGCAACTGGGGTGGCAGCTCCAGTTCCCACGTAGACCGATCGCGTGGCAACACGACCGATTGTGTGTGGTTCGGTCGAATGTAACTCAAGCTCTCGTCATAGGTACGGACAAAAGGCGTACTACTGAACATCAACTCAATGTCCATTTCGTAGTAATTCACCCGCACCTCCGCTAAATTGCGGTAATTTAAGCGAATCTGGCGTGCTTCCACGGTAAAGTCCAGTACCGGCTGACTGGCCGCCCGCTCCGTCTGCCGCTGATCGCGGTCATCCTTATCGACCAGTTGCACCCGCCCACTTGCCAACTCCTCCAACTGGCTGCGGATCGTGCCGAAGGCGTTACGCCAGCTGGCAACCGGAAACTCAACGTACCGGTCCGCCACCTGACGAGCCGCCTGTGGGTCAGCGGAAAAAAAGGCCAGGTAGCAAGAAAAGTAATCGTACTGAACCTGAGTCTGCAGATTCTCAGGATCCACCGACGCAAACAAGTCGAGTGCCTCGGCAATCCGATCCTGCAACAACAGGTAGTAAACCACCGCCATTCGATCCTCGTCATTCAACGTTTTGCGATAGCTGAGCACCTTGAGCAAACGATGGTACTGCGTGTGCAATTTCTGGTTCTGGATCTGGCGACGGCCTCCCAGCACATGCCGGCGGGCATTCACCAAGGGACGGTAGTCGCGTTGCTCGTAGGTTTTACGAACCACCGGGTCGACGCCGATCAAGGGACTTTCCAGCGCATCGCCACAAACGTTGATGAACTCTTCTTGATGTGCCAAGTACGACCTGATCGCGGACGGTACGTTGTGGAGTAATGCGTACGACCAGAGTGTCGAATCGTAGACGTGGCGCGCCGAAAGCAGCTCGATCACCTGGAGAAAGAAGTCGCGGTCACGCATTCTCCAAGCCATCTTCTCCAGTGGAGTCCGGTGTAAATTGGCTTGCCTGAGATAAGCCAAAAGTTGCGCTGCTGTCCCTTCTTGCGAAAGATAGGCCCAGGATTCGGTATCCTGTTTGGTGAGACTGGGGACAACATCAAACTGGAACGGCGCGGCCGTCGCCAGTAACTGACCGTCACGAGCAACATGCACCGGGAAATGCGCGAACTTACCCGCCGCCGGGAAATAGAATGCATACTCCACGGTCTCGGTATGAAACGGTCCCAGAGCCAGCGACACGGTACGCGTATAATCACCCCGCAAAACGGGCACCGCCCCCACTGGAATCTGCAGTAACAGATTCAATTTCTGAGGTGCGGACGTCGGGTTGGTAACCACGACCTGACAACCGTAAACCACGCCGACGAGAAACTCCTCGGTGACAAACTTGTCGAGGCGTTGCTGCTGTACATCGTCCTCGTAGCGATAGCGGTCACCCTGTCGATAAAAGTTCTGGCTTACCAGCAGACGCGTCACCTTGTCGAGCGCTGCGGCAGGTCGAATCTCTTTGTGGAACACAACCGCCGGTGAATTTGCGGTCAGGGTCATTTTCCCGTCCGCCACCGCCAACTCCTGCTCAGCCGCCACGAAAGGCAGGTCGAGTACCGCCAGGGCAAACATGCGTTCGGAGAGACTCTCGCCAACTTCTGCGAGGTAGGTTGACAGGAAAGGTTGCTGCGGATCGTGTTCCGCATAATCCACCCAAAAACGATTGACCTCGATCCGGTCCGCCGCCTGTTTCGATACCGGGAGTTGGTAGTAGTGGTTCTCAACCCACTCCTGGGTTTTGTCCATCGATTCAAATAGCTGTCGGAGCTGGCGACCGCGGCGGTCCTCGGCAAAATAACGGCCGGCAGCAAGCGCCCCCCCAGCGACTGCACCGGCCCGGCCCGCCGGCGTCTTGTCTTTAGCGCGCGTCCGAGATGCCGACTCGGGCGCGGCTGCAGCGCCGGGCGCTGCTTTGAGGTGAGACCGCTCATTCGCGCGTTTCTCCATTGCTTTGAGATTGCGTTTCCCGGTCACAGTATTCGGTTTGGGGGACGCCGGCGGGCCACCGAAAAAACCGCCACCGCCTCCCGGAACGCCACCACCCATACCGCCGCCGAAGCCTCCGCCACCCCCCATGCCACCCATGCCTCCCAGCCCTTGCGTATTCAGGTCGTTACTCTTGATCGCCTCGTCGAACAGGTAATCAAGATGATCCGGATCGGCGACAACCAAAGCCAGACGCTGCTTGAGATCCAGCGCCAAACTGGCACGTTGCTCGGGGAGCGCGCGACCCAGCAAGACACGTTCCAGCACGTTCAGTTGGGAAAACTTCCAGGGTCGCAAATCCTCCCCCAGGTCACGCCCCAGCAACCAGCGATCGACAAACTGCTTGTCCCGCTTGTTCTCCAGAAAAGGTCGAATCACCGTGTCAAAAAAGGGTCGGTCCTTGTGAAACAGAAAAAAGTTGAGTTCGTGGGACGCGTATTTGCTATAACGCGCGCGTTTCTGCTCGTCATTCAGATCAGGCCACTGCAGCACGAACCTCAGGTCTGCCGGTGAGGACCATTCCTCCCACAACTCAAACACCTTCGTCAGGCTGTCGTAGGACTCGAGTTTCGCTTGCCCCGAATCGTCAATTTCCAGGATCTCCCCCGGAGCAAGTTTCGTGACGTGCCTGGTCTGGGTAAAGTGCTGGAGCGGATCCAACCCCCCTGTCAGACGCAAATCGGCCAACTGCGGCACTGCCTGTGGTGGCAACGCCACCGAGCGGTAGCTGGTGCCAAGCGGATTGATGGCGAGCACGTGCAATTGCTGCTTGCCTTGCAGGCGATCCAGTGGGATCGTGACCAGTCCCTCCTCGTTGGGAACAAGGTTCGCCAGTACGACCGTTCCCTGTGCAAGGAAATCGAGATTGGAAAATTCACCTTCGGGTCGACCCGATTGCGGCTTCGCTTCATCCTTGGCTTCGGCCTCGGCTGGTGCCTCGCCGGCGGCGGCAAAATCGTCTCCTTGCCGAGCCCGCTGGCGACGGGTTTTCGATTGACCGATCGGCCAAGGATTAAGCAACAGGCTGGGTCGTCGTAACGTATTACCGGGAAATTTGCGTGCCTGGCGGCGGTCGAGAATATACCGGTACTCGTCACCGATCATACGGCCCTGCACATAACGCGTTTCCAAAGAAGACAGCCGACGCCTCAATGGCTCCGTATCGTAGACCCGCGCCAAATGATCGAACGCCGAATAAGCTGGCTGATAGCGGGTAGCAAAAACATGAATGCGGGCAAAACGCGTCACCTCGCGAAGCTGAATACGCACCTCTTGCTCGGCAACCTCCAAGGCAGCGATCCGCAACGGGCGTTGCCCGCGCAATTCGAGGTAGCGTTGCTCTGCCAACAGATAGCCTTCCTGCTGTACGCCCTGGGTAACACGCAGCTGCACCCGCTGTTCTGTCCGTTTCAGCAGCAGGTCATAATCCCCCGCCGGGAGCCCCTCGATGCGCAGCGCGCCGGCCACTCGCTTGAGGGCCTCAAATCGATCTGAGACGTAGGTCTCGCCGCGGACTTCCAATAGGGAATAGTCCGCCCGGAGGGGTGGCTGCTGCGGAAGTCCAGGAACCACCTGGTCAATCAACTCAATCGTCTCGCCAACGGCACCGTGGATCGACTGGTGTCGGCGATCTGCAGAACTCCGCAACGTCCATTGCCGCGTGGTTCCTTGCGGTCCCTCGCCTTTAATCGTTGCGATTTTATCGAGGGACCCCAGTTCGATTTGACCCCGTGGATCCGTCTTCAAAGTCACCCGCAGCGGATCTCGAAAAGCGGTGTGCTTGATTTCCAGTCGTACGGGCCGCTGGCTCAAACTTTCGCCATTGCGACCCCTTAACTCCAGCCAATATCCGCCCGCTGCCTGTACCAGGTGAAGGTCTTCGGTCTTGTCCGTAGTACTGATTCCGTTCGCCGTAAAAGAAGCGTCCACAGAGAGCGTTTCGGTGCGATTGCGTGAGAGATTCTTGAGGCGACAACGCAAAGTAAACTGTAACTCGGCCAGCCGTGGGGGAACGCGAAATTCGTGGACAGACTCACGGTGTTCAAATAGCGCAAAAGGCTTTACCGTCTGGGTTGTGGAGATGCCGTCATGGTCCTGCGACGTAATCACCAACTCGGGGTCTTCCAGGATCGACAACGTCACCGGTACGCCATTGAGAAACAACCCAGGACGGACCAGCACGACCGCGTTGTGGCCACTCACCAACGATTCTCGATCAACATAGATGCCGGCCCGCAGCTGATACTCTTCTCGTCGGTGCTGGAGATGTGCGAGCGAAGCCAAATTCCCGTGCGACAGCACAATCGGAACGCGTCCGGCACGTTGCCCATAAGGCGTGACGATGTGCCCATCTTGTGTGGGCTTGTATTCCCGACCAGCCATCCACAAACGCGCATCTGGAACCGGCTGATGGTTCTCGTCGAGGATCGTAAACACATGTCCCGCCGTACTATTGCGCATCACATACCGCAGCCGGCCTTTCCGTACGACAACTCGGCTACTGCGCCCGTTGCCAATAAAGTCAACAACGTATACGCCAGGCTGGTCTAGCTGAGGAAATTCGAAGTGACGCACCACTCGCCGTAAAGCGGGATCGTTAAACTCGTACTGTTGCTGATGGTGCGCGACCAAGCCATCCAGATTGAAATCGGCGTCGACTTCTTTCCCGTGCTCGCGGTAATAACTCTGCGTGTTGACCTCATAAATCTTGACAAGTAGTTTCTCGACATTCTTCACATACAGGTCGACTTGCACCGGTTCCGGACCGGCGAACCGCTGCTTGTTGGTGAAAGCAAAATCAAGATCCACCCGCTGCTTGAGTTGTTCGTATTGGCCCGGCGAGAGTAACGCTACCCACTGTTCAGGATCACCCACGCCATGCACAATCTTGACCTCCGCAAAAACGCGTTTTAGATAAGCGTCGTCGAGATATGCCTCGTAATCCTGGTAATCCGGCGCCTCGAGCAATAGCGTCTGCAAATAACTACGCACCAGCGGCTCGTCGCTACCAATCGGCGGTAACAACGTGAGCGGTCGAAATTCCTGTTTCAAATTCGCGGCATGACGTGCGCGATTTCCTGCTTTCAGGAAGTCTCGGTTGATGTAATTCACGTTGCGTGGCAAGCGAACGTATTGGCGAAACTGCTCCTTGTCGTAAATCCCCCGTGCGCGATCAAGCACTAAACGGTGATACGCCACGTGCGCCTTGAGCGAATTATGCACAGGATCCAAGCGGGACACGAAAGCCCACAAACGGTCGAGGTAGGCTGCCCGCTGCGCGGTATCCAACCGCCACTCTGTGTCTGGGTTCGGCCACAGCTTGCGCACGTAGGCCTCAACAAATCCAACCTGATTCAACAACTCGGACTTCTGCCGTAAACAGGCTTCCAACTGGGACCTTAGCAGACGCTTGTGCAACCCGAGTGAACCAAATCCCTTGCTTGTGGGGTGGTTCAAATCTGCGACCACGAGGTCGACCAGACCTGGGTGGTCAGGACGTTGTAACCTTGCCAGCAAATGGCGTCGGCGTGTTGCATTCAAAGGCTCAGCTATTAACTCACCCAGCGCGCTATCTTCAAAACCAGCGAGATTCTTATGCCGTTGCAGAGCCCGCTGTGTCCACTGCGCACGCGTCAACAGTGCCCGGTCGAGCACCATCGCCAGATTCGGCTCCGCTCCGACTCGCTCCCGTTGATGTGACAGATTGACCTGGAGTTGCTGACGCAGGTAACGGAGTGTCTCTTGCGGATTTTCTTGGTAGGTCAGCAGCGCCTGCCGATGCAGGATTTCCTGGATCCGGGACGAATTGCGGTGGCGCCGACTCCAGTCTGCCAGCAACTGTTCCACACGCTCGAACTGTTCGAGCTGCTGCCAGTGCAAACAATGGTAGTAGTAATAGTCTTCCGTCCCTGGCGTCAGTTGCCGCAAGGCCTCCTGGCGATCTGGTGCCAGAGCGAACGACTCCACAAAGCCAATCTCCTGGCTCTCCAGAGGTGCCGTCAAACCGAGCAACAGCGTAACGCACCAAATTCCCATGCTCGAGCAGCAGCGCCCTACCATAATCATTCCTTTGGAATACCGGATGAGTTCGAAGAAACGAAGGTGTGTCTCGTGTGTCCTGGCCAGCTGCGGATTCCAAGCGGACAGGACAACCGCGAGGATCGTACGCGCATGCCGAAGAGAGTGAACCGTGAAAACCGCAGTCAGCCCGACCAACCGCACAACCGAGTGTCTCTGCGTATTGGGACGGCGCTCAGGATCGCTGGCGCTCGGAACTGGAGCAGCGCACGTGGTACCCCGGTTTGTCCGCACACGGCCGGTGGCCATTCGCAAAGACCAAAGCCCCTGTTTCTATTTTAGCTGCTGGCCACAGAACTCAAATCAAATTGCTAGACAGCGCGGCGACAATTCGTCACGTAAGGCCCGCACTCCCGTTGCCGAGTCGGCCTCGACGCTGGTTCAGCAGCAATCCGAAGCAACCGCGTCAGGTGCGGGAGGAACCAGCATCAACGCCGGTGAGCCGGCCGCTGGCAAGGGAAATCCCGCCCCAACAAACTCTTCCTATATTTCCCATATTTTTTATTTTGACATTCAATTCATGTCACCTACTATGGAAGGTGTGGACCGACTTCATATCGGCTCCCCCAAAACGTCTTGATTGAGCCCCCCGTGTTGGGACAGGTCATGCACCTTGCTGGCCTGTCCTATTTTTTTTCCCCTCTGCACCGGCAGGTAATCGCGCGCTGAAGTTCCCACCAAACACCAATGAACGCACCTCTCAACCCGCACAAACAGGCTACGAGCAGGTCTTGGCGTGGCGGATCACTGTTCCGCGGCTCCCACTGAGCTACCCGCTTTCAACCACGTGGCCGGACGCGGTCCAGCCCCGTCTGCCGCAATCAAACCACCCGATCCACCGGGCCCGCACTACCCGTCAATGGTCAGTGCACCGACCACCGAACGGCCATTTCAGCTACCGCTGGGTGCCGACCATACGCTGCTTAAGCGCCACTGCGAACCAAACCGCCGCTTGACAACCGTTTGCGTTGTCTCTATTTAGTTCGATTCCCGGAAGCTTGGAAAGTTATTTTCGCCCCGGTGCACTGTGAATAAGATTGGTATCTTTGTCGTGTTGATCAGTCCATTTGTTGACAAGGGCAAATAAATGCAACGGACCGAGTTGTTTCCTCGGGAAGACGAGAAGGTGCGCGTGGCGGAACCAACGGATGAGTCTCCTGCCGTGGTCATGGCCGACGACGAGGAAGATCTCGACGACTTTGACGAAGATGACTTTGATGACGACTTCGACGATGACTTTGAGGAAGAACTTGAAGACGAGTACGATGTCGAAGACGACTTTGGCACGCTTCCGGATGCGGACGAAGATTTTGAGGAAGAGGACGGCGACGAGCTCCCGGAAGAAGAAATCACACCTTGACCGCGATTGCGGTTAGCCGCTCGACGTGGTTTACTCAGCTGTTTGCCATCCCGTCGAGCATGTGATCGCCAAGATACGATGTTTCAACCTGTCCCCTCTGATGTCCGGTTCCCACAACTTGAAGAAGCAGTCCTCGCATTCTGGGAGGAACAGCAGGTCTACGAAAAGTCGCTACAGCGACGACATGACGCGCCGCGGTTCGTCTTTTATGAAGGACCTCCAACGGCCAACGGACTGCCTCACCCAGGGCATTGTCTGACACGAGCCATCAAAGATCTATTTCCTCGCTACAAGACGATGCGGGGCTATCGATGCGAACGTAAAGGTGGCTGGGACACACACGGCCTGCCGGTCGAAGTTGAAGTCTGCAAAGAATTGGGAATTCACTCCAAAGAGGAAATCGAGTCTTTCGGAATCGAACCATTCATCCACAAATGCCAGCAGAGCGTCTGGCGCTATATGCAGCAGTGGGAACGGCTAACCCAACGCCTGGGTTTCTGGATCCATCTCGATGACGCCTACGTCACGTATCATCAGAGTTATGTCGAGAGTGTCTGGTGGTCATTGAAAACGCTCTTTGACCGCGGCCTATTGTACCAGGGCCATAAGATCGTCTGGTGGTGGGCGCAAGGTGGTACCGCGTTATCCAGTGGTGAAGTCGGCCAAGGCTACCGGCAAGTTGCCGACCCCAGCGTCTACGTGCGATTCCCCTTGCTTGATCAGCCCGACGTTGCCCTCCTGGTCTGGACAACAACTCCCTGGACACTGCCGAGCAATCAGTTCGCCGCTGTGGATCCGCAACTCGACTACGCGCGTGTTGCCGACCCGGAATCGGATCAAGATTTAATTCTGGCACGCGACCTCGTCCCTGTCGTCGCCGCCAAAGTGCAACGTGAGTTGTCGATCGTCGAGACCTTTCCAGGTGCCAAGCTGGTTGGCCAGCGGTACCAGCCTCCATTCGACTGTTACTACCAGTCTCAAGGGACTCAACAGGGACAACTTATCGACGGCGGATCTGAGTTTCTCGGCTGGCGCGTTTTGCCCGCGAATTTTGTGACTACCGAAAGTGGCACTGGAATTGTCCATCAGGCTCCCGCGTTTGGCGAAGTCGACTACGAGGTGCTGCAGACTGATCGCGCGCGTTTCTGTGACGGTGAAGGCCCCCAGCTGATCTGCGCCGTGGGTCCCGACGGTAAGTTCACCGCAGCACTCCCGGAGTACGCCGGGCAGTGGGTCAAAGACGCCGACAAACCCATTACCCGGGAATTACGTGAACGCGGCTTGCTCTTCCACCAGGAACAGTATTCTCACGATTACCCATTCTGCTGGCGTGCGGAAGACGACCCTCTGATCCAGTACCCTAGAGAAAGCTGGTTTATTCGCACCACCCAGTTCAAAGACCGGATGTTGGCCAACAACGGCAACATCCGCTGGATGCCCGAACACATTCGGGATGGTCGCTTCGGAAACTTCCTGGAATCCAATGTCGACTGGGCCCTGTCGAGAGAACGTTACTGGGGAACACCTCTGCCAATCTGGGTCTGTTCCGAAACTGGTCGCATGGAAGCAATCGGCAGCTACGGTGAATTGCTTGGGAAACCGGGGATTGGTGGCACCGAGGTGTGGGAGCAGGCACAACAAGAACATCCACAGCTACCCGAAGACCTGAAAATTCACAAACCTTACATCGACGCGGTCTATTACAATTCCCCCTATGCGGCCGGGGCAAAAATGTACCGCGTTCCCGAAGTCATCGACTGCTGGTACGACAGCGGCGCGATGCCCTTCGCCCAGTGGGGGTATCCGTATCAAGGACAAGATGCGTTTGCCCAACAATTTCCGGCGGACTTCATCAGTGAAGCAATCGATCAGACGCGCGGCTGGTTCTATAGCTTGTTGGCAATCAGCACCCTGTTGTTCGATAAAGCAGCTGACAAACCCGACGAGACGCCTGCCCCCGAGTTACCTCATCCTTACCGCAACTGTGTGGTACTCGGGCTGATGCTCGGCGAGGATGGGACGAAGATGTCCAAGAGCAAACGCAATTATCGCGAACCAGGAGAAATTCTCGACCGGTATGGAGCGGATGCGCTGCGCTGGTATTTCTTCGCCAACCAAACCCCCTGGTCATCCATCCGCTATCGCGAACAGGCGATCAAAGACAGTATTCCCGAGTTCTTGCTGCGACTGTGGAACGTCTACAGTTTCTTTGTGATTTACGCCAACATCGACGGATTTGATCCAACTGTCGCGTTGTCCGGCAAAGACTCCTGGTCAGGTGAGGGGCAACTGACCCATGAAGACCTGCTAACTGCCAAGGAAATCCGCCCGCCTGAGGCCCGAGGTGAACTGGATCGTTGGATTCTCAGTGAGTTGAACCAGACGATCAGTACCGTCACGCAGGCCATGGACAACTACGACAACTATAGTGCCTGCCAACAACTCACCCGCTTTGTCGATGCGCTCAGTAACTGGTACGTCCGACGTAGCCGTGATCGTTTCTGGCAAGATGATTTAAACTCTCCGGGGAAACAAGACGCCTACTGGACACTGTACGAATGCCTGTTGACAACCAGCAAACTGATCGCACCGTTCGTACCTTTTCTCGCGGAGACACTCTGGAAAAATCTATCTGCTGGATTTGGCGACCAGGTGCTGGAAAGCGTCCATCTCTGCGACTTCCCTACCAGTATCGAGGCGTCCATTGATCACGAACTGTCGCAGCGCATGCGACTACTCAGAGAAATTGCGTCGCTGGGTCGCAAGGCTCGAATGGAATCTCGGCTTAAAGTACGACAGCCGCTAGCAAAAGTGGAAGTCATCCTGGCAGCGGCGGATCATCAATCCTGGCTGGAAACACATGACGACCTGCTGCGTGAGGAATTGAACGTCAAAGAACTGGCTTATGCAGAGCAGGCTGACGAGTACATCCGCTACCAAATCCAGCCCAATTTCCAACGGCTGGGACCGCGCATCGGAAAGCTGATGCCGCACCTCAAGCAACGGCTGCTGGACTGCGATGGACGCGCACTGCTGGCGGAACTGAAAGACCACGGCCAGATCGCGATTGATGTTGGTGAAGAGTCCCTCCTGCTGGACGAAGAAGACCTACAATTTCGTCTGCAAGCCAAGGAAGGTTGGGCGGCGGCCCAAGGCGATTCTTGTGTCGTCGTGCTGGCCACGGAACTGACCCCACAGCTGGTCCGAGAAGGCCTCGCCCGTGATCTGGTACGGCTGGTGCAAGACCGCCGCAAGCAACTGGACTGTGCTTTTACAGATCGTATTGAAATTGGTATTGAAACCGCGGCGCCGGAGCTATTGGCGGCAATCTCCGAAAACCATGATTTCATCGTTGGTGAAACCCTTTCGAGACAACTCGTCACCGAAGCGCTCGACGCCGTCGAGGGCAGCGAACATGAAATCGCAGGAGAAATCGTCCGCTGTTACGTGCGTGTGGTGACTGCTGGCTGAAAATATCGCCTCGCACAATGGTCTACCACCAGGGTCTACCACCAGCCACCGTGGATCAGGGAAACGCCGCCAACCTCTCGAAAAACCAGAATACCGCGACACTACCCATTCCATAGGCTGGAAGGTGTACCAACCCATCATCCGACGGCGCCGCACAACGACGCCACACCAGTCGGCAGAGAAGGAGGGCCGACACAAACACGAGTTGGCCCAACTCGACACCCAGATTGAATCCAGCCAGGGCCCAGACCATGGCTTCTGACGGCAGTCCAACCTCCGCCAGGGCTCCCGCAAATCCAAACCCGTGCAACAACCCAAAGCCAAATCCAACCAACCAGGTGTACCGCGACGTCAAGCCCCGCGTATCGCGCGCCAATTCGGATGCCAATAAGAGAATACTCAAAGCAATGACTGCTTCGACTGGCGCGGACGACAAACGTATGTTACCCGTCACTGCCAACGTCAAAGTGATACTGTGCGCCAGCGTAAATGCGGTCACGGTAGCAATCAGTTGTTGCCAACCTCGCACAATCCAGAGCAGCCCCACGACAAACAACAGATGATCGAATCCGAACCAGATGTGCTCGACTCCAAGCACTAGATACCGCGCCAAAGTCGAACCGGCCGTCGGCCTGTAAGGAATCCTCAGCCCTCTTGCTCCCCGTGCGACAGAGGTCCAGCCAGCCCCCTCTCGCCATACTACGCGAACAAGCACATCCATCAATTCGGGTGTCAACCCGGGAAACTCGATGACCGTCCCACGGAGTGAATCCGCAGGAACCTCAACACGCCAGCGATGAACCGCAGCCTCCGGGCGCTGTTCAACTTGCGTTGGCCCACGCTGGCGGCAGACTGCGGGCAATTGGGGGAGCAGAGCAGGTCGCCCCGCCTTGTAAGGCGTTCTCCAGGTAACCGCAAATTCACCAGCAACGACTTCTCGCAACTCCAGATAAGCGGGCCGCAACTCATGGGCCATGGTGCGCGGCGAAAGGACCAAAATCAGAAAACCAATCGTCCAGCATCCCTGCAGCTTCATGGCGTCACCTCCAGCAGCGGCGCCAGCGAAGCGGGAAGAATCACGTCATAGTCACGTCGATACGAAATAAGTATCTCCTCGAGGGCCCGCTGCTTGCTTTCACGTAACCAATCTTCCCGCAGCCGGGGCCGCAGCCGGTCCCAGTCCTCTTCCCGCAACGCGCCCGAGTATCCGTTCCCAGGCCGTTCAAGGAAGACCCGTAATTCCTCATCACTTGGCTCAGATTGCCCCGCGAATTCCAGCAACAGTGATTTCATGCTGGCAATCAACTGGCGGCGAATGATTGGATCGGTTTGTTCCAGACCGACCTTGACTGCTTCGCGAAACAGAATCTCTTCGCGAACCATCTGCTCTACCAGTCCGTTCAGTTTCTCCGGTTGGATGGGTTGGCCCTGCTCGTTCTGCCAGGTACTACGCAGCTGGTTCACGTCATCCTGGCTGATGACAATCGGACGCTCGGCGGGCAGCGGTGTTGGCCGGCGCACCTCATGGTAGAGAAATACCAGCCCGCCCAAACAAATGAAATGCAGCAACGGTTCACGATACCAACGCATGGATTCATCCCAACTCAGAAGAACGGTCGGAGTTCTGCCATTCGTGGCCCCCTCCCAGCCAGCTATTGTGATAGAGAAACCGCCTGTTTCACAACGGCCAGCCGGACAGACCCAGCCGGATAAACCAACGTTCGGTTCCGCCACACCCCGATCCTCAAACGGCGGCTACCGCAGGCGGCATACCCCGTAGCGATGCGACTCGACAGAATCGACGCAACGCTCTAATACTATGCTTCCAAATCCGACTTTCACGAGCGGGTTGGGAACTTGCGCAAACGCCGCCTGTAGCGAGCAAACTGGCAATATCGGGAAACTGCATGCCGTGCGTGTTTAACCATTGGTGTCGAAAGCGTCTTCCACTGCCTGGGCGGTCAAGGTAATACAGGTGCAGCATGGCTAGCGAGAAATCACGCGCCTTGGTGATCCGGGTAATCGATTTCAGTGAAACCAGCTGTGTGGTCACCCTGTTTTCCGAGGATTTCGGGAAGATAAGCGCTCTGGCAAAAGGGGCCAGGCGTCTCAAGGGCCCCTTCGAGTCTGCTCTTGACCTGCTGTCCTTGTGTCGCATAGTGTTCCTCCGCAAATCGTCCGACGCGCTGCACCTGTTGACTGAAGCCAAACTCGAAAGGCGCTTTCGCGCTGCAGCCCGGAACCTGCCTCGTCTCTACGCAGGCTACTATGTCGCCGAATTGCTACGTTCCCTCACCGATGAAGGAGACCCGCACTCAGAACTATTCCAAATCGCAAATGATTTCCTGTTGAGCCTAGACAGTGAATCGGAATGGCGCGCGGATCTATTCCGTTTCGAACTCAACGCACTCCGTTTACTGGGTCATTTGCCAATGCTGGATGCCTGTGTCGGCTGTGGTAAGTGCATCGAAAACAGAAACCGAGTTGCATTTGGACAACTGGCCGGTGGTGTGTTGTGTAGTCAATGCCGCATTGGCCAGCATCAGGTTGTGAGCGTGTCTGGAGAAGTCATCGCCACTATGAGACGGTACACCGAACAGCACGCATCCGCTCAGCAGGCAGCACCACTGACACCTCGCGTGGCGGGTGAAATGCGTGGAGTGCTGAGCCGGTACCTCTGCCATCTCCTGGGGCACCAACCCCGCATGCACCAATGGTTGGACGGACAAACTCACAAACACCAGTAAACAAACCACTCGAAAACGAAAACAACCGGGAGTCGGTCGGCCTGGCAAATTGGGATTGTCCACGCCACCGCCGTAAATTCCCACTCACCAGAAGGATCACCTGAATGCGGGAGTCAGGAACTCGCTACTGCATCATTACGACGCTGACCGGCCTGTTATCAGTGGTCGGTTGCTCCACGCTATCTCAACCACAGACAAACTACGAGTCACTGTCGCAGAAGCCGCTGAGCCAATGGACGGCCGATGATGTTGTCCACGTCTCACAGGAACACATTGACGAAGAAGTTCCCGCAGACGAAAAAGCCAAGCCACTCGACAGCATCAGCAGAACATTTAGGCGCATCTCGGGGGCCGGTCCCCGAACCGACGAAGCACGCCAACAGTTTCAGTTGGCCGAAGCGACATTCCGTGAAGCCAGCGCGAAACGTGCTCAGCCAGAATCGGCGGCAGAGAGTGACGACCGGTTTTCCACTGCTGCCGAACAGTACGAGAAAGCCGGCGCGCTATGGCCTGATTCTGAACTTGAGCAGGATGCTCTGTTTATGGCCGCCGAAAGCTACTATTTCGGGAATCAATACCCACGGGCCAATTTGACCTATGAACAACTCCTCAAGCAATACCCCGAGACCAAGCACCTCGATCGAGTCGAAGCACGGCGTTTCACGATCTCCCAGTATTGGCTCTCGTTAAATGAAAAGCAGGCCCGACCGTTTTATGCCTTCAATTGGACCGATCAGACTCGCCCACTCCGTGACGATTTCGGACACGCGGTAAAGATCTATGACCGGATTCGGTTCGATGACCCGACCGGCCGCCTGGCCGATGATGCGACACTGGCCGCAGGGGTCGCCTACCTGGAACAAGCCGATTATCACCGAGCGGACCAGTACTTCACCGATCTCCGCACCCACTTCGCCAGTAGCGAACATCAGTTCCACGCGCACCTCTACGGCATCCAAGCCAAACTGCAGATCTATGAAGGTCCCGACTATTCGGCAGAGCCTCTGTTGGGAGCGGAAAAACTCTTGAAACAAATTCACCGGCAATTTCCTCAACTCTGTAAGCGCGAAAGTGAGACACTCAACAAGGCCTATGCCCAAGTACGTTTAGGTTTGGCAGAACGCGGCTGGAACGCAGGCAAGTTTTATGATCAGCGAAAACAGTACAAGGCAGCGCGTTTGCATTACCAACAGCTATTGGAAGACTACCCGGAAACACCTTTCTCGCAGCAGGCCCGTGACCGCTTGACCCAAATTTCTGACGAACCCGACTCCCCGCCGCAAGCAGTCCCCTGGCTCGTAAAGATCTTTCCTGACGACACGACGGTCAAACCACTGATTGCCACCAGTCCTCTCGGCAACGCACGGAGATAGTTGCGTGCGGTCACCTCTCATTTGCGTCCAGCTGTTGCTGCTCATCCTCACCGGTTCCCTGGGATGCGCGGGGTACCAGTGGGGCGCCGCCTCGCTCTATCCAGCGGACATTCGCACTGTCCATGTCCCCCTGGTCGCCTCGAACAGTTTTCGCCGGCAACTCGGTGAACGGCTCACCGAAGCCATCGCTAAACAGATCGAACAGGATACGCCCTACAAAGTCGTCAATCAAAGCAACGCGGATAGCGTCCTCAGGGGTCGTATCGTTTCAGAACGAAAGCGGGTTCTCGTTGAAAATGCCAACGACAATCCCCGTGACATTGAATGGAATATCGCCGTCGAATACACCTGGATTGACCAACGTGGCAATCCGCTGATGGAACCAGTAACCATGCCGCTGCCCACACTTTCTATCGCATTGGGCCAAGCGGCGGACTTTGTGCCTGAAGCCGGTCAATCCATGCTCACTGCGCAAAACGACATATTCGTGCGAGTGGCCCAACAGGTCGTCGGCCAGATGGAGTCACCGTGGTGAACTGCCAGCGTTTCGCACCTGGGGCAGCCAGCTTAACCTTTGATGACTCCAATTGGTCTTAAGCGCGCCACTTTCCGCGCCAAATCAGCGCGGTGCACCACGTCGACGACGTGATCTACATCCTTGTAGGCAGCCGGCTGTTCTTCGGCAAGTCCACGCCAATTGCGCGCCCGAGCGATCACACCGCGCTCTGCCAGTTCCTGATCGATGCGCCGTCCCTGTGCCTGTTTGACAGCAGCCCGGCGACTAAGTCGCCGACCGGCCCCGTGACAGCAGGTCCCAAATGTCTGCTCCATACTGCCCGCTTGCCCCACCAGTACCCAACTTGCCCGTCCCATGTCACCGGGAACCAACACCGGCTGGCCGAGGCCGCGATAGGCTGTGGGTAATTCCGGATGATGAGCGGGGTACGCACGCGTGGCTCCCTTGCGGTGCACCCACAAGGGACGCACACGATCGCCGACGCGGTGCTCCTCCAACTTGGCAATGTTATGAGCCACGTCGTAAACCAATTGCATGTCAAGCTGCTGCCAGGAACGACCAAATACGGTGGCAAACGACTCCCGGGCCTGGCAGGCCAACAGCTGTCGGTTGCACCATGCATAGTTGGCCGCGGCACACATCGCCCCCAGGTAACGCTGGCCTGGGGGACTGTTCACAGGGGCACAGGCCAACTGTCGATCGGGCAAATCAATCCCGTAGGCCTCGGGAACACCTCGTAAATCAACCAACGCGTCGTCACAGACCTGGTACCCCAGACCACGTGATCCGGAGTGGATCATGACGCACACCATCTCCTTGCGCAAACCGAAGACTTGGGCCGCCAACGGGTCACAAATCTCGTCGACAATCTGTACTTCCAAGAAATGGTTTCCCGAACCGAGCGTCCCGCACTGCCGAGTGCCGCGTTGCAGCGCCTTCTCGCTCACCAGATCCGGCTGTGCCTGAGCCAGAAAGCCACCCGCTTCGGCATATTCCAGATCTTCGTCTGTCGCCAACTCGCGCGCGCGCAAATAAGGTACACCTGCCCCCAAAAGCTGTCTGAGCTCTGCTGGGCTGAAGTGGTATTTTCCCGTACGGCCGACACCGGCGGGGACATCCCGAAAAAGTGTCTCTACCAATTGACGCAGCCGCGGACGAACCTCACTCCAATCCAGATTAGAACGCAAAAGGCGAACGCCGCAATTGATGTCGTAGCCTACGCCACCAGGTGAAATAACGCCGCCTTCCTCCGGATCGGTGGCACATACACCGCCGATGCAAAAACCATAACCCCAGTGAATATCCGGCATTGCCAGACTGGCGCGCTGGATACCTGGCAGACATGCCACATTGGCAACCTGATCGACCGCTGGATCGTCACGAATATCGGTCATCAACCGATCGTCGGCATAAATCAACCCCTCGACGCGCATACCCATTCGGTCTTGCCGGGGAATGCGCCAACAGACGTCATTGACTCTCTCCAAGGCGTTTCCAGGCCGCCGTCTGGCCATCGTTGCCTCCCCTCATTTTGCCAGCCACTGCCGGTCTGTTCGACATCCGCCCACGAAGGACTCCCGACATCCCGGCGAAACGTGAAGCGCCCCCCGGGGATACGACTCCCAATGCAATGCTTCGTGGGCAGACCATCATCAGGGAGTCCACAATCGCTCCGCCGTCTCGGAACTGTCGCTATTCAGTTCGCCGACACGACGGGCTTTCATCCGCACATAGGGAGGGACGTAGCAGCTACGGTGTCCAAAACTACCCAACGCGGCAGCGGAATCCGCGTGCACCGGCTCGGTCAAGTCTTCGATCACAAAACCTGCACGGCAGAGCCCCCCCACCAATTGTCCCCAACGATGCAGGAATTCGAGCGTGCCTTCCTCACGATGCAAACTGCCCACAACGGGCGGTAGTGGGCCCGCTCGATAATAGGACTCACTCAGTTCGTAACCCGCCGGTGAAGGTTGCACTTCGGCTTGCAAACTCGCCGGTTGCTTATGCTGACTGATGTACAAGCCACCGGTGCGAGTGACCCGAGCCACTTCGCGGTAAACGGGCTCAATGTCAGGTACATAACACGTACTGACCGGATGGATGACGATGTCAAAATGCCCCGCTTCAAACATCGGCAGGTAGTCCATTGACGCCTCGACGGTACGCACCTGCAACTTCCGCTCACGCGCTCCTTCGCGATCGAGCTCCAACGTCGCAGGACTGATATCGACGACGGTCACCTCCGCGCCAGCGGCTGCGTAAATCAGCCCATGTTTGCCACCACCGGCGCCCAGGCAAAGTAACCGTTGGCCGTGAATGTTCCCCCCCAGCCAGCCCACCGCATCAACAGTTTTGAGAGGATCTGCCAAATCTTCGTCGCGGGCTGGCGCGGTGAAACGTTCACGGTTCTGGACCCGCTGATCCCACGCGCGACGATTGTGCGTGTGGACTGCTGAATGCGGGGAACCCGATGTCATCAGATCATCCTTGGGACCAAAACTGGCTACCGATTGAAAACAGACAAGCCTGACCAGTCGCCCTCGACTCCAACCTTAACGCTAAACCAGCTGGGCCGCGCCACTAGTGCATCTGAACGCCGAGAAAATACGACAGGAAAGTGACCGCCAGGTACGTCGACAACAAGACGACTCCAAAGGGCCGTTTCAATCGGTCATCAGACGCCTGCCAGATACCACATCGAAAGACCAACAGAATGAACAACATCGCTGGAAACTGCATCTGGAAAAAATGATACTCGGCCCGCAAACCCGCCGGGGTCACAGCGGCGGACAGACCCGCCACAAACAAGACGTTGAGAATGTCCGCCCCGACAATATTCCCGACCGCCAATTCCCCCTGGTTCTTGCGAACCGCCGCCATGGCAATACAGAGTTCCGGTAGCGAGGTACCAAACGCCACCATCGTGGCAGCAATCACGCTCTCTGGCACGCCAAAACGTTCGGCGAGCAGGGTCGCCGAGCCGATCAAGAACATCGAACTGACGACGACCAGGGCCACCGCAGCAAGCAAGGCAACCAGCACCAGGATCACCGGGCGCTCGTCGCTTTCCATCTCTTCGTCGGCAGTCGCCGTCTCGCCACGCGCTAAGCGAACCGACCAGACCATGTAGATCAACAGCAATGCCACCAGCACAAAGCCAGCGGACCGTGACAGGGTGCCACCCTCACGAAACATGCTCAGGGGGTCGTCCCAGGGAATACTCAGGGCGACCAGCAGAACGCCGCAACCAAACTGGACCCAGCCCTGCCGATTGACCACCGAACGCGTGAAAGGCAGCGGTTTCAGCAAACAAGCCAATCCTAGAATCAGTCCTGTATCGCAAATAATCGAACCGACGGCATTTCCCATTGCCAACCCGGGCGAACCATTTATCGCAGCCAGCACCGAGACGGCAGCTTCTGGCGCCGTGGTACCCAGGCTGACAATCGTGGCACCAACGATCACTCGTGGCAGTCCCAATCGCAGTGACAAACCGACCGCCAGATCGACCAGCCAATCTGCCGATTTCCCCAGTACCGCAATACTCACAATCAAAACCACCAGCAGTACCAGATTTGTTTGCGGCTTGAGCCACGCGCGGATTCGCTCCTGCGGATCCAATGACTCGCTGTCTTCCGCGTCGGCACGCGGGCCACTCGCGACCGCCGTGCCCGCGGTCGGATCAGTCGTCGCTTCCTCGCTGGCGACAACGGACTCGCTGGAGTTCCCGGTTGACTCTGCTGGAGATTCCTGGGCAGCGCGCAACAGGCCTGTCGTGGGCGCGGCTGAAAACACCGACCATCCCAGAGCCAGCAAACAACAGAACACAACTGCGCGGAGCGACATGGGCAACCCCAACCGGTAAAACCAGAACGACCTAAGTCAACCTCTGAATCTTAACACCCACGTACCTCTGCCGGAATCGGCCTGTCACGCAATGGCATCCGGCAGCAGCGAGCTTGTCGCCAGGCTTGGTAGTACCCCCTGCCAGCCTGCCTGGCCTCAGGGGTGCCCGTAACCAGGCCACTTTATCCATCAGTCAGCGCCTGCCAAGCTAGCTCCTGATTGCGCCCCAGAACCAATAGTCGCCCGTTTCGAGAACTGCGATGCGTTCTCAGTCCGCGGGTGCCCGCTCGTCAACGCGGAAGTGGTTTGCTACGATGCAATCCCGTTCGCGACGGCCTGTTTTCACTTCAAGTCAAACCGTCATTGTCGAGGGGAAGGGCACCTTAAAATGGCTCTGGACGCCTACTCACTCTGTCCCTGTGGCAGCGGCAAAAAAGTTAAATTCTGCTGTTCGCGGAATCTTATTCAGGAATTGGACAAAGTCCAACGTGCCTTGGAAGGCAAACAGCGCGTCGCGGCGTTGGGCCAGCTCAACCAGCTGCTCAAGAAAAACCCGCAACTGCCCTGCCTGCTGCATCTGAAAGCGGTTATTCAGATCAGCCGCGACGAACTGGACGATGCCCGTGAGACCATCGACTGTCTCCTCAAGGCCGCTCCTAAGAATCCGGCTTCACTTGCCCTGGGAGCCGAACTGACATTGCTCGAAGACAAGGTCACGGAGGCGGTCAGTCAAGTGCAACTCGCCTTGGAGCACCTGGAAGAGGACATGCCCGTCGAGTTGTTTGGCGCGTTGGTCTCCACCGGACGCGCGCTGCTGCAAACAGGTGACCTTCTGGGAGCCCGCGGCCACCTGATGTTTGCCAATGCAGCCAGCCAAGGTGCCAACGAAGAACTCGCCTCACTGGTCGCGGGACTTCATCGCGACCCGAAAATCCCCTTGCTGCTCAGAGACGGCCTCGACCCGCTACCGTGTCCGGAAGACGTTGCCTGGGAAGGTGAGTTTGCTGCTGCCATTCGCTGCTGGTCCCGCGGGCGTTGGCGACTTGCGGTGGAACAATTAAGTTCTCTCGATGACAAGGTCCCCCAGCAACGAGAGGTGCTGAAGAACTTGGCAATCGCCCGCGGGTATCTGGGCGACCTACCAGCAACCATTGCTGCCTGGCGGAGGGTTGCCGATTTAGAGTCGTTGGAACTTGATGAGCGGCTGGAAGCGGAAGCGCTCGCCCAGTTGTTGGATGTGGAGACGAATCGCGAACAACTCGATGAAATCCGCTTGATCTGGGACATCACCGACGCCTCCCAGCTGTCGGAGCGTTTATTGTCCGACGATCAGCTGACGCGGATCCCCTTTGATCCTCCCGACGGAGAAACCGAAGACGGCCCTCCGCCTCGTCACGTCTTTGGACTGCTGGATAGGTCACTTCCCAAGTCCGGCGTGGATCTGACACGCGAGACCGTTCCCAACATGGTCGGTGTGGCCTACCTGTTCGGTAAGGAAACCGATCGCGAAGCGCGCATCGAATTCGTTACTGTCAAAGACGACGGCTTTGCCGCAGCCTCCGACCTGCTGGAATCCAAGCTGGGTGAGGAAAAAGGCTCGGACCGAAGCCAGGAAACCGTCGGGAGCGTCTCGGCAATCCGCCAAGCACTCTCCTGGAATTGGCGGATGCCGGACGATACACCACGCGATGTGCAACAAACGCTGATGGCTGAACAGCGGCGTGAGATGATGTTCCAGAAGTGGCCCACAACGCCACTGAGTATTTTGGACGACAAAACGCCGCGTGACGTTACCGGTGACGCCAGCTATCAGGTGCGTCTCTTGGCGGCTGTCTTGCTGTTAGAACTGGCCGCGGAGCAGAATCACTGGGAACTGGATTTCAACGAACTGCGACGCGATCTGGATTTACCGGAGGCCGGCGTACTCGACCTCGAAGGACTCAAACTGGAAGAGCTTTCGATCGTCCGCATTTGCCGGCTGCCGTTTGCGGACTTGAGTGAGGAACAACTACTTGCCTCACTGCAGTTGGCGGCAACACGACAAGCCAGCCGGGCAGCCCGGCATGCGGGCCTAGAGCTGATTCGCCGCGACAACTTTGAAAACACCGGCGAACTCGATAAAGCCCAAGTCTACGGAATGCTGGCAAACTTCTCTGGCAATAGTGACCAAGCCGTAGAATATCTCCACTTGGCCCGGGACGCGGCAGTGGCCGCAGAAGATTCTCCCGCCACCTGGCTGCTCAATGAACTCTCCCTACGAATCGTACGGCGAGAATCTGAGTTGGCCCAACAGATCTTTGAACAAATCCGCGCGCGGCACCTCGAAGAACCTGGTGTCTCGGAAAATCTTTACAGGATTCTGGAATCATACGGAATGCTCCCGCAAGGCAATCCAGGCATGCCCAATCCGGCAGGACTCGCAACTCCGGTCACGGCACCCCCAGCTCAAGCGGAAACGTCGCAGACACTCTGGACTCCAGACGCCGATTCCGCCACCCCCGACAGCTCCCAGAAACCCAAGGAATCAAAGCTCTGGGTCCCCGGTATGGATTAGCTGGCGAAGTCGCCCCGAGGGCCGGTGTGCTCGCGGCCGTTCCCTGACCTGCCACACCCGGCAACCCAGGTTGAATTGACAAAGGAGCGTCAGCCGACAAGCGGTCAGAAACCAGGCGTTCCCAACTGAAATGGATTCTTGAGCCAGAATCTGTGCCTCCAAGTCCTTTACGTCATAGAGTCACGAGTTGCTGCCATGGCGGACAACGACACTGATCTGGGCTTTATGTCACGGGCACTGAAGCTCGCGGCGCGCGGAGAGGGGACTGCGGAACCCAATCCATTGGTCGGTTGTGTGGTAACACGTAACGGACAAGTGGTCGGTGAGGGTTGGCATGAACACTACGGCCAGGCTCATGCAGAAATCAATGCTTTACGTGAAGCCGGTCCGCAAGCGGCCGGAGGCACCCTCTACGTTACGCTGGAACCCTGCTGCCACCATGGTCAAACGCCTCCTTGCACCCAGGCGCTCAAGGCCGCTGGCATCAGTCGTGCCGTGATCGCCCAGCATGATCCATTCCCGCAAGTGAACCATCAGGGTATCGCTGAACTTGAGGCGTCGGGGATCACCGTCGAAGTAGGACTGTTGGCAGCGCAGGCGCGTTACCTGAATGCACCTTACATCAAACGGCTGGCCACTGGAGAACCGTGGATTCATGCCAAATGGGCCATGAGTCTGGATGGGAAAATCGCCACGCGTACTGGCCATAGCCAGTGGATTTCCGGCCCGGTATCGCGGCAGCGGGTACACCACCTGCGGGGTCGCATGGACGCCATCGTCGTGGGGCGTCAAACTGCGCTAACAGATGACCCACTCCTCACCGCCCGACCCGCGGGGCCACGTATCGCAACGCGGGTCGTACTCGACTCCGGTGCTTCCTTACCGATCGACAGTCAACTCGTACAAACTGCGCTCGAAACACCGGTACTCGTGGCAGCGGGCCCCACTGCGGCTCCCGAGCAGGTGCAGCGTTTGACAGATGCCGGCTGCGAAGTCCTACAATTGGACTCCGCCAACCCGGTCCAACGGCTACGGCAACTGTGGCAGGTACTGGGCCAACGCGCCATGACGCATGTTTTGGTTGAAGGCGGCGCACAGGTGTTAGGCAGCTTGCTGGATAGCCGATCGATCGACGAACTCCACCTCTTCCTGGCGCCCAAATTGGTGGGCGGCAATGACGCGATCTCCGCGATCGCCGGCACCGGAGCCGCCCACATCAGCGCGGCCATGCCATTGCATGGGTTCTCCTGGGAAGCACTCGGTGAAGACCTCTACCTACATGGCCGCACCGAGCCCGGAGACGGTAACACCCAAGGCTCTGGAACCGATGCCACCGCTGCAAAATCCGAAGGACAACCAGCCGCCGAACGCTGAAACGCCGTCCCGGCGTCAGGCTCATGCCTCGCGATGTCCGCGAACCAGCCCCGTGGCAAATCCCAGCAGGTCATCGTGGTCACGACAATGATCGAGCAGGCGGTCGTACTTCCCTGCCTGATCGCTCAATTCCAAGAGACTTGGCGCGTGACCCATCGGCTGCGCATCAGGAGAACTGTGCTGAATCGTTGCCTCGATCGCCTCATCCAAGCGTCCCAAACGAGCCAGTAAGTCAATGTAGACTTCGATCGCCGAGCGGCCGTATTCATACGCATCCACGGTCTCGGCTTTCTGACGGAAAAACTCCAAAGCCTCTTCCAGGTTTTCGCCCAACACCGCCTGATAAAACAGCGCGTGACTGGGATAGATATCGGTAAACGGCTCATCTCCTTCGTACTGAAATTGATCACTTAAGCGACGGCCGTATTCGGTCATGTCAAGCGCCAGACGCAGTTGCTGTTCATCCTCCAAGAGTCGCGCAAAGCGGACCGTTGACGCCAGATGCGTAGTGTCCAGATGGTACCGGTGTTCACCAAACAGCCAGTCGCGGTCGGCCACGAGCTCACGCAGTGTCTGGGCATCCGGCTCAGCGCCCTCATTTTGGGCAATGTCGGCTTTCACCGAAGCCAACAATTCACCATGCAGATGTTCGACCAGCATGCCCGCGGTATGTCGTTGTTCTTCGGGTGTCCGCTGCTGCAACGTGGCTTCAAAGGTAGTAATGGCATTGCAAGTCCCATAATTGTCCAACACCAGTCGGAATCCACGTGCGGGATCGACACCTTCGTGGAGGCAGACTTCCACCATTTCGTCCAGGTTCTCATCGGTCGACTCAACTTCAGCCAGGGCAGCCGCAGCGGCAGCGCGATCGCCAACTGGCCGCAGGTACATCCATGCCTCGCGGATGGCACCATCTTGAATCATCAACATGCCCACTTCGCGACAAGCCTCAACAAGTCCTTCTTCCAACTTGAGACGTGTTGCTTCATCCAATTCGTCACCCGACTCGTCGTACTGCACGGGTAACCCAATCTCCAGCCGCACCTTCATCTTGAGCGCTTCAAACAACTCGTGATAACGGCTCTTGGTACGAAGCTGCTCCACCAGTCGTTCCAGTACTGCCGGGACACCACCCGCTGCCAACTCGGTCTGTAATACTTCAAATTCAGTCTGCGTGGTTGCCATAGCAGCAACTCCCGACGAAGAAAAAGGGCCGAAGGTAAAGGGCAAAGTTCGCAAACGAACAAACTGCTACAGTCCTCACTGCGGCAGGTATCAGTCGCCCGTTATCCTAACAACCAAGACCGCCCGCGCGTACCAGAGGCTGTACACGTCATGCCGCCTGAAGCGGTTCAAGAAAGTGTCAGGACGCGACAAATATCCGGGCGACCGTACTCGGCTGCCCCTGTGAGAACACGCACGTTGGGAATGGGTGCAAACTCCCCGGAACTGTGTGTATGCCCGCACAGCACTGTCAGCCGCTGAGTCGGCCGCGAACGCATGATTTCGAGAATCGTCTCGCCCATGACCTGGCTGCTGAAATGGGGCGCCCACTGGTCATCCGCAATATTCCCCTCGTGCCAGCAGGCCTCGCGAAACGGCGGCACATGGGTCAACAAGAGAACCTCTTGCGCATACTCCAAAGCCTGCGGCAGCACGCGACGCACATGATCCGCAGCCTCTCCCGCCAATTCCTGCAATAACGACAAACGGGCCTCCGGTTCGGTACCCGCAAGTTCCCTAATGAACCGATGGTCGCTCATCACAACGCGCGAATTATCGTAGTCGCCGCACCGTCCATCGGCCCAGCCGTCGTGACCGACCAACGCGTAGCCCGCTGACAACCGCACCGGCTCCGCATATGTCAAATAGGTCAGCTGTGGATGACCCTGGCATAGCCGGTAGATTTCTTGGCGAACCTGTTGGACAGACCCAAAATAGTAGTCATGATTTCCCAACACAAAATAGACAGGGCAGTCCAAGCCCGCGGCGATTCGCAACAGATATTCCCGTACATCGGGAGCTTCCGCGATGTCACCCCCAACCAGCACAGCCGCCGGGCGGCGCGCAGTAACCGTTGCCAGCAGATCATCGGTTACCGCATCGGCAACACCATTCAAATGGATGTCCGTGAGCCAGACGATACGCATGCCAGCCACTTCTGGTTCCAAGGTGCGGGGCCTGGCAGAGGCCGCTGCGACCGTTCGCCCGCCAAAAACTACTGGATAGCACCACTTCCTGTCGCGATGAAGAGACTACCTGGGATGTGCCGATGATAACGACAGCGGCCCTGGGCTACCAACGGCCCGCCAAAACGCATCGGCAATATCTGATGCGTCTTGAGCCCGCGTCCGGTTTCATGTATTGTGTGAAGACGTCAACTTGTTCAGAATCTGGCGTGTTTGACTGCAGTGAACGTCTCCCGTTTTGGTACTGACGACGGTTTCGCAAGGAAAGCAAAATGTTGAACCTGTATGGCCCCGCGGCCAAGCCCGGCGAAGAACTCGCGCGGCGTGAAATGCTGCGTATTGGAGGTCTAGGACTGTCTGGCTTGAGCCTCTCCGGACTGTTGTCCAAACCTACCTCGGCCAGAACGGCAGAGACAGCGAAACCCGCCAGTTTCGGCAAAGCCAAGAACTGCATCGTCTTGTTTCTCTCCGGTGGCATGTCCCACCACGATACCTTCGACCCCAAACCCCATGCGCCCGATGACGTCCGCGGTGATTTTCAAACGATTGACACCTCTTTACCCGGCCTGCGGATCACCGAGCACCTGCCTCGAGCGTCCAAACTGATGGATCGCGCCACGATCATCCGATCGATGACACACAAATGGAGCGGTCATGCGGGTGGTGGCTACATTATGTTCACCGGCTATGACTACGATGGCAGCGAAGGCGATGCCAACTTCGGTAACCGTACCGATCACCCACATCTCGGCGCGGCCTTGTCCAAAGTGGCCCCAGGCCCCGGTCCAATGGTTCCTTTTGTGTTAGCGCCACGTCGGCTCGACGCCGGCAGCGGCAGACGCGCTGGTCAATCAGGCGGGCGCCTGGGGGGAAAATACGACCCGCTACAAACCGGGGGAAATCCCAACGAGGACAATTTCAAGCTCGACCATCTGCCCTTGGTGGCAAATCGTCCAGCCGAAGTCCTGCGCCGCCGCACGCGATTGATCGAGCAAGTCAACAATCAGGTCACATTCCTGGAAAACAATTCCCTGGCGCGCAGCCTGACACAAAACCAAAGTCGGGCGTTGGATGTCGTCAGCAGTGAGGCCGTGCGTCAGGCAGTTGACTTGTCCACAGCAGCTGCCGATGAACGCGAACGTTACGGACGCAATCTGTTTGGACAATCTGTGCTGCTCTCTCGACGGATGATCGACGCCGGAACCCGCTTGGCCCAAGCCACCTGGCTGCGTACTCAAGGGAAAAAAGGGTATGCCTGGGACAGTCACTGGGACAATTGCGAGGCTCTTGCCGACGACCTCATCCCGCCTTTTGACCAGGCACTCGAAGCGTTAATCACCGACTTGGAACAACGGGGACAGCTGGAAGAAACCCTGGTCGTTGTCGCCGGTGAATTCGGCCGGACTCCACGTATTACCCTTAAAACTCAGGGGCGTGAACACTGGCCGCACTGTTTCTCAGTGCTGCTGTTTGGCGGCGGCATTCGCGGCGGCCAAGTCTACGGCAGCTCCGACAAGATCGGCGCCTATCCAGAAAGCGACCCAGTCTCTCCAGCCGATCTCACCGCAACGATCTACCACCTGTTGGGATTGGATCCGGAACATGAGATTCTCGATCAAAACGATCGTCCCATGCGTCTAAGTGAAGGTAAGCCTTTGACCTCGCTGATGATCTAGTCGGCTGCTGCCCCAATCGCCCACTCAGAATCTGCCGTCAAGACCCTGCGTCAGCACCCTGGATATTGGTTTGCGGTTGCGCCGCGCTCCCTCGGACTTGCTGAGACACCGGATCCCTGAGACACCGAGCGCACTCGCGCCAGGCACCCGCCGCGGTCCGCGCTGCCGACCAGGCAACAGCGATCGGCAAAACGTTCAGGATTCCGCACCATCCCGCTCTCGAATCGCCGTCCGCTCTCGAATCGCGTAACGCACAGGTCGACGCACCTCTTCCATAATGTGCACCAGGTATTCACCCAGCAGGCCCACCGATGCCAACGTGAGCCCTCCAAAAAAGATGATCAACAACACGATGGTGAGAAAACCCGGCTCGGAAGTGACTTTAAACCACCAGCGCAAAAAGTAGATTACACCCAAGACGAAACTGCCCACAGCCGAGCAGAACCCGAGCCCGCTCGCCAGCCGAAGTGGTAATGTCGAGGTCGAAAAGATGCTCTGCCAGACAATCCGTGTCAATCGAGAAATCGAGTAGCCACTGCGTCCCTGAGGACGCGGCTGGTGCTCCACGTCAACATTGCCCAAACGCCGAGTCGATCGAAAAATCAACGGCCCAATCAGGGGGTTCGCGGTACCGTGTCGACAAATGGTTTCGACCAGCGGACGACGCAGTATCCGGAAACTACTCGGCGCAATTTCTCGTGGACGCCCGTAGAGATAACAGAACAACTCGCCGGCCACTCGACTGCCAACGCGTCGAAATAGTCCATGTCGTGGCGATTTGAAGCGCGCCATCACGCAATCCCATTCTGGATGCGCGTCGAGCGCAGCAATCAGATCGGGAATGGCTTCCGGTGGGTGTTGCAAATCGTCATCCATGAGAATGATTTGATTTCCCACAGCGTGTTCTAGGCCGCATAAAGTGGCCCGAAATTGCCCGGTATTAAACATCATGTCAAGTCCGTGGATAGCTCGCGATTCTTCCGCCAACGACTCGATTACCTGCCAGGTATTATCGGGTGAAGCGTCGTTCACCAGGAGAACTTCAAATGCCCCGGACACGTTACTCATCGCCCGCTCAACCCTCTGGACCAATTCTGGTAACCAGGCACCACTGCAATAACAGGGAATAACGATTGAGTAATCACACATACTGATTGCCGTACGCTTCTAAAGCTGAGTCGCTATCGTGTCCACCACCACCTGAGAAGAATAAACCCAACCCATCTCTGGTGGAAAGCATTGCATCCCCACCCACCCGACGGACTGGCCGATGTCATCACGAGACTCCACAGTGTCACCGTCACGACGGTACGCGGGATTGAATGACGACAAACTTAACAGAAAACTGATTCGCAGCGGTATTGGCCTGTCTTCAGTCTATCCGGGTTCAATGACGGTGTTCCGCAATGGTTGAAATGCGCGCGGATCAACAAACCAATACCGCAAATCGCGTGCGGACAGTGCGGACTGGTCCTGCTGTAGGAGCTGCAAACGGCTCCATTCCTGATCGATCCGAGCGGGAGAGGTACTGTAGTCGTGAGGAAACTTGGCATGCAGATTGGCAAACGGCTCTCGGTAATTTTCCAGATCGTCCCGGCTCGGAGTTTTCACCGACTTCAATTCATATCCGAGTACCCGCATCTCTGGGCCGCAGCAGGTTTCGATGTACCGGAGCGTCTCCGTCGATAACACCCGATGAAACCGCCCTATCGAAGCGGTCGTGACGCCAACAGAATCCTCAAACGACGAATTCCCAGACCAGCGTCTCCCGTCCTGCCCGATAATGGAGGCAGCCAATGGGTGATCCGCGTCAGGTACTCCCCAACTGCACCGCACGCGATTCAGGGCGTCTTGCGGATCCCGCGCCACGTCTTCGTAGCGTACCCAGGAGAAGTTGGGGGCACTCCGACAGCCTAATAATATCGCTACGCTTTTCCGCCAGGCCCGCAAACTGAACAACAGAGGACGATGGTCACCCGTCTGGTTGTCACGGGATCCATAGTCCAGTGAGGCAACCATGTCTCGAGGATCGCGAACACTCAACGCAACTTTACCACCGCGCGTCAACACAAAGGGAATGAACTCTTCGCAGAGGACTTCCTTGCTGCCACAGTACAGCGTCTGTTGCCCACCCAGTAAAGCCGCCAGCCGCTCGTGCAACTGTCGATAGAAATTGGGAAACAGGCCTGGTGATAAACCCTGTTGAAATGACAATACCTCGGGTGTCCAATGCCCCAGACGGTAGTCCGACAACCGCTGAAAAATCTCATCGATGTCTCTCTGGCGAATCTGCAGACTTTCCAGAAACGCATCCAGCTCCTCAGCGGTGTACGCGGCATCGCCAAACATGTGCCCCAGGGGGTAACGACGACGTAAACCACGACTGTCAAGGAAAGCTTGCTTGGCAAAAAAGTAGCTGACGGGAAACGGCTGAGATCCGATACAGATCGCCGGGTGACTATGTAACAATTTCTCCAGCAATGTCGTCCCCGACCGGTAGCAGCCGGTCACCAGCGCCAATGTGGCCTGTTGCTGTGAGCCGAGCGACAACTCCGTGAAAGGGCGTGGAGCCGTACTCTCCGGCATTAGTCCGTCGGGCTCGTTCATGGGCTCTCGTACCACAATGGGATCACGTGGACAAAACCGAACCGACGCCGGAGCACCACACTAGCGCGGTGGACACGCGGTTCGCTAGATCCATCCTCAATTCAAACCTAAAAGAAATCCGGCAGAGTACAAGTAACGGATCAGGGGGCCAGTAACCGCGCGCCGACTAAACCGCCCTCACAACAGCAAACACTTGTCAATAAAAGACTTCCGTCAAATTACACAGAATTGACAGCGGTTCCTTTCAGCGGTACGATCGAGTAAGAACTGCGGGGCGGGTCCGCGCGGCGTTGGCGAAAGCCGGTCGGCTGTAAACGATGGCCTGGAGAAGGCAGCTATGAACAAGATCCTGCGCCCCCACTGGCTGGCTACGACCGCCGCCCTCGGTTGTTTGGCCTGCCTGTTACCGGACAACGTCGACGCGCACACCCCCATGAGTCCGGTGGTCAAGAAAATGGTCATGTCGGGCATCGGGCTCCTGGAAAAAGCCGGCGAGAAACGGCCAGGGCACAAGGCCTTACTTGCATTAGCCATGATTAAGGCGGACAAAAAATACGGAACCAAATACAAATCCAGTAGTTTTGTGCAAGACGCAGCCAAAAGCTGCAAAGAAATCAACACCCAAGACCACAAAGCGGTCTACCAATTATCGATAGCCATCCTCTTGTTGTGTGAGCTGGATGCTCGGCAACATCGTCAGACGATTCAATCCATGCTCAGTGAACTGGGCAAGCAGCAACGCAGTGACGGGTCCTGGAGTTATTCCAACCGCAACATCGGCGACACCTCTTGTACGCAGTATGGCGTACTCGCCTCCTGGACAGCGCACAATGTAGGCAAGGATGGCAACCTGTTTTCCGTCAACCGCGGTTCGTTGGAAAGAGCCTGCAAGTGGTTGATGCGTACTCAGGATGTGAGTGGTGCCTGGTCGTATCTCGGTAAAGACCCCGGTGGCTACAATCGCGTGGCCCAGAATCAAGACGATCCACCCGGTCAAAATGCCGGACGGATCACGCCTTCGATGGTGGTTGGCGCGATGGGCAGTATCTACATGTCGGCCCAGGTACTGGGAATCGAAGACCATGTCACCCGTCGACCCGATCCGAAAAAGAAGAAAGGGCCACTCAAGAAAGTCGAAGCTGCCAAAGAAACCAAGAAATCTGCCGCCAGCTCCCACTCGATAGAAATGGGGGTCTTGCGTCGATCGATCCAGGACGGAGAAAATTTCTTCCGCCAGCGTTGCCAAACGGAAACGAACCATTGGCAATCCTACTACCTGTACGGCATGGAACGGCACCAGGCACTGCGCGAGTTTGCCACCCGCGACTTTGAAGACGAGCCGAACTGGTACAACCAGGGGGTCGAGTTCCTCCAACGTAACGAAAAAGAGGGAGGGGGCTGGTCACTCGGGGGCGACGAAGAAGCCAACCAGGGTACCGAAGTCGATACGGCTTTCTCCATCCTGTTCCTGCTCCGCGCCACTCGAGATCTCGTCAAGACACTGCAAGGTGGAAGGCTCCGAGGCGGCCGCGGCTTGCCTGCCGATCTCTCGAATCTCCAAGTCGATGAAGATGGCACGGTCATCAAGGTGAAAGCGGTGGTCGACCTGGAGACCGCGTTACTGCGAATCAAAGAGACCGCGAAACTCGATGAAATTCCCCGTGATGTCAAGTTCAGCGAAGTCGAATCCGAACGCAAACGGCAACTGAATCGGCTGGCCAAGTTGTTTTCCGACCCATCCTACGAAAAACGAATCTTCGCCGTCCGCAGTGTGGCGCGCGGGGGGGGGTGTCTGAAGTTCCAGCGCTCATCTACGCGCTCAGTGACCCGGACCTCCGAGTGGTCTTGGCCGCCCGCGACGGCCTGCGGCTAGTGAGTCGTAGGTTCGCTGGCGTCGGAATGCCCGATACACCCAGTGAAGTCCAAAAAAAACAAGCTCAAACTGCCTGGAAGCGCTGGTACAAGTCGGTACGCCCGGACGCCGATCTCGAGTTTCTTGAATAGTCGATAGCGTGCGTTCCACACCCGAATCGATCTCGCAAACGCCTCCACTGGCCTGCGGTTGCGTCTCTTTGCAATGCCACACGGCCAGCGACCTGCCGTACCAAAACGTACCACACCACCGAGGTCGGCACTCCCGTAAGCTGAACCGATGGATGATGTAACTCGTCAACAATTAATCCTGGCCGCGCAAGAGGCACGGGCGCAGGCCTACGCGACGTACTCGAAATTCACTGTCGGCGCTGCCTTGCTCACGACAGATGGTCGCCTCCTGCGTGGCTGCAATGTCGAAAACCGCTCACTTGGTCTGACCCAGTGCGCCGAACGGGTGGCGGTGGGAAACGCTGTCGTGGAGGGCTACCGGGATTTCCAGGCACTGGCCATTGCCAGTTGTACTGGAGTAACTCCCTGCGGAGCCTGCCGTCAGGTGTTGGCCGAATTCTGCGAAGATCTGCCGATCCTGCTGGTACAAGAAGAACCCGTATCAGCAACGCGAGAGGTCTCACTACGACTACTGTTACCCGATCGATTTGGTGGCACTGGCGCCGCATAACACCTCCGGGCGACTACTGAAAACCGCACCGCGGCTTGAATTGATCGCGATCGCCAGCGATAACTCGGTTCGTCGGTGCTATGTCTCCGTTCCGTCAGCAGACGCTGTTCTGTGGACATTACCTCTTTCGGAAATCGACCATGGTTTCACTTTCCGATGTCGTCCAGACTACGACGCGCGGACTCCAAACCGGACAAATCGGCAGACCTGTCGCGCTGCGTGTCATCGCACACACGATCGCTGATCACGGCGAATTTCAGGGCACTGCTGCCTGGCTGCTGCGCCAGGCAGAGTCCTGGTTCAACAGTCGTGTGCAAAACGCGATCGTCCTCGGTGGCGTGGAAAGCGGTCAATTCAGCGTTCTCGCAAGCTTCACCTCCGGCGCATCCGCGTTACTCTCTATCGGGACACCCGTCGCCGATCACAAGATATTAGAACTTGTGCTCTGGGGAGACCATGGCACACTTGCCTGGCAACCTGAAGCCACGTCAGGCAGCCAAGTCACATCAGATCACCAACCGCCGCTCGACCCACGGGCCACGGAACTACTGGACCAATTACAAACAAACTGGATGACCGAGTCGAATCCGCCACCACAAACCTCGGCACCTGGTCTGTCAGCAGCAGCGCCCACTCCTTTAGCTCCTCCTTACGGCTTACTGTTGGTTTCTGGTGACCACACGCATCAGCCCGGATACGCCGACGCACTCATGCAAGGCGACCGCTGTCGGGCAATCGGCATGACCGATCAGGACGATGTTTCCCCTCGCCGACGCCAACTCAATGAACAAATGGCCCGACGACTAGGGATTCCAGTCCTGCCACTGGACGCGGCCCTACGCCGCGAAGACGTTCATGTCGTCAGCATCTGCGCCGAACCGATCCGCCGCGGCCCGATCATTGTCCAAGCGCTAAATGCCGGCAAGCACGTCTACCTGGATAAACCGCTCGCGGGAACCGCCGCCCACGCGCACGCCATCGTGGCGGCGGCCAACCAAGCCCGCGTAGTAACCCAAATGTGGAGTCTGGTGCGCTCGGCAGCAGCAACCCACATGCGCAACGCGGTGGAGACCGGGCGTCTGGGAAATCTAACCGCGTTTCACGCGGATCTCTGTTTTGCCAAAGGTACCCCCGGAACTGCGGTTCCACGGGTACGACGGGAAACCGATGTCCCCGAGCGTTACGAACTGATGGAAGCCAAACGTGAACTGACCAATGTCGGCGTCTACTGTCTTGTTTCCCTGCTGTGGCTCACGGGCAAACGGATCCAGCGCGTTGGTGCGACAACCGGCAACTTCTTTTTTCAAGAGCACCAAAACAACAATATGGAAGATTTTGGACAGATGATCCTGGAACTGGAGGGTGGCATGATCGCGACCCTCTCGGCGGGCCGCTGCGGCTGGCAATCCAACCGTGATTCAGGGCTGGACAGAACTACCCTGGTTGGAAATCGCTCGCTGGAAACGTTCGACGCACATCGCCCGCGACTCGCCATCTGGTCTGATGCACCGGCCTGGTCACCGCCACAGACCGATCCCGAGGATCCGATGGGCATGTGGGGTGGCCCCAAGAAACCTGAACACGTCCCTGCGCCCAAACATGCTTGGCTGATGCCCGCCGCGCCAGCAAAGGATGACTTCACACATTTTCTGGATTGCGTGCAGGCCGGTCGCGCCAGTGATGTACCCGCGGAACTGGCAAGTCACGCGACAGAGGCCTTGTTGGCTGGCTACCGCTCCGCCGCCACCGGAAAACTCGTAGTACTGGACTAATCTCTCTCCGCCCAGGACCTCCGTTGACCCCCACCGCGCCTTGGCATGCGTGACCTGAAACCCCATTTCAGCGACAATCAATAAACACCGCCAGCTGGCTGGTTCGGCAGCCAGGCGTTCCAAGAAGACTGGCTGACCACACGTGTGCAAACCAACGAATCCGTCTGGAAAATACTGCCATGCAACACAGCTCCACTAAACAGCCGGCCTACAGATACCCCACGCATCGCATGCGGCAGAGCACGGCGATCTGCTGGTTACTAGTTTGCCTGTGGGCCAACCCGTGGTCCCTGCGGAACAACACACTTGCCGCTAGACGTCCTAACGTCATCTTCTTTCTGTCCGACGACCATCGTGCCGACCTGTTAGGTTGCGCTGGTCATCCCGTGCTGAAAACGCCCGTGATCGATCGGCTAGCTCAAAACGGCGTCCGCTTCCAAAACATGTTCGTCACCACTTCGATCTGTGCGGCAAGTCGAGCGACCCTATTCACTGGCATGTTTGAGCGGACCCATAAATTCACCTTCAGAACACCTCCGCTGGCCAGCGCCTTGACCGACGCCAGCTACCCTCGCCTGCTCAAAGACGCTGGCTATCGCACAGGATTTATCGGCAAATTCGGTGTCAACATCCCGCGCGCCGAGCGGGAAAAGATGTTTGATTTTTTTTCTCCCACCAACCGTAATCCGTATTTCAAGAACCAGCCCGACGGGCGGACGCGCCACATTACCGAACTGGCGGGAGACAAGGCTATCCGCTTTCTACAAGCACAGCGATCAGACCAGCCTTTCTGCCTGTCTGTCAGCTTCCACGCCGCCCATGCCGAAGATAACGATAAGGTCAATCACTTTCCCTGGCCACGATCCGTTGAACACCTTTACCAGCAAACTGAACTTCCTCAACCTCGCTTGTCCGATCCACAGATCTTTGCCCACCAGCCCGAGTTCCTGCGCGAGTCCATGAATCGGCAACGCTGGTTCTGGCGGTGGGACACGCCCCAAAAATATCAGCGTAACTTGCGCGGCTACTATCGGATGATCAGTGGCCTGGACCTGGTCATGGGCCGCGTCCTCAACGCACTGTCCGAACTCGGCCTCACAGATAACACCGTAATCATTTTCTCGGGTGACAATGGTTACTATGCAGGAGAACGCGGTTTTGCGGGCAAGTGGTCACACTATGAAGAATCTCTCCGCGTACCCCTGATTATTTTTGACCCACGACTTGAAACAGCGCGGCGCGGTAGAGTCTGCGAGGCGCTGGCACTCAATGTGGACATCGCGCCAACCATCGCCGCCCTGGCAGGCCTGGCTCCCTCGGAACATCAGGGACAAAGCCTGTTGCCCCTGTTGCACGATCCTGCTCCGAAGTCTTGGCGGCAGGATTTCTTTTGTGAACATCTCTTTGATCACAGGGCGATCCCCAAATGGGAAGGCGTGCACGAGCAACGCTGGGTCTATGCGCGGTATTTCCAACAGCAGCCTACTTTTGAATTCCTGCACGACCTCCAATCTGATCCCGACCAGCTGCGCAACCTGGCCACGGACGTGGCGTACGCGACACAACTCTCGCGACTACAAAAACGCTGCGACGAATTGCGCAATCGTTACGGGGGCCTCTATACACCGCAGAAATTCCCCACGGTGAACCGACGTTAACTTGTAAGCAACAATCGGTGCGACCGCCTCACATGGAACCATAAGATGGAACCACGGACCATCCACGCCACGCGGACGCGCGTTGGGACTACGTGCTGGCTGCGACAGAGGGCTGTCCTTGACCCATGACCTGAGAAGATTGCAGCAGGCGAGCTCGCCGAACCTGAAAATAGAAATAAGACCCTAGTGAAGAAAAAATCACAAAGGGCATCGACATCATGAAAAGAATGCTCCAAAAGTAGCCACGCATCAAATTGGCTTGGGCAGGATCGGTGTGGAGCGCATCTTTACAGGTAGGGCACGCATCGGCCACACCACAAAGGAACAGCACGACCACCAGGCATCCCACGATGCGCGGCCAATCACGCAAATGGTGTCCTGCAGCAGCGATACGATTTGCACTACGGGTATCCACAACAACCGTTCTCTCTCTGTCGTGCCTGCCTATCCTGTCAGCCTCGACTTGATTACTCGGCCACTCCGGGAAAGCCCCATCCCAAGGGGCAATATCCCCCATTATACCGGAACCACTTCAGCGGCAAAGAGATGGTACAGCATCAGATACACCATAACTCCTGTCACGGAGACATATAACCAGATCGGGAACGTCCAACGGGCCCAGCGACGATGTACCTTGCGGTGGTCGCGGAGACCGTGATAAATGGTGATTCCCGCCAGAAACGGCACAGTCACCGCCAATAGCACGTGCGATATCAGGACCCCAAAATAGACCCGACGGATCAGCCACACCTGGTTGGTAAACGGCTTCCCACGCTGCCCGGTCACTGTGAATAACAGTTGATGGTAAACCAGATAACAGATCAGAAAGAGAACCGAGACCCCAAAGCAACTCAACATCGTCCGTACATGAGAGCGTTCCCTCCCTCGCTTGATCAGCCAATAGCCACGCAGCAGCAGTAACGCAGCTAGCGCGTTGAGGGTCGCGTTCACATGTGGCAAGAGGTCGACCGCGATTTCCACAAAAAACACTCTTCCAGTACGCGTCCTGAAGCAGACAGGGCAGCCTGTCCATTACCGTCGTCTCACTTGTCGGCAGGCGTTACCAAGGTCGGTTCAGGGGGACCTTCCTCGACTTTGAGTCCGCCCGCGGCGACGTCCGTGACAGCAGTTTTTTTTGCGGGATCTTCCACTTCCGCAAGCAACTCACCTACCAGTTGCTCCAAAGCATCAACAGCGCCTGAATCATGCCAGATAAACCGCCCGCGATTGTTCCCCCACTTGTCGGTTACGGTGAACTGGTCGGAATGACCTGGTCCCAGCTTCTCATCGTTGTCTGCGGCAATTTCAAACCGTTCTGCAGCAATGCGGCGGATGTACTGCAGGTCACCGGAAAGAAACAACCATCGCTGAGGATCCGCGTCAAACTGGCGGGCATAGGATCTCAATTGGTCTGGTGTGTCGGTCTGCGGATCACACGTGATACTTAAGAAACGGACTTGCTGCTTGCGAAAACGATTCTGAAGTTCCTGGACAATCGCATTCTGTTGACGACAAGATTTATTACAGCTGGAAAAAAATACACTCGTTACCCACACCTGACCGGGCATTTCTTTCCCTGAATCGAAAATCCGACCGCTTCGTTCGGTAAGCTGGAAATCGTGAATCCAAGCCTGCTGCTTATCGGCAGGGCGCGGTTCACTAGCCGACCGTAGCACTTCTGACGTCGCCAACGGACGAGACCGCTGCTGCTTCCATATCTGCCAAATCATCATCACACCACTAAACAGCAGTGCAAACGCCAGCCAAAAGGAAGCGGTCCTGCTCATCACCTGTCTCGTCTCTAACTTTTGTCAGTCAAACCCGCAGAACACCATGCCACCCGAAGCCTCGAACTACAACTCTGCCCCAGAGACGTTGGCCCGCTGATGCAAGCCACCAAGGCTGTAATACCTCGACGAAACACCATCGGCACCGCCCCCACAGCGTTTCCGCCGCAGCATACCGAAATTCACTCCGCCGCCGCCAGGCTGGCACACACCATCTCCTTATCGTTTCGCGCAAATACATGTCGGTTGGCAAATGCCGGGTGGGACCAACAGACACCTTTGCGTTGCCGCAACTGCTCAAGTGTGGGGGCAAGTAGACGGGCCCTGCTGATCTCGCGGAAACCGCTGGGCGCAAGCTCACCGATGATGAGTTCGCCACGCTCGTTAAACATCCAGGTTTGTTTGCCATGGCGGACGAAGTGAATCGTGCTCCAGCGTGCTTTCGGGGTCGCCGTGAGATCCTCCCACACGCGTTCTCCTGTTTGGGCATTCAGGCAACGCAATTCTCCATAACTGCACACACCATAAATGTGCTGGCCGAGAAACACGGGAGTGCTGATGATCGAGTGCAGGGCCTCGGTATTGCGTTCATCGGGTCCCTTTTTCTGCCAAACACGTGTCGCGTTCGGCCGGTCTTGTTGCAAACGCAGCATCAATGATCCATCGTAAAACGAAGATACGAACACATCGTTCTGTGAAACAACCGGTGTGGCAATCCCGATGGGCATCCTCGATGGCGCAAAGGGAAAACGCCAATAGACCTGACCATCTACCGGATTGAGACCAGCAACGCTGTCTCCCGTCCAGAACAAAGCGACGTCAATGCCCGCTTGTTTGACCATGATCGGTGCCGAATACGATGCGCGATCATCGGGCAATGCTGTCCACAAAGTCTCTCCACTCGACTTCTTGAGAGCCACCACACACGCCTTTTCCCCGCCGATGTGTAGCAGGATCCGATCTTCATAAATGAGCGGCGAGGCGGCAATGCCCCAGATCGGCATGTCGATAGAAAATTCTGCGTTCAAATCCTTCTTCCAGATCACCGTTCCCCGCACAGCGTCCAAACAATGGAAATGTCCCATGGCGCCCAGAGCGTAGGCCCGACCGTCCTCAATCGAAACACTGGCTCGAGGCCCTGCCTGGTAACCAATGCCTATGTAAGGGCAATCGTAAGTCAATTTCCAGAGCTCTTTTCCCGTATCCCTATCAAAGCAGAGCACACGTTCCCGTTGCGGATCCAACAGACGGTCGGTCACATAAACACGACCCTTGGCAACAGTAGGCCCACTGTACCCCGATCCAACTGGGACGCGCCAACGCAACGGTAGTTGGTCACTAGAAAATCGCGTGACAATCCCCGTCTCTCGCCACTGACCGTCCCGTTGCGGACCGCGCCATTGTGGCCAGTCATCGGCTAAAGTCACGGCTGTTGTGGCAATCCAGATGAGACTTATCATTCCATACCGCTGACGCCACATGTGTAACTCCTGAATCGGCTAATAGTCTTCCAATGGGACTTTCCCGCAAGTATACCAGCTGCGCCCCGTCCTGATCAGTCCTCTTGTTTGTGGAACAGCGCTGCGTGACATCGCTCCATGCGTGGAACCGAAGATGCGTAATTCGCCACCAGCCCGGCATCCCCAGCTGGAGTTGCCGAACTCACGGGAAGCGTAATAATCAAGCTGCTTCGAGATTGCGCCGTAAACCAGCGCTGTCCTACTCGTATCGCATGCGACTGACTTACGGAAATTCCATGCTCGCATCAGAAGTACGCTCGCTGCTGACTGTCGTCGCAGACCCCAAAGCGGACATAGTGTCTCTCACCTGCGCTGCCAGTCAGTTGCTAAGCACCGCGTTGGAGTCCGATGTCAGCGAACGCCAGGCGGCCTTGGAGCAGCTGGCAGGTGTTTTCGCGAACAGCAGCGGCACCCGAGCCACCTGCCTAGCTGTGATCTGTGGCGCTTTGGTCGAACACGGCTGTCCAGCAGACTCACTAGCCAGTCCCCTGTTTCTCAGGATTGGGGAACTGCTGCCCCAAGTGATCGAACTCTACGATCAGTGTACCGCGCAGCTCCACAACGCAACGAGCGAATCGGACCACGACGACTCGGAAACCCAGTTTCTGACCGTTCTCGAACAGCACCGCGGTACATTTCCCGCGCTCTATGCAGCCTGGCACGACCTGGACCGCTTTGCGCCGGCGATCATTGCCGTGCTGTCGACTAGTCCCCAATGGCGAAATATGGCGCACTGCTTCCAGCAGCCACTCAAGCACATTATGGATCGTCACCAGGCCGCGCGCTGGCTGGTTCGCCTGCTGGCCGTCGTTGAGGGTAGACTGCTTCTCATTGAACCGGCAACCTTAACGGGGTGGCAGGCGCGCATGAGTGGTATCGCGGACAACTACCAGCTACAAACGCTCTTGCTGGTGGCACTCCATGACAATACTTCGTCGGTACCGGTCCCACCCAGCGCCATCGCAGTCGATGTGGCGCGGGGAATTGGACCCCAACAAAGTCCCGACGAAGTGTCCGGACGCTGGGATTTTTTCAGTTGGCAGGCTGTTCAACCGGCTCTGCAATTGCCACCTCACGAACACCCGCTAGCCCACAAGTACAAGATTCTCGACGCAGGCCTGCCGGCAGAAATCCCCTCGTTTGCTGGACAACATGTCCTGCTGTTAGGCCCCCGAACACAGTGCCCTCGCTGGGTTTCCCAACGACCCTTCGGACACTTGAAAGCCGATTTACATTACGAATGTGCTTTGAGCCCCGCCTCCTGCCGTGAATGGCTACAGCGGATGCACCAGCAAAACCTCCATGCATAATTAACGATACCGTAACAAGTATACCCAGCTAGGTTGCTCGCCCTTGAAACAGCGGGATTGAGTTGGGTTTCCGGTTGTAATCTGACAAAATGAACAACCGCTCCGCACCATAGCAGAGAACCTGTCGTGAAACCTCACAAAAACCCTCTCTACCCGTTGATGGGCCTAGTGGGATTCCTGTTTTCGGTGACTGCGTTTGCGTATTTTGTGATGAGCTGGCGGGCCATTCATTCCCCCGGGGCTGCTCCCAATAACCATGCGCTGATGGACTTCATCGACCAACACGGAATCTTATTGCTTGCGCTCGAACTGGGCCTGCTCGCCGTACTCACCTTCGGCATCATGGCCACCGACCGCGAACCACCGGAAAGCCCCACATCACAACCTGGGAAACCCGCTGCCGATTCTCTCTCTTCACGTAAAGGGGCCTGACCTCATGCCCGTCAATCATTACGAAACCGTTACACAAGAAACCGTCGATATGGAAGGAGCTGAGGGATGCCAGGTGCGTTGGCTGATCGGTCAGGGCGATGGCGCTCCACATTTCGCAATGCGGCAATATGAAGTTGCCCGTGGAGGTTTCACACCACGTCACCAGCATCCCTATGAACACGAGGTATTTATTCTGGAAGGGCAGGGCGTGCTCTTGGAAGGCGCAGTTGAACAGCCACTACATGCTGGAGACGTGGCATTCGTAGCGCCCAACGAGCTACACCAATTCCGGAACACCGGGGAAACTCCGCTGAAGTTCCTCTGCCTGATTCCTCACGTGACAACCGATTCAGGAAACGCAGTCAGCCGTGACTGCACTGTGGAGTAACGCCGTCATGGCTCAATCGGCCGCACAACAGGTCGCAGCACTTCGACAGCAGATTCGTGAACACGACCTTAAATACTACGTGCTCGCGACTCCGGAAATCAGTGATCTCGAATACGACCAGCTGATGCAGCGGCTGCAACAGCTGGAAGCCGAACACCCTGACCTTATCTCTCCCGACAGTCCATCGCAGCGGATCGGCGATAAACCGGTAGCCAATCTGCAGCAATTTACACACCGTCAACCGATGCTCTCGATTGACAACACCTACAGCATCACTGAGTTGGAATCCTATGTCGACCGTACACTACGGCAACTAGAGGGCGAAAAAGTCGAGTGGGTGGTCGAGTTGAAAATCGATGGTGTTGCCGCATCGCTGATTTACGAAGAGGGCCAACTGACGCGCGCTTTGACACGAGGCAACGGGCAGTTAGGCGACGACATTACTCACAACATTAGAACGATCGGTGATGTACCGCTCGTTCTCAGCGGCGACCCACCGCAACGTCTGGAAGTTCGGGGGGAGGTCTACATGACCAACGCGGATCTGGTTGCACTCAACCAGCGTCAGCGCGAACGCAACGAACCGGTCTATGCAAACACTCGCAATGTGACCGCCGGCGCGATTCGTCGCCTAGACCCGCGTGAATGCGCCCAACGACGCCTGCGAATGCTGTTTCACGGCGTCGGAGACTGCGTCGGCTTGCGGGCCACAACCCACCTGGATTTCTTGCAGGAAATCGGGGAATACGGGCTAACACCAACGCCGAGAGCAGCGCGTTTCGACACCTTTAGCGCTGCAGCCGCCTATTGTGACACCTTGATCTCTAATCTGCATGAACTCGACTTTGAAGTCGATGGCCTGGTACTCAAAGTCAACAGCTTTGACCAGCGAGAACGCCTCGGCAGTACCGCCAAGAGCCCGCGTTGGCTAATCGCCTACAAGTTCGAGAAGTACGAGGCGACCACCCGTGTGACCGGCATTCATGTCCAGATCGGCAAGACGGGTACCGTCACACCGGTCGCAGAACTCGAGCCGGTGGAAATTGCCTCAACCATGGTGAGTCGTGCCAGCCTTCACAACGCGGTCGAAATTGCCCGCAAGGATGTACAAATCGGCGATAAGGTTGTGGTCGAAAAGGCCGGCAAGATCATCCCGCATATCGTCCGTGTGGAAAAGCACGAAAGACCGTTCGGACTGCCGAAGTTCGATTTTCCCAGTCGTTGTCCAGTCTGTCACACAAGCTTGGTCCAAGACGAGGGCGGGGTCTACATTCGTTGTCCACATCACGCTTGCCCGGCTCAGTGGAAAGAACGCATTCGTTTTTTCGCCAGTCGCAATGCCATGGACATCGAAGGCCTCGGCGACAAACTTGTTGATCAGCTCGTGAGTGCCGGTCTGGTGCGCAGCTATGGCGATGTGTATCGCCTGAAAAAACGTGAACTGCTGCAGCTTGAAAGGATGGGGGAAAAATCGGCTGACAACCTCCTCCAGGCAATCGACAACAGCAAGAAACGCAGCCTGGCTGAGTTACTCAATGCGCTTTCGATTCGTCACGTTGGCACCCGGGTTTCACAGGTGCTCGCCGAACACTGGAACTCATTCGATGCTTTGCAGAAAGCAAGTATCGAAGAACTCAGCGAAGTGCATGAAATTGGTCCCATCATTGCCAACAGTGTGCACGAGTTCATTCACAGTGAATACGGTCAACAAACAGTCAACGATCTTCAAGCGGCGGGCCTCACACCCGCCAAAGAGGAACCGTCGAATGGTCCAGGGGTCGGTAAACTAACCGGAAAAGTACTGGTCGTATCGGGGACATTGACGCGCTACACACGCAGAGAAATCCACCGCCTGATTGAACTACACGGAGGTCGTCCGGTCAGTAGTGTCTCGCGGCAAACCGACTACTTGATTGCCGGAGAAAACGCCGGCACGAAACTCGCCAAAGCACAACAATGGGATGTCCCCATCCTGAACGAAATTGAGTTTGAAGCGATTGTCGCTGCCGACGAGGCTGACACCGATCCTCCCTGACGATTATCACCATCCGTCAAAAAATGCCCAAGAACGCTGAAAACTAGAGACAATAGCAAGCGGGCTGTGATCCGTTGTGCCCCTCGACGACCAGGCCGCCAAGAATCAACTTGATCGTTTTTCCTTCAATCTGATACAAACAGGGTGTTGTCAGCTATTCAATTCTACGATCAGGGAGGGGCGAATACATGCACGATCCACCGACCTGCTTGCCGGGAGAAGTGCGCCAATCTGCACTTCTCCCGACTCGGGTAGTCGCAGCACCCTGAAAGAATGCGGGACCCTGAAAGGATGCGGGACCCTGTCGACTTCCCGTACAATGACCACAGATCCGTCGTGGCCAAACGACCACGACGGATCTTGCTTTTTTGGTGTTAGCTGCCGGGCCACCAATCACAGTGCCAGACCGCAACTCCCACCGACGAAACAGAAACCACTGCCAGCACGATCTCGAAAAACAACTTGCAACATCTCGCCACCGTGACACGGTGCCAGGGTCCTGTGAGAGCCCCGCAAAACTTGACATTCCGCCGCGCCCAGGCATAGGATTGACGGGTAGCCAGCCAGTCCATTCGGACACCATTCTTCCCAACTTGCGTGGCGCAGTTGGGGAATCAGGGCAGCGCAGCAGCCAGTTGTGTTCGCGCGACTCAAGTGTCACTCCCCCACAACCGCAGGTGCCATGAGCGTGGATCTTCTCCGGCCCAACATGATCACCCAGCCACGGATCGTCCTGTGGATCGTCTTGCTCAGCAGTTACCTGCTTTGGCGGTCGGGGCCCACTGTCGCGGACCAGATCGTGTTGCGAGACCTCACTATTCTGACCGACCGACGTGTGGAGAAATTCAACGAAGACGATATTCGATTGGACAATGGTCAACGTCTCGGCTGGGACCAAATCGAGAAGGCACAGATTGCAGCTGAGCAGGCCCGGTTCAATCAACTGCTAAGCGAACTTGGCACCCCACTCTATCGTATTCGGCAACGTTTGAAGGTCGGCGACTACCCAGCGCTGTTACGCCATGCCGAGACGCTGTATCCACGCTACGCAACGCGGCGCAGTAAGACCGCCTATATGGTCGTGCAGGCGGTCATGTGGGGACGCCTGGCAGCAGGACAACGGGCGCTGGCTGTAGAACCCTACCTGCGGTGTTATGAGCTGCTCCGCGGAGTGGGAGATCAGCCGATCCCTTTGCCTGGCAAGAGACGTTTGCGCTTCGATGTTGAGACCGGAATCTGCCAGGAATTCTTACCCCTCTGGTTTGATCGCGCGGCGGCCACAAGTGCCTTGAAGCAAGTCACTACGTTGATCGAAATGACAACCACTCCCTGTCCGGCCGCACGCTTGTATCAAACGACGCTGGAATTCGCGAGCGCAACTCCGACAGCCGAGAGCCTGCCGGTCAACACGGCCAGTAAATTGCCGCTGGCCAGACAATTAACCTCCATTTTGCAGGTGCAACGCGAGGTTCTCATCGGCCAACCCGGCACGGCAACGCTCAACCTGGAAGACGCATTATCGCGCGTCGACTCCAGTTTGCGTCCCCTGGCCTTCTACTGGTTGGGGCGGTCCCACCTGCTGGCCAAAGATCCCAGCCAGCAGCGTCAGGGTTTGCTGCTGCTACTCAAAATCCCAGCCCTGCACCACCAGACATTTCCCAACATCGCCGCAGCCGGACTGGCCCACGCCGCGCAGACGCTGCACGATGCGGGAGACCAGCGCGGCAGCGCAGCGTTGCAGCGTGAATTGTCAACGCGTTACTCCGGCAGCTGGCACGCCCGCCAGCAAGCCCCACGAACCAATGTCGATAAACCAATCGAGAAATCCCAATGACCAGCGCGTCTCTTTACTGTTTCCCTGCCCGCGCTTTCCCTGCCCGCGCTTTCCCTGCACGCGCTCAAGGCCAATTTCTGGTGCGCGGAATGTTTGTCGGTCTGGCAGTACTGGTGCTGACCACGGCAAGCCCTATCTCATTCAGTTACGGTCAAGACAGTAGTACTGCGGAGGTGTTGTCTGAAGTGCCGTCTGAAACGCCTGCTCCGGATCCCTCGGACAGTGGCAAACGACGCAGTCTGTTCGACACCTTGGCCGATGGCGGATTCGTCGGAGTGCTGATCGGATTACTCTCCATGACCGCAGTTGGATTTGTCGTGGAACACTTCATCCACATCCGCCACACGACCATGATGCCAGAAAATCTCGTGCTCGATTTGGAAGAGCTCATTCATGATGGGCAACTCGAAGAAGCGACAGAACTCTGTAAGGACCCCAGTAACGACTCGCTCATCGCGCATGTCGTCTTGGCAGGCCTAGAACGCTTTCAAGGAAGTCAATTTGGCTTTGCCGAGTACAAAGCTGCCGTCGAAGAAGCCGGAGAAGATCAAACCGGTCGCCTGTACCGCAAAACGGAGGTCCTAAATTTGATCGGCTCAATCGCGCCAATGCTGGGTTTGACAGGAACCGTACTCGGCATGATCGACGCCTTCAACCAAATCGCCGCATCGGGCGGTATGGCGAAACCCGACCAACTGGCTGCGGGAATTGGGCAGGCACTGGTCACGACGCTAATGGGTCTGGTCGTGGCGATTCCGACCATGATCGCCTTTAGTTTTTTTCGCAATCGGATTGACTCGATTGTCGCAGAAGCGGGAAAACGTGTCGAACAGATTCTGACTCCCTTGGGCCAACGCCGGTCTTGATAGACTCGCTCAACGCTCCACCTCCTCCACAGCGATGGGACCATGCGACTCAGTAAACGTTCAGGAAGCCGCCTTTCACGAATGAACATGACACCAATGATCGACATTGTGTTCTTGCTGCTCATATTTTTTATGACAGTAACCCAGGCTTCACGGGTCAAAGAAGAACAGTTGGAACTACCACAACAAGAAGGATCGCGTGACAAAGAAACCGCTTCGTTAACAATTAACATACGCCAGGATGGACAGCTGGTAATGCTTGGTCGCGTCTTACAATTGGATCGACTGCTGGCCCTAGTCAATGAAGAACTGGTGCGCGTGGACAACGACCCTCGACGTATCAACATCGAATTGCGTGTTGACCAGCGCGGCGAGAGTCGAGCCGCTAACCAGGTCGCCAAGTCACTCGAGCAACTCAACATCAAACGCGTCTCTTTTGCAGTCCAAGTACCTCGCTGATCCCACTGCCCTGGCGGCCTCAGCCACAGCGTTTCGTTTTATAGGCACCCCGATGAAACTCAGTAATCGCAAGAACCGCCGTGACGCTGCGGTAGAACTGTCGATGACGAGTATGATCGATGTCGTCTTTCTGCTGTTGATTTTCTTCATGACTACGGCAAGTTTCACCAAGACCGAGCGCAACCTGGATTCAGGGATCAAGGTGGAGAAGAAGTCCAGTAGTGCTGCGTCAGACCTGGAGCCCGCGATCGTCGAGGTCCTCCGTAGTGGTGAACGATTCGTTTTTCGCTTGGGAAGTCGCGAATTCGAGGCTACCGACGAATTGGTAAACGTCTTACGGCAGTTTGAAAACAAACACGATGGCGCGTTTGTGCGCGTGAGTGACGAGGCGCCGTTCCGGATGGCCGCGGCGGCGGTTCAGGCCTGTAAACACGCCGGTTTTGCCATCGTCTCGTATGTACCCTTTGGAAACAATGACTAAGCACCCCCCCACAATCTACCACGGACTTTGCGCGCTCGTACTGGTCGTAACGAACGCCTGTCTTGCTGCCGGTGCAGACGACGCCCTGCAAACACGTCAACAAGTCGACCGCTTTCTGGCACGTTTGGGACTGGTTGATCTGCAAATCCTGCACCTGGAACAATCCCTCAACACCGTCAAGAAGGACAACGAGACAACCAAACTCGCACGGCGGATTGCGGACCTCTACGCCAGTCAATTATTGCGCTATTCTGCCGATGCTGCCCGCTATCAGGAACAGGTGGCCCGCATTACTATCTTGCTCAAGCGTTATCCAGAGGCCAAAACCTCTGCCCTCGAGGTGATGCTCCTGCAAGCCGATTACAACCGGGCCGAATCACTGGCCAGTCGATGGATCGGCAATACAACCGACCAAGATTCGCGCAGCGAAGCGTTGGGAATTCTGGCACGGATCAGCCCTCCATTAGACCAGCTGCAAACACAACTCAACCAACAAGCTATTCAACTCAAGGAACAGTTGGACGCCTATGACGCGAATCTGCAACGCGCCAATCGACGGCGTGCATTGAACAGCCCTGGCAATCCGAACGGGAACGTTGGGGTACCTGTAACTGAGGATGCGTTTCAGCTACTGCAAAATGACTGGCGTCGCCTGCAAGGAATTGCGAATCGCGCTACCTATGTCAGCGCATGGTCGCTGTACTATCAGGGATTTCTCCAATCCGCCGGTCAGGACAGTCCTCTCTATGCCAAATCCAGACGTTTGTTCGAACTCTTGCTGGGAATTGAAACAGGTGAGTCACTCAAGGATATCGACTCGGAATGGCTCAACCTGGAAACCGAATATCTGGCCCGCTCCGTGATTGGTCTGGGCCTGGCAGAAGCCATCACCGGCCAGATTGCCAACAGCCGAATCTGCTTTCAATGGCTCGATCAAGCCAGCGTGTCCCCCGCGATTCGGGACGAAGGCGCGCACTGGTACGTGCGGAGCCTCTGCCAAGCCGCAGCCTGGCAAGAAGTACTGGCTTATGCCGAACGGCGGATCAGCCGGTTTTCTGGCGCGGCAACCAACGGTCAGCTGGGGCTCTGTCTCGCGCTGGTACAGGCGGCTTACGGATCGGCCCAGGACACACCTCAACAGACCGCACTCAGTGACCTCGGATTGAAAGGCTTGGCGCGACTCCAACAAAGAGCGTTGATCCTGGGATTGATTGCTCGCTACAAGATCCAAATAGGCTCTGCCTCCGGAATGGTCTTGCAGTGGATCAAGGGTCAACAACTGTTGACTGCGGCAGAGCAAACTCGGCAACCGGAGGACTACCAAGCGGCAGCGGAGATTCTTGCCATCGCCCTGGCGAGTAAGGATGCGAGTTCGCAAGCCTCACTCCGTAGCCGTTGCCGCTATGACCTGGCAATGTGCCAGTTTCGCCTGGGGAACCTGGCCGAGGCAGGGCCGGGATTTGAAGAATCCGTCAGTGGACTGAAAGAGGCCGGCGAGGCAATTGCTGTCGATGCGTTGTGGAATGCCTTCGTCTGCTACAAACGCCTGGGTAAGGACGAAGCCCGTTACTTGCCACGCGCGATTAACATACTCGCCAGCATTAAGCGAGATTATCCACAACACAAGTACGCTCGCCAGGCAGACCGCTGGACAGCTCGCTTGATGCGGGACTCTTCTCCAGAGAAGGTTATTCGCCAGCTGCAAAACGTCGGGCCCGAAGAAGATGGCTACCTGGATGCGCAATACGATTTGTGTACACTGCTGCATCAACAATGGTCGAGCCAACGCGCTAAAGAGACACAAGCCACCAAATTTGCCAACGGAGTTCGCCAGGCAGCGGACCTCTTCGCCAAGCTGGCTGACAACGACCGTGATGCCCGTCGCCGTGCCAAAGTCCTGGTCCTGGCCGCAGAAGTCTCGTTACTCTCGAAAGATCCACTCGTCGAACTGGCCGCCGGATTCTTAGGCCGAGCAAAACCGAACGCAGAATCACTTGCCAACACCGACTCGGCCCTGGCCGACTATCATTACCAGTGGTTACGTGTGTCCCAGTTCCGTGTACGCGACGACGCCATTCGCGAACACGCGAATTGGCTTGTGAAACACTCAACGCAGCCCAACTATCGCCTGGTGGCATTGGTCTCTGCGGCGCAAGCGGTCGATCGTCAACTCGCGAACGCCCCAGGCGCCCAACGGCAGGCACTTTTATTGGGGGGCTATCAGATCTACCACGAACTCAGCCAACGATTGGGGGCTGGCCGAGAAGCCGTCCTGAGCCACAAGAACGCCCGTGTCGCAGCGTCGCGTCTGGCCTCGTATGCCGCGGCACTGCAAAAGTTCCCCGAAGCCGTCACACTGCTCAACAACCTGGTTAGCGCGTTTCCCAAGGATCGCAACTACCTCAAACGGGCTGGCCGAGTACAACTCAGCGCGGGCAATCCAGACCAATCTCTGGCACACTGGAGAACGATTTTGGCAGGAACGGCGAAATCATCAGATACGTGGTTTGAGGCCAAGTACTACCAAATACGCTGTCTCCAAAAAATTGACAAGAACCGAGCACAACAAGTGCTTCGACAATTCAAATTGTTGCACCCAAAAGACGGGCCACCGGCCTGGCGTGAGAGGTTTCGACAGCTGACCCCGTAGCCAGGCAGCCGCTGTTCGTTTGAACCGGTTCCTCAACAGCCCAAGTGAACGCTGATGGATACTCCAGACAAAAGCGAACAATCGCGGCGTGCCAACGAGCACCGCTTGGCGGAGGCGTTCCTGGAGCAAGCGGCACCACTTCTGGCGCAACATCCCGAAATGACCCCGGAAGTGGAAACCCAGCTAGCTCGGATCGCTCAGCAAGTAGGAATCCCAGACGATCAGCAGCAAATTGTGGTGCAATTACTGCTTCACCAACAAGCGTCTGCAGCGTCAAGCACCCGTTCTGCCGAGACGGAATCTGCTGCTGACCGTCTTCCTGCAGCTACCTCCGCTACCAACAGTCACCCCACCGATCCCCAACCGCCACCGCTTCCCGCCGATCATCAACCGGCACCTCCCACACCGGCACCTCCACGGGCAAGTCCACCTGCGCCCACCGAGACAGCAACTTCCTCTGTGCAAACAGCCGGTGCAGGCCCGCTCCCGCCCGCAACACCAGCCGTTCATGCCGTTGCCCACATCGAAACGTTTCTTGCGCAGGCCCGCCAACTCGTCGCGCAGCGCGCTGCTGGCACATACACGCGGAGCGATCTCGAGGAGCTGGCCTCGGAGACAGGACTCCCCACAGCCACGGTGGGAGAGCTGTTGGAATCACTGACCGGCGTACCACTGGAATCGGCGCGCACGCCAGCTGTCGAAAATCCGCCACCCTCGCAAGAAAGTATTCCGTCCAACACTCCCGCCGAACAGTTTCTCGAGCGGGCGCGTGAATTCTGCCAAAGTGCAGGTAAGTTGCCACGTGGCGCGGTCCGGAAGCTGTCCCGCCTCGGGCTCAAGGAATACCGACTCTCGTCGGTGTACATTGGTCATCTGCTCCAACAAGTCACCGACGAAATGGGTCTGGACAACACCGACCAGCAACCGTCTGACAACTTGCCCGACGATCCCAGAATACGATCCTTCCTGAAATCCGCAGCGCCGATTCTCGCGGAATACCGTGGCATCAATACGCAAAGCCGCCTGTTACTTTCGGCGGTCGCTAACGACCACGACCTAGCGGAAGATGAAGTCGAACTGGCAATCAGTCACCTTCAGTCCCAGCCGGAGCAACGCGCCGGGGACGTCACGGACGCGCAGCTGCGAGAACGCGTCGAATCCTTTGAAAAACATCTGCGTGAAGTTCTGCGACAGCAACCACATGGCATAATCACTCCTCGCATCCTCCGTAAACTCCAAGACGCAGGAGTCCAAGGAGAGGGACTCTCTACTGCCCTGGCTAAGCAGACAATTCAATCCGTAGCGCAAGATGCGGGTGTGCGTACGATCACACAGGAACGAGCTGTCGAGTTTATCGACCGGCTGCTCGATGACCTGCTGGAACATCGCTCCCGCATTAACGGAACCATGCGACAGCAACTCCACCAGGAGGGGCACCAATGGGGTTTGTCCGGCGACCAGATCAATGCCGTGATTGGTGAAAGGCTGGCGGCGAACCAAGTCATCCGGATCCGTAGCGCCCGGCGGACCATGGCCCTCTTCAGCATTACTTTCGTGCTACTCCTGGGTATCTGCGGTGTGCTCGTCTATCAGATCTTGCAGTTTGAACCTCTGGCTACGCGCCCCGATAATGACACGAAGATCACCGAACCGGGATCCGTAGGCGCCGCGGACACGCCGACCACGAACGCCGCGCATACAGACCCCGCAGTCGCCGAAGAAGACTGGCGTGACGGACCGCTGGGTGTCGCGATTTCCCAGGCGCGTGGAATCGACAGCGCCTGGCGCGAGCCGCTCGATCAATTGAGTGCCGAGAGCGAAACGACGCGTTCCGCAGCCTACCTACGGCTCATCAGCCTGGCCAGCGCCAATGTCGACGCGCCAACCCGAACCCAACTGCTGGGTAATGTGCTGGCCGGGTGCTATGCAAGAGATCCGTCCGACACCAGCGCCCAACAATTAGTCGATGCATTACTGGAAACAATCCTTGATCCGGAAACGCCACTCGACCCGACAAACCAGGCGCCCTTCGATCTCACTATCTGGGCGCTAGAAACGGTGACCACGGCACTTTCACGCCCCACGCTCTCCGACCGGCGGTCGGCGGAACTAGCGGAAGCTGCCGGCGAACGGATTGGCTGGTTAATCGACGCCAGCCTATCGCCACAGGAACTTCACCGGCAATGTCGGGCTGCCGTTTCGCGGCATTTTTTTCATGTCCTCACAGCCGCGGCCGCGTTTCATCCGTTGAAAATCCACGAGCTGCGCGAATACGCCTACCAGGACGCCCGCAATTGGTTGGACGCCGCTGAAATCGACCGTTTGGACGTAGGCTTCCTGGTTGAAGCCTTGCGACGCGTGGGCGATGAATGGGACGTCTACCGCAACGCAGTGGAACGCTGTGTCCGTTCTCCCGATCCCGCCGTGGTACTCAAACTGCTCGAAATGTACCAGGAAATCCCTAATCGGTCCCTCGTTTCCTATCTTACCGACCTACTGCTGGCGCGCGCTGGAAAACCAGCCTCCGGAGCCAAACTGACGCCTGCGGATGTGTCAGAACGCGTCCGCGTGAGTTTGGGAACCGATGCAGCAGCCACTCCCGAAGGTCGCTGGAGAGTTCTCTGGTCAGCTGCCGCAAGTGCTGTTGATCGGCTCTCTCCTTCGTCGCGCGACGCGGATTGGGCGCTGCTCGATGATGTTCTGCAGCTGGCGCATCTCAACACGATGGCGTGTGCATTGGATCAAAAAGAAGCGGGGATCGCCACTTTCGATCAACTCCACCGGGCAGGTGCTCCACCCGCGACTCGGAATCTGGACAATCCGGGTCCCCGCGGCAGATCTCCCTACGTGGGGTTGTCGGGGACCACACGCAGTGCCATCGAAATCACCCGCCAGGACCGTTATATCTCACGTGCTCTGGAAGTGCTCTCCGCGCCGCGCCTGGCGCAACGCCAAAGCGCCTTGTCGCAACTAGTGGACCTCACCAAGAATGGCGATCTGACAGGCGGACAAGCGACCAAACTGGCACGCTACCTTACAGGAAAAGGCAAAGGTCAGGCAGAGTTTGACTACCTGTTGGCAGCGCTTCCTTCTTTTCGGCACCTGCCCTACCTGAAACTGGCTTTGGCCGATTACGTGGCAGCCCAACAGGAGGTAATCCCGCAGCTGTCCCAAGTGGTCGCACAACTGCTTGACCTGGAGGAGCAAAGCGGCGGGTCCGTCGAGACCTGGAAACGCGACCTGCAACAACAATTACTGCGGCATGCACTTACCGGCAATGGCGCTGAAAACCGCGACCCTGGGACAGGGATCCATGACAGTGTGCAGGAATCGCTCACCGAATCATACGCGACGCAGGCCCGTTTGCGAGGTCTCGCGGAGGCCCAATACCTGGGCGCCACATCTCCTTCAGAAGTGCTCGCCTCCTTGGTGAGGCATGCCGCCGAAATACTGGAACCAACTGTGACTGGCGCGAACCGCCACTTCGCGTTGCAAATCGACAAGCAAATCGACGCGGCAGAATATCTCTCCGCGAATGATTTTGCTCTAACGGTACGATTACAACGTCTTTACTTGCGGCTGTTATGCATCGATGTCATCCGCAGGTACGCGACGCTCCAATCTCAGGCAAACGCAATTATCCAGCAACTACATCAGGAAGACGAAAAAACAACGGAACTTGTCGCCCAACTTCGCAGCGGGGAAACGGCCTTGTTGCGAGCCTGGCTCTTACTGGCAGAGAAGGCAGAATGAAGCGCTCCGTCCTCCCGAACACAATTCTCACAACCTCGGCCACCAGGCCCTCCCCGACTTGCTGGCGACAGTTGTTGTTGGCCATTGGCTTATGCCTGTGCGCTACACAAGGCGTGCGTGGCGTACTGGTTTCCACCAAGGGTGGAGAAGAGATACGTGGATTCTTGATTCGCCAAGATGATAATCAGGTTGTCATCGACGAAATTCGCCCTGATGGAACCAAAGCCCGCCGCCGAATTGACCGCGCCGAAATTGCCCTCATCGTGGTCACGGTGTCGGCAGCCGACCTCGCGACACTGAAACAGGACGAGCCCGCCAACTACCGGGACCTGGCCGAAGAATTGGCCGTCAAACGCAAAGACCCGGAGGCCCATCACGCCGCACTGCGACTCTATCTGATCGCCGCCTTTCTGGATCCAGAACGCTTGGGGCGCAGTTCCCTGTTAGGCATGGTCAGTCTCGCCCGCAATCCAGCCGAAGAGCGTCGTTTTCGAGCGATGCTGTTTCTACTTGATCCCGCTGCAGACCGAGCCCTCCTCAAAGAACCTGATCGGTTTCGTCCATCCGACCGAGAGCAAATCGACATCCAAAACCGGTTACTGGCTGCCTTACGTGCCTTACGGCGTGGCAGCAAGTCCGAAGCGTTGCGGATCGCCCAACGAACCGACGTGAAGCAGCACCTGCAGCGATACCAGGACATACTCGAGCATCACGAATTGGTTACCGCCTGTACACCGGGGACCAATCGTCGCAAACTGAATCCGTTGATTCTGCAAAAAGTAATCACACTCGAACTGGCGATCCTCTTTCCAACCTCCCCCAGCCTGGCTACCTCCAAAGAAAAAAGTAGCGGCAAATCCTGGTCACGCCTGTTCAAACGCACATCACCGGGTCCTACGCTGCCATTACGTTTAGAGTCGCTTACCGAATTCGATCCACGTAAATCCCACTTTCGAAATGGTGCCTGGATACGCCCAGCAAAAGCTAATGCGCCCCCCTAATCGTGTTGTTCAGCAGGCCAGACTGGTTCCCAATAGCTACGGGATTTTCTGGCAGCAGGCTTTCGCAGTCGCACCCAATCAGGCTGTCGCTCTATCTTGTGTATTAACCACCGCGAACTTCATTCACCGGTTATCCTGACCTTTCCGCTACGCCTCTCTTTGGACGGGAATCCGAATAGATGCTCAAAGTAGGCGACCAACCAATCCCCGGCTATCGGATTGAATCGTTGCTGGGACGCGGCCAGTTCGGTGAGGTCTGGCGCGCCACCTCCCCTGGTGGTGCGCAAGTGGCGCTCAAGTTCCTCGATCTAAGTGATCGGCAGGGAGTCAAGGAATTGCGGGCCGTGCAGCAAATCAAGACGATCCGCCACCCGCACCTGGCCTCAGTCATCGCCTTGTGGTTGCGCAACTCGGTAGGCCAGGTACTCGACGACAAGCTGTTATCCGAGGCAGAATCGCCACCCAAACACGGATCCGAAACCGATCGCGAGACACAATCTCCGACTGAGACAAGCACCTTCTCGTACGAGACAATTCCCCGTCAACTGGTGATCGCAACACTACTTTGTGACAAAAACCTCAACGAACGGCTCAAGGAATGTCAAGCACAAGGCCATCAAGGTATTCCCCCAGACGAGCTCCTGAACTTGATGACGGAAGCCGCCAAGGGGATCGACTTCTTGAATGCTCCGCAGCACCTGATGGAAGACGAGCACGTCAGTATCCAGCACTGCGACATCAAGCCGGCTAATCTCATGCTCACGGGTTCATCGGTGATGATCGGTGACTTTGGGCTAGCGCGCTTCTTTAGCGATCACTGGGCGACACTTACGGGAACCGAGGTGGCGGGATCGCCCGCCTACATGGCGCCCGAGTGCTTCCATCAGCGTCCTTCACAAAACACGGATCAGTACTCTCTGGCGATTACATACTGCGAGTTGCGAACGGGCCGACTACCCTTCCAATGTTCCGGAATCCTCGAAGTACTCGAGGCACACCGCAGTGGTAATCTCGACCTGGCCGCACTCCCTCCCCTGGAACGCAAGGTAATCTCCAAAGCGACTTCGTTGGACCCCGACGCACGCTTTGATTCCTGTCATGAAATGGTGTGTAGCTTAGTCAACGCGGTCGCCGACAAGCAGCCCGCCGAGACGCCTGGCACCGGGCAACGCCAGAAAACAACCATGGTGCTGGGAGGGTTGATCCTCGCATTACTGCTGGCAGTCACAGGAAACTGGTTGCTCACTGAACCGACGCCCCAAATCCCATCGACGCCACAGACATCTGGCCCAAGTGATCCGAATTTGGCATCCGCCAGAACCCAGGCAAGCCAGTCGTTCCAGACTGCCACGCTCGGACCACTTAACCTACAGAACCTCGACACGGCGAGCGAACAATACCAGCGAGCGTTGCGCATCGACCAGGCGTCGTATGCTGTCGCACCGACGATCCACGCGGTGTTCAATCAACCCGAAACAGACCGCTTTACGCTGCGTTGCCTCGCGACCCTCTCCACGAGTAAATGGCTCGTCACCCGACAACAAGGTAGTCGAATCGCACTCTGGGACCTCGCCGAGAACCCGTTCCACCAGCGCGTGCTTTACGCACACCAGCCAAGCTCCGATTCCCCCGTAGACGTATGCAACGTGATCGCGCGCGGATCCTATGTCGTTTCCGCGGATCTCGACGAACGAGTGTCAATTGCAGAAATTGGTGCCACGGGAGACGTCGAAAAGACTCTGGCACCAGCCAGGTTGCGCGGCTGGGCCTTGTCCATCAGCTTCGATCAACGGTGGCTCGTTACCGGAGATCTGCATGGCCGACTGTTACGCTGGGACTTGAATTGGCAGGATCCCACAGCGGTTCCGGTCTTGATTGGCCAACACCGCGAACAAGTCCACGATGTACACATCACGCCAGACAATCAATGGGCCATCAGTTCCAGCACCGGAGGCGAGGTGCGCCGTTGGAAACTCCAGCAACCCGATCCCACGGCTCCACTCGACCTGGTGAAAGTCTCGGCCAACGATCCACCAGCACTGGCTATTTCTGACGACAATCGGTTTGCCGCGATCGGCCAAGGTGTCACTCCAGAGGGCGAGTATCCAATCGAAGTGGTGCGGCTGACAGGTGGTCCACCACCCAAGGGTCAACACCGTCACCTCGATACGATTACCTGCCTCAGCTTTTACCCCCAACCGCCGGACAGCACTGGAAACCCGCGGCCAACTCTGCTGGCCAGCGGCGGTGCGGATGGTAGTGTGCACGTCTGGAATCTAACAGAAAACACAAGCCAGCCACTCCCCGGACAGCACCAGGGTGCTGTCCATTCGATCGCCTTTGTCCCCTTGGCAGGCTGGCTAGCAACGGGTAGCGACGACGGAACCGTTCGCTTATGGAATTACCATGCCCCCACACAGGGCCCACTCGTACTCGCCAGCGGCAATGGACGCATTGCACAAGTCGTAGTTACGCCGCGGTGGTTAATCGCCGGAGGGCACAATGGCGCGCTAGTTAGTTGGGACCTGAGACGCTGCCTAGTCATCAAGCACGCCTGCGATGCGCTGCAGATCGAGATTACCCCGGCAGCGGAAACCGACTGATCGGGGCTGAACTAAAGGCACCACAACTCAGCGGATCTGCTCGGCAACCGCATCGTGGATCCGCGGGAAGTGCTCAAAACGGTTTTTCCCGTTACGGTCATCCCAGCGGAGCTGACGGCGGATAAAGGCAGCCTCATTGCTTTCCTCAAAATGTGCGAGAATCTGCGTGAGATGGTGTCGAACCAGCGCGCCGTCAATCAGCATGGCGGCATCGGGTGCATGGGCCACCCCCCAATCACCACTATGGATGCCAGCCAACATCCAATGCGCCCGCAGCGTCGTATGCAGGGGATTCTCCGCCCTTGTTTCAGCCAGTCTCTCGTAAATCCTGGTCGCCCCCGCAAAATCTTTCTTAATCAGCAACGCATAATCCGCCTCAATTTCCCATCGCAAGTAACTGAAACGGGACTGCTGGCGGCGAGCAAAAGCCGACTTCAGCCAGCGCGAACTCCGCTCCCAATGCACCCGCGCCGCATCTTCTTGTCCCCCTCGCAACAACGCCTGTCCTTCATTAAAGGCGACATTGGCCAGCAGCAGAGCCACCAAAGGATTTTGCTGGTCTGCTCGCTGGGCCAATTCAAGTGCACGGCGACTTTGTCGTAACAAAAGCGCCCCGTCCGTACTGCCCGCTGGGTAAGCCAGCGCCTTCTCCAGCAACTCAAATCCGTGCAACAGAGGCGCGCGGGCACTCAGCGTCTCCGTGACCGGCTGCAGCAGGCGGTGTTCGGCCAGCGACCCTGCGCCGATCAACTCCAGTGCAGCAGCCAGCCGAGGATCCGTGCCCGACTCAATCGCCTTATCCACTAATCGGTTCATCAGGCTGGACATCACTTCAACGACCGGGAGCTGAGCACTCGATCTCACGGTGTGTCGGATCAACTCTTTACCTGTTGCCTGCTGGTAGATAACCGACTGGATCTGTAAACGACCTTCCATCTCCACAACACTCCCCCAAATCAGATAGTCAACCCGCAGCGCAGTAGCCAGCGCTGGCAGCAAGTCCGCACCGCGAATACCCTGCGACTTGAAACGCATCACCTGGCGTTCAACCGCCAGGGAACTTGCCAGTTCCGCGCCAGGTACTGCGCGAAAGTGGTGTCTCAACTCAGCGGCAATTTGCACCTCGGTTCGGGCGGGGTCAAAGGCACCGGCGGACTGCAGATCCACTAACGAGACATGGGGCAACACCGCCATGCGAAGGCGACGTGGCTCGGCAACAGAAGTCCGACGCTCAGTTGCTTGTGTCCGAGCAGCTTCGATCGATTCTTGAGTCAGCGCGCCGATCTTCCGGTAACGTACCCGCTGAATGCGGGCCGCATCTTCGATCGCGTTGCGAATGTCCGCATAAGAAAGATCAAGCATCAACCCACCTGTATCGGTGGCTAATCGATTCATGAACTGCTGTGTCTTTGGCAAGACTCCTCGATAACTGACAAGATCCTGGTTTCGACTATTACACAACACACTGCTGATCCTGACATCCAATCTCTTGGCAGTGCTAATCAACTGCTGGGTTGCAACTCTCCGCCGTGCTTTCGATCCCGCTTCCACGAACCCTTCATCAAACGGCGGCGCATCCCCAAACACGAGAATCCAACGGGAAACATCAGACGCATGCGACCAGTTCAGTTCGGTCAACGCCTGGTGGATCCCCAAATCGATCAGCTCTGGAAAATAGGGGGCTCCCGATTCGATTTGAATCTGTTCCACACCTTCGCGGAGGACGTTCTGGTCACTCGTAAAAGACCGTAATTTCCCCCCACCCTGCCGTGCGATCTGGGGCGTGTGCAAGGGAAAACTGGAGACCCCGGACGGCGCCCCCTCATCGCGAAACACCACGATTTGAAAGGAAACATCAGCTTTGTAACGCTGTAAATCCTCGACCATTTGCCGCAGTGCATGCCGGATCCCGACAATCGCGGTTCCCATACTCTCCGTCCCGTCAATGACCAAAGCCATCTCCAACTTGGGACGCGCGACCTCTAACAGATCCAGGAAGCTACGCTGCACCAGCCCCATTGTCCGTGCGCGCGGCGCGCGGCGCGGACTGAAAATCGTCTCCAGAACCGCTTTCGTCGAGTCCGGATTGGCATCTTGTGAAAAAGTCGTTCCCTGGCCAAGAACGACGAACATGAACAAACTGAACCGACACCAACGGAATTGCAAAACGCACATAACCACAATCCCTCAAGGGTGGATTTCAGCACTCTCGTTGATCATACGTTGTTTCGATAAAGATGAACAACATAGGACCACGAGTCGATTCCCATATCTCACAGGACATGACACGTCAGCGGTCACTCTTTGGCGAATGGTTGCGTCTTTTGCAGAAGACGTGTATCACACAGGTGGGGTTGATTGATAGCTATTGACTGATTGATTGACAACTGGTTTGGTATCCGGCCATCTGACTGCAGGCTGGCTGTCGAACTTCCTTTGTCAGGGTACGCGCCGCTTCCTCATAGCGCAGGGGTGATAGAGGCCGCGATGGACAAAACCCAAGCCTATACTGCCTGGCACATCGCCCTGGGAACCCTCCTCTGGCTGGGAAACGTATCACCATTGCCGAGCCAGTTGCCAAGCGAATCGACACTCCCCGGGCGCCAACCCGTCGTCCAGACGCTACCGCCCGAATCAGCCTTGCCCGCTACGCGGAACACTGCGGAAAACGTGCCCCTGGTAGCGCGAACCCTGCCGGCGGAAACCAGACTGCCAAACGTCCCTGCCCCCGTTCAACAGCCACCGACAGTGACCTATCGGCTGCCCAAATTGACCACTCCCACAGCAACCACCAACCTCCTCACAGCAGAGGGACTGGCAGAACTCGTCCAAAGGGAACGCAGCCCGGATGGAACCCCTTGGTTACAACTACATCTGAAAGGACATGTGGGCCGGATTCGCGCACTCGCCTTTAGCGGTGATTCAAAGCGGCTCTGCTCGGCGGGTGATGACAAGCGGACCTTTGTGTGGGGTCCGATACCCATGAAATCGGGCGGCCGGCCTGACTGGCGCTACCAACGTTCGATTCCCTGGCAAATCCAACGTGGTCCGCGGGGGCGGATTTATGCACTAGCTACCAGCGGAGATCTGCTGGCCATTGCCGGACATGGTGCCGCGGGTCGCATGGGCGAAATCGTGCTGGTCAACGCACGAACGGGCGATCTCGAGGTGACGCTAGTGGATGAGGAGGTCGGACACCGCCAGGTCGTCGCCTCGCTCTGTTTTTCGCCCGACCCTGCGCAGCGGGGACTGACTTCGGTCGATCGCGCTGGTCGAGCCCTTTACTGGAAGCCGGATGAAAGCGGACAATGGCGTGCCCAGATGGTCCAACCGCCCGACCGGGAGCGTTACCGACCTGATGTCGCCAAGCGTCTCTCCCGGTATCGGGAAACCACCCAGGTCGTCATGCTGGATGGCAGACACCTGGTGTTGCCCGTCTATCAACCCTCTGAAAAACAGCCATATCCCTTGTGGCGATTGCACCGCTTTGACGTGGTGACGCGGACGTCGGGGCCACTGTTACCCATGGAACTCGACGGTCTTCACCGTGGAATGGTCACGACACTCGCGTGCTCGCGTGATGGTACCCGGCTGGCATCGGCAGATCTGGCCCGGTTCCAAGGAACCGATGAAGAGATTCTGTACCAGTTCTTTGTCTGGGACCTCCAGACCGGCCAGCGCACCAGACAGTTTATCGACCACTTACCGCTGTCATTGACATTTTCTGATAACGGCCGCACGCTGCTGGTCGGCACCCGCCGCTCAAACGGCGCAACGGCCGTGCTGCAAAACTGGAACACTGCCAACATTCGAACGCTAATAAAACAACAACCCGACCTACAAGCCGACGACGACATCTACGTCTGTGCCATCAGTCCTGACGGGAACAACCTGGCCTACGCGGCCGGTGCCGAGCTCTTCCTTCAATCTCCTGACCACCCCACCACACGCCAACGACTCCGGGCTGCTCTTGCGTCCCCCCTGCGTGTTGCCTGCGCGCGACGGGGCCCCGGTTACCGGGTGGCCATCGGCACCCAACGGGAGCGCGGAAGGGTCCGACTCACCCAACGTTTCAACGCCAGCGCACCGCAACTCGACAGTCGGCTGAAACTGGAACCCGATGATTGGTCACAACCCCACGACCATCGAGGACAGTGGGAATTAGCATCCGCCGCACCTGCTGAGCCGAATGCCATCCACCTGCAGCTTACCGAAAAGGGCCGGCCAGCAGGCCACGTTGCTTTCAATCCAAGCCTCTACGATCAGCAAGGTCCCAGGTGCTGGATCTCGGACACAACAGGCCGGCCAGTCGCTATCGCGCTCAGCGCCAAAAACAACAATATTTACGTCTTCAAATTAGCCCGTAAGAACGCTTGCCCGATTCTGCGGGTGTTTCGTGGCCACGGTAGCGATATCACCGGTCTGGCAGTGACCCACGATCGACGCTACCTGGTTTCAAGCTCCTCCGATGGAACAGTCCGCTTCTGGCCTTTGACGCAGCTGGCAAGTGACAACCAGCGCCTCGATCGCTGGGGAGCGCGATGGACGGTCAAAGAGGGCGGCGGATTGGAAGTCATTTCGGTTCGGAAAGACGGTCCCCTTTATTTCCGCGGTGTCCGCCGCGGAGACCAGTTAGTGGCCCTGAGTTGGTACGACGGCACTGCCGCCCACCAGCAGGAAAATCCGGTCCGCACCGCGCATGGCGCACGTGCGATCCTGGCGCAACTGCAGCAATCCTCCTGGGACACACTGCTGGTCTTCGACTTCAAACGCGGTCGCGCGCGCGGCCCAGTGTTCCAGATGTTCCCCGCCTGGCAGCCCCTGGCTTCCCTGGTGATCAGTAAGGACCGCGAATGGGCCTTCTGGAATCCGACCGGTTACTACGACGCTTCATTCGAAGGACACCGCCTGTTTGGCTGGCAAGTCAATCGCGGCCTTGGTGAACTGCCCGACGTCTTCCTAGCAGACCAGTTTCGCAAAGCGCTGGAACGTCCCGAGGCGATGGCCAGGTTACTGAAAACCGGTAATTTAGATGATGCATTGCTGCAAGTAGAGGCGAAGCTCCCCACGGAAACCCAACGGGCAGTCGCGGAAGCTTACGCGCTTAAACCAACCGTGCAAATTACCGCGCCAGATGCCAACAGCCTGGTGGCGGCACAAGTCGTCCGTTTGCAGGCCCGCATTACGATCCGCAACGGCCAGCGTTTGGTTCCCCCCAAAGCGTTCGCGAACGGCGTGTTGGCCAAGAATCGGCGTCGCATCAAGCAAATGACCATCCCGGGAGGTACCCAGGTCGAATACGCATGGGACGCCCTGTTACCCGCACAGCGGCGTATCCGCTTGCAAGTGGTGGCCGCCACCGAAGGCGAAGTTGTCGGCCGGGCAGCGGTGACGGTGCAACAAAACACGCCCCGTTGGGGCCGCCCACGATTGTTCATCGCGACCGCCGGTATCAACGAGTATCGCGACGCACAGCTGCCACGTCTGGAATTCGCAGTCAACAACGCGACTCAGGTAGCCCAGACCTTCCAGCGGGGCGCCCAACCGCTCTATCGCACGTTCGGGCTAGCCATAGCCAACCAGCGGGTAACGCGCCCCGTCTGGTTCGCGACGATGCAACAATACGCCGAGCGACTGCGAAAACAAGTGACTCCGGATGACCTGCTGGTGATTTTTCTCTCCGGTCATGGCCTTCGAGGTCGCGTCAGCGACACCTATTACTACGTCACCGCCAATGCCCGGTTTCGCGATCTTGCCGCACAGCGGTACCGCGATTGCTTTTCTTTTGATGCCTTCACCCTGTTTGCCGACATCCCCTGTCGTAAGCTGGTGATCCTGGATACCTGTCACAGTGGGGCCCTGCAACCACTGCGGCAACGTGAGTTGAAGTCCGCACTGCGGGTTCTCCAGGACGATCTGGTGTTTACGTTGACCGCGACGGAGGGTCAGCAAGAGGCTGTCGAAGAGCGGGCACGCAAATTGGGTCGATTCACCCATCGGCTAGTGGAAGCCCTGCGTGGGGCGGCCGACACCACTCCCGGCAATGGGGATGGCATCGTCAGCTGGCGAGAACTCATCCAGTACGTCAAAACTACAGTCCGCGCGGACTCGATCGGGGACACGTATCAACAGTTCCCCACGGCCGGGCCAGCGGACTTGCTTGACTTCGCCGACTTCCCGGTCAGCCGCGTGGCCGGCAGCCCGAAACCTACCGAACGGGCTGCGTGTCCCTGAAAACGGCTCACGCGTCAATAACGCCGCTCATACTGGACACTGAATTCGGCATCAAACAACTTGTCCAGCTCTGACCGCAACGGAACAGCGGAGGCGACCTTGAACGACGCGGTATCGGAGAGCTGAAAGTAGAGTCCGCCGGTCAGGTTAAGAATGTCGCGACGCGCGTTCTGGACAAAGATAGCCCGCCCCAGAGTCCCATTCTCAAGGTCCTCCAAGGTCGTCGTGTAGTGTAATTCCACGATCGGTGCAATGCCCTGAATCCTCTCATCCGCATCTGCCTGATACCACCACCAACCGAGCTGGTAGTCAAGGTACATCAGGTTTTGGCTGCGGATTTCCTCAGACGTGAAATCGGCGCTGCCGGCGCCGTAATACCGCACATCGCTGCCCGAAGTATCAAAGTCAAACTGCACAAAAAACTGGTGGAACAGTCGTTCATTGACCTGGCGGTAATAAGCCAGAAATGGCTGCAGGTAGAACGAGTTATTCCGAAATTCGAGTGAGTCTGCCGCGGCAAACGTCACGGTGGCATCCGCACCGGTAGGAAAGACCATGGCGAGCCCCGCCGAGACCGCGCTGCTGTCGTCTGAAAGCAGTAGTCCTTTGAGCGTCAAGGATAAGTTGCCAAACTCGGTACCGGTGGTGTCCAACGACGAAACAGCCTGTTGATTTGCCAGCCCGCCAGAAAACGGCACCCGCAACTCGACAGAAGCCCAACGGGCCCAGAAATCGACGCCATGCCATACAACGTTGCAAAAAAAACACGATTAGCGTGAACCGGCGTGCGAAGACTTGTGCCGCGCAACCGCGCACAATCATAATCCTCCAAGCCGATTGCAAGACATTGATTGCTCTTCGTGGTAATGCGCCGTGCGACCGTGCGTACTCGCAGCACCCCTGAGATTTTGTATCATAACTTGCGTAGTTTTCGTGCAGCGCAACCGCGCAGCA
>PAQH01000115.1 GCA_002709225.1 Planctomycetaceae bacterium
GGTTGGCCTGGTTGTGGTTGGCCTGGTTGTGGTTGGCCTGGTTGTGGTTGGCCTGGTTGTGGTTGGCCTGGTTGTGGTTCGGGAGTCTCGCTGCCGTTTGGCTGAGAATCGGTGGCGCGGGAGATTTCACTTTCCAGTTGATCTTGTAGGTCGCGGACCTCGTCGAGTGCGCGGCGGAGGCCGGACGTCTCGTCGCCGAGCACACTTTCGGCAGCCTGCTCAACTCCCTCTTCGAGTTTCTCCAGTTCCGCCCGCGCGACTTCTTCCGCGTTGCGGGCGTTTTCCAGAAAGCCCTGCTGGATCAACTCGCGGGTCGAACGCATCGCATCTTGCAAGCGTCCTTGGCGCGTGTCACGAAGTGTGTCGTAAAGTTGATTGGAAAGGAGTGGCTCCGTTTCGTCGGCTTCGGTAATCGTTTCCTCCATGCGCTCGAGTAGTTTTTCGATACCGGATTGCTGTTGGGCAAGGTCTTCTTCAAGCTCCTTCCGTTGGGGTGTGTCTCGGAGTGAACGCGACTCGGGTTCATCAAGTGATTTCAACTCTTGAGCGATGGCCTGTTCGTTCCGCGTCAGTTCGCGCGCATCTTCCCGCATCTGTTTCATGGCATCAGAAAAGCGTTCTGCGGTCGACTGGCGAAACTCTTCTCGGAGCTCTTTGAATTCACGTTCGGCGCGAGTGGCCGAGGCGGCCGCCTGCGAGACTTGTCCCTCCCGGAGAGCCTCCGATGCTTGCGTCAAATTCTCGCGAGCTTCCTCCAACTGTTCTTGCGCCTCTGCCATTCGGGGTAAATTGTCAGGCTGTTGCATCCGGCTACTAAGTTCATCCGTGTCACGCAGGATTTCTTGCTGTTGATCTCGGAGACGCTGGAGCTGTTTCTGGATCTCTTCCTGTTCTTTTTCGTTGGCTGCTTCTTGCAGTGCGGATTGCATTTCCTTGATGCGGTCGTTGAGATCTTCCTGGCGTCGCGCTAGTTCGCGGAGACGGTTGAGGATCTGACGGTCTTCACGCTGCTGGTTGTCTTCCTCGGTTTGCGGTTGCGCTTGGCTTTGCGTTTCGTAGCGATTGTCTGAATTGGCTAGTTCCAGTTGCTCTAGTTGTTGCTGGAAACGGCTGGCCGCACCACGCGCACTCGACGAGTTCCCCCTCTGGCTATTTTGGCGAGTGACCTGATGCTCGCGCGCACGCAAGCGGAGTAGTCCCTGGTAGGCCGCTTGTTCTTGTTGGAGGGCTGCTTTCATCTCGGATTCAACTTGCCCGGCATCAGTGCCAGCCTCGACCGCCTGGGCAAGGTGGTCGACGGCTGCTGTCATGTGTTTTTGGATGGCTTCAATGTCCGCCGCTGCGGCAGCGTCCTCAATTGCTGTACCAATCTCATTGACCTGGTTCAGCGCGGTTTGTTGCGAGTCACGCAGGACGGTGGCGTCAGCGGACCAGGTGTCCGATTTGGAGCGGATTCCCACCTGTCGCTGTAACTTCCAGGTGCCGTTGATGATCTGTTTCTGGAGTTCTGAAAGTTGCTCGCTGGCGCCCGAAGAGGACTGTTGGGCATTGTTACCCTGCGGTTGGGATTGGCCGCCAGGGGGAGCGGGGGCGGAGCGGTAGATCTCGTCGAACGGCCGCACCTCAGCGAAGTACATATCGCTAAAGGTTTTCCGGGGTTGGCCATCGGGGCCGACGTCCTGTGCCCAGAAATGAAAAGAGAGTAACTGGTCAGGTTGCGCCTGGAGGTCTTCCATTGCCAATAGCTGGTCCAGTGATTGTTGCCGGTTCTGTCCAGATGGTTGGTCAAAGAGAATCTCGTGGGGTTCTTGACCGGCCAGGTTGTAGGTTAATCCGAGGTCGGTCAGGCCAAAATCATCCCAGGCGTCGGCCTTGAGACGGAGTTCTTCCAGGGGCGATACGAGGACATCACGCCCGGGATGTTTGATCGTGAGTTTAGGTGTCTGGTTGGGAGTAGCGCGGAACACGAATTCGGGAGGGAATTTGTTGGTGCGTTCTTGATCGTCGACGAGGTGGAGGCGATAACGACCAGAAGTCATCGTGGGCATTTCCACGGTGTACATATGGGGGTTCGCGGCGCTGGGCTGAAGTGGGATTTCGCGGTTGTCTGAATCTCGCAAATATCCAGCCTGAATCGGCTTGTTAAGGTACATCGCAAGGGTCACGTGGGTGCCTTCGACCGCAGTCACGCGGCGCACATCGTTGACTTGTTTTTCAGTGAGCCCGGTGTAGCCGGGGAAGACGAGTTTAGCGTCCGCCTGTTGGAGTGCGGGGTAATCGAATACGCGAACCCGGTAGCTAGGACTCTTCCAGCCGGGATAGGTAACGTGGTAGACCAGGTCTTGTTGTATGTTCGACAGTCGACTGGCAAACACAGGGTCGTCCAGGCTCTGTGACATGGAGACCTGTTCGGTGACAGCGGTGCTCCCCTGGTGATGCAATGTGACCTCAAACGGGAGTTCCTTCTGAAATCGCACCATGACCTGCAAACTCGTGCCGCGTTCGATTTCGGTGTCTCCAGGGTCTACCTGAATTCCAAGTGATTCGGGTGGTGTCGTAATGCTGCTGGTAGTCAATTGTTTCTCTGCACGGGGTGGACTGGTGACCGCCAGCCCGACTCCACAGATTGCCAGGGTGCCTAAGGCTGTGAAACAGGCCATGCATGTCATCAGTTGAGTTCGCAGTGGTGCCATGCGTTCCCAGCCGCGCTGTCCGCCCTGTGTCAATGCCTGGCGAATGAGTGTTTCTTGGAGATAATTCAACCGGGTATCAGGTGACTGAGGTTGTTGTTCCATAGCTGCCAGCAGTCGGGTGTCGAGTGTCGGATATTCCTGCTCGATGCGGGTGGCTACGAGATGGAAATCGGACCAGTAACGACGCCTGGAACGCAGTATCTGCCAGGGGAGCATGACGGCCGCTGTGAAAAGAGCCGCCAGCGTCCAACGCGAGGACCAGATGCCCGTAGTTTGCAAGTACCAGAAGATTGCGCCGAAGGCAGCGAGGGTTGCCCATGTTGCCGTGCTGACCCGCAGGCACTCCAATCGCCAGATGCGCGCGGCGACAGACTTCAGGGAAAGTTGGATTCGGGAGTCGGTCATGGCTTTATCCAGTCGATCCAAAGGGAGAGACCTCGAGTTTGGGTTTGCTCGCCATCCAGGTTTCCAAAACCAGCAAACCGAATGCCGCTAAGATGGCCCAACGCCAGATTTTCTGATTGCTTTCCAATTCCGTGCGTCGCAGTTGGCGTGCCCGTTCCAGTTCGGTTTCCCGACTGACTGTTATCCCCAGTTGTACTCCGTGTTGTTCTAGGGCAGAGCGGTCGATGGGGGCAGTGCGGCTTTCAGAGGGTGCCAGATTGACTGACCAGCGTCGGCTCTGGTCGCTCAGGCGAGCTTGGTAGATTCCGGGTGTCAGAGTAGCGTGAAAATGTGTTGCGCCAGAGTCCAGCGTGATCTCTTCGCCCGCCGGGGTTTCCACTACCGAGAATCCGTCCACTGGAATCGCGTCGTGAACATGCCAGTTCTGAGGTGTTTGGGATGCGTTGCCGGTTTTGTCCAAGAGGCCTTCCAGGAAGGGGACAAACTTGCTTGAGAGGGCGAGTTGACTGTCTGCCGGATGCCATCCGGACGCCAGGATAACCAATTGGCCCGGACCACGCCGTTGGACCATCACGGCCGGATCCCCGGTGTCAAAGCGCGCGATGACGTCGGCGTTCCCCGTTGTACTCGCGCGTAGTATGCGGTGTCGTTGGAAACGTATCTTGGTGAAATCGTTGTAGCGCGCGCCGAGAAAACTGGCGAACAGGGGATGCTCGAAATCAATCTGTCCCAGCATGGCATAATCGCCGGAAGCCTCTTTCAGCGTGACCTCGGAATCTTCCAGTAACGCGGCGAGCGCCCCCGCCACACTGGCGTCTGGGATGACGAACAGCACGGATCCTCCGTCAACGATATAGGTGTGTAACTGTTTGATCTGGTCCGTTGAAAGTGTGCGACTAACCACGACCAGCCCTGTATCGTCGTCGATCGCCAGCGGGCCTTGATCGGACGGTGGTTGCAATTGCATGCGCAATCGTCGTCGCTGGCTGTCAATCATGGCTAGATTAAGGAAATAGGCCATCTGCTTCGTGTCTTGAAGGTTTCCTGGACCGGAGTAGAGAACCTGGACGTCGCTTTGCTCACTGGGAATCAGAAACTGCTTGTTGTCGAAATCACAATCGTCGCCTGCGATCTCCAGGCGATCCACGTTGCCGGCGGGTGCGGGATTGGGCAGTTGCACGACACGACTTTCACCTGGTGGCACGTAGATGCCAAGCGGCTCGCCGATAGGCTTGGCGCCAGCCCACCAGCGGAGTTGGAACTGCTCCTTGCTGGAATCGCGCTCGTTGCTGATACGCACGCGTTGTTCAGGGCTGGGGTTCAGCTCGTTGTCGCTGGAAAGTAATTGAATCCCGGCATTCGCGGTCACGTTGGGAACAATAGGTCTTACATCCACCGGGATTTGCCGAGGCCATTCGTAAGCCTGGAGCCGCTCCTGCTGGCTGCCTTCTTGCATGTCTGAAATCAGGATGATTTGCGAGCTGGTTTGGCCGCGTTGCCGATCTTGCCAAGCCAACATCGTGTCAGCGACGGAAGTCAGTGCGGCTGAGACGTCTGTCGCTCCCCACGTCGGGCCGGTATCGAGTAGTTGTTGCTTGACTCCTCTGACATGCGTTGCGGAGGCTTGAGGTCCAACGGTTTCCGCGAAGGGGACAAGGATCTCAACGGTATCGTCGTAGGTGTACACGGCGACGTCCGCCTCCGCTGAAGCCTGAGTCGCGGCGCGTTCCGCCTCATCGGCGGCACGTTGCCAGAGGTTGCCTCGTCGCATGCTGGCACTGCGATCGACCAAGATCGCCACCCGCCGGTTACTGGCGGTGATTTGGTCGAGCGTGTCACTGGAGCGAAAGAAAGGTCGGGCGAAAGCGATTGCCAACAAGAGTAGTGCCAACGCGCGCAGCAGGAGCAACAACCAGTCGTCCAGCCGGCTCCTGCTTGTCAGCGTGGGGGGGGAGGTCGGAACAAACATCAATGAGCTGAATTCGGTGCGGCCGCGCGGAGACCGTCGCAAGAAATGGAGCGCGATGGGCAAGGCAATGGCGAATGCTCCGGCCAGGAACCAGGGAAACAGCATGCTGGGAATCAGGTTCATGCATCCCTCCGTGGCCGGTTCGATCGGCGCGCCACGTGGCGGCTTCGCTGTTGCCGGGATTGAATGAAGTCAAATAGCGATAACTCAAGCGGCTGGTCGGTCGGGATTTCGTAGAGGTCGATTCCGAGTATGTCGCAGGTGGCCTTAATGGCGTCTGCGTGTTCTCGGAAACGAATCTGGTATTCGTGCCGGGCGGATTGTGGGTCAACGTACCTTTGTTGCCCTGACTCGACGTCTCGGAACATCGTCGGAGTGTCGAACGAAAAGTCGATTTCAGCCGGGTCGAGTACACGTAAAAGAATGACTTCATGTCCTCTCGAGCGGAGATAGCCGAGGGACTTGTCGAGTTTGTCCAGGGGGGCCAGCAAATCGGAGATGAGGACGATCATCCCCCGTTTCGTGACCGTCGCCGCAATTTCCTCGAGGGGCGCGGACAGGTCAGTTCCTTCGCCGGCGGGGGTTCGCTCTAGAGCTAATAGGAGGCGATTCAAGTGTCCTGGTCGATAGCGAGCGGGCAGTGTTTCGACAATGCGCTCGTCAAATGCGCGTAGGCCCACAGCATCCCGCTGCAGGGAAAGGAAATAAGCGATGGTGGCGGCGAGCGTTCGCGTGTAGTCGAGTTTGGAGAATGTGTCCGATCCAAAACTCATTGAACGGCTGGTGTCGACCAGGAGTTCGCACCGCAGATTGGTTTCGTCTTCAAACCGTTTGATGTAGAACCGATCGGTGCGGGCGAAGACACGCCAGTCCAGGAAACGAAGGTCATCTCCGGGAAGATACTCGCGATATTCACTGAATTCGACAGAGAATCCATGGTAGGGGCTGCGGTGCAAGCCGTGCAGGAATCCCTCGACGACCGATGCAGCGCGTAGCTGTAGACTTTCGATCCGCATGAGTGCTTGCGGGTCGATAAAGCTCCGCGCTTCTCGGCGCGGGCCGGAAGGTGTGGAGGGCTGCGTCTGTGTTGGTTGCGAGGCCATCAGGTTCCCGGGACAGGTACGGTTTCCAGCAGTCGGTCAATAACCTGTTCGACGGTAACCCCCTCTGCTTCCGCGCGGTAACCGACCATGATGCGATGACGTAAAGTGGCATGCGCGAGTGCTCGGATGTCGGCGACGGTGGCGTGGACATTGCCCGCCAGCAGCGCCTGAGCTTTGGCGCCGAGAACCATGAACTGGGCAGCACGTAATCCGGCGCCCCAGCTGACCCAGTCATTGACGAACCCAGGCGCGTCGGGTTGTCCCGGCCTGCTGGCTGCGGCCAGCCGAACGGCGTAACGCACGACGTCCTCGGCTACGGGCACACAACGCACGACCTCGTGAAATTTCAGAACGTCTTGATGACTAAACAGTTTTTCCAACGGGGGAGGCTGGGTGGACGTCGTTTGCGTGACAACGGCGACCTCATCGGCTTCAGAAAGATAATCGATGTGCACATTGAACATAAAGCGGTCGAGTTGTGCTTCGGGGAGCGGGTAGGTGCCTTCCATTTCAATAGGGTTTTGCGTTGCCAGGACAAAGAACGGTTGATCAAGCGGATAAGTGACACCCGCCGTCGTCACCTGGTGCTCCTGCATCGCTTCCAGCAACGCCGCCTGGGTTTTGGGTGGAGTACGATTGATTTCGTCAGCCAGAATGACGTTGGCGAAAATCGGGCCTTTGACGAATTGCATTCCGCGACTGCCGTCAGCACGTTCTGCGAGAATCTCGGTGCCGGTAATATCTGCGGGCATTAAGTCGGGCGTAAATTGAATCCGCTGGAATTTCAGGTCAAAGATGTGGGCCAGTGAACAGACCAGGAGTGTCTTGGCGAGGCCGGGAGCTCCCGTGATCAGGCAATGCCCCCCTGAAAAGAGCGAAATTAACAGCTCTCCGATCACCTCTTTTTGCCCGACGATTACCTTGGCCAATTCCGTTTCAATGCGGGCGCGGGCCTCACGTACCTGTTCAACGGTCTGCTGTTGTGCTTCGTATGAATCGACTGCGCTAGACACGGCGCGGTTACTCCTTTTCACCAGAAAATACTCGGGACAAGTCAGGCCGGTAACCGGGGAGGCTGGATGGAACCAGCTGCCCAGCACGCATCTTTCCACGGACGTTCAGTGTGTCATGGCATAGGTCACAATGTTGATCCCCAGCGGATAGGCCCATTTCTCTGAAAACTCACGAAAGTACCATTCGGCAACCCCCTCACGCTCCCAGCCATCACCCAGATCTGTATTGTGACAGACAATTGCCATTAGGCGTCCATGATCATCAAAAAAACCGCGGTAATGCGGTTCAATAGCGTCACGTCTCTCCCAGGTTCGGCCCGAACCTCGGCCTTGCCAGGCAGCTTGGATGCTGGGTACCTGGGGTTTTTCTTTGAGATCGTAGACACAGTGAAAAATGTCGTGTTCCAGGGGGATTTCTTCAGGTTCACGACTAGGGAAAACACGTTTGATTTGCTGGTAAAAATTGTTCCACTCGCGCTCTCCCCAGAAATCATCGACCATCAGGAAGCCACCGTTGTGAAGGTAGTGACGCAATGCGAGCACTTCCTCGTCACTGAAAAGCAGGGCGCCAGGTTCGATGAGGTAAATAAAGGGGTACTTAAAGAGTCGTTCGTCAGTAAGGTCGAGAATAACCGGCGTCGGATTGACCTTGAGTGAGGTGAGTTGTTGCAGCCGGAAGGAAAAATTTAGGTCGCTATCGGGGTAGTCGGTACGCCACCGTGACCAGCGGCCGCGTCTGCCGGATCGACGATCGAACGAAGTGTAGCGGATACGCACAAACGTAAAGGTGTCACCCTGGAATTCGTCATTGATCTCCCACATCCCGTCCGCCACAGGCGCTCTACGGTTTGGAGGCTGCCAGCTATGGCCAAACAGGGCGGTCAGCACGAGCAATGACGGCAATGTGATCAGGGTGACGGCAAGTTTCATGGTGCATCCGTGCGAGCGGCCGTGGGTTCCGGTGGCGTTTCGGTAGCACGCTCCTGTTGTAACTGCAGGAGGAGGCTCAGCGCAGCGCGGTAATCTGGCGCGTGTTCGAGTGATTTGAGTACTTGCCGGCGCGCGGCCGCTGGTTGGCTTTCCCGGTAGAGGAGTTGGGCCAACTGGAAGTGGCTTTCGGCGGGATCGACCGGGTCCATGGCCAGGAGGGAACGGTAGGCGGTAATGCTGGTGGAGCGATCATTGCGCTGGTCGGCAGCCTCCGCGAGCCAGCGGTGGGTGGCGGGAAGCAGCGGATTAACGGCCAGCATCCGCTGGGCATTGGTGGCCAGTTGCGTCCAATCACGTTTGCTGTGGGAGAAGTCCATGAGCCGCTGATAGGCCTCATGAGCAGCGGAATTGAGTTCCGCTACACGTTTCCACATTGCCTCTTCACGTGGCTGGTCCCCAAGTTTCTGGTACACGGTGGCGAGCATCCGGAAAGCGTTTGTTGCACTGCGGTCTTGGGGGACCAGAGTGGCGAGTTTCAGGAGCGGCTTTTCCGCGGCTCGCCAGTCTTGTTGGGACAGCAGTAGCTTGGCTTGTTGTTGTAGTCCCCAGTAGTTGTCGGAATGATCTTCATTCCACTTGACCCATTGTGCGAGGTCAGCATCGGGCGGTAGATCGGGTTCTTTCCAGTCGGCTTGGGCCGCCCACTCCATGGCGTGTTGCTGGGCGTACTTGGCGAACTCCTTGTCTAGGAAGTCCTGGGAGGCCGTATGGCGTTGTAACGCATCGACGATTGATATTCCTTTGCCGAGATCGTCGAGCACTTGCTGCAGCGCGGGGAATCCGAACTTCTCAATCAAATACTCAACGACCAGTGAAGCCTCGTAATAAGCGAACTGCAAGTGCAGCGGGCTCGCTGGCCGTAGGAATGCGCCACTCAGTCGACTAACCGGGGTCAACGCATCACTCAAGATCATTTGACGGTAACGGGGCGTCATCGATTGCCCCCACGTATCGTTTTCCTGACGTTCCTCGTAGACTGAAATTCCCTCGCTCAACCAGCGTGGCATTCGATTTTGTGTTTTTCGAAGTGTGACCACATGGCAGAATTCATGCCACAACACGCTTTCCCAATTGGCTGGGTTTTCACCTTGTGAAGCCGGACTGTTGACCGTGATTACGTTACCAAAACAGACGCCCAGGAAACCGGCGCCACCCGGGAGCCCGAAAGTTCGAATCGCAAAGTCTTGTTGTTGCGGGAAAATCTCGACAATCACTGGCGTTTCTAGATCGGTGGCGTACTTGGTGCCCAGGTGCCGACGTGCGCGAGACAGTACGGTGAGCGCGCGATCACCATAAATGCCGGCTTCGCGGGAGTCCATCCGGACGATGAGGCCATCTGCGCGGAGCGTTGTGAATTTGGCCAATTCCTGTTTCAGCTGAACCAGGTTGTGTGCAACGATGTGATAGCCGTCCGCATCAAAAACCTCGGCGGCCAAACGCCAGCCTTCTTCTTCTTGTCCGAGTCGCAACAGATCTTGAGCGAGTTGGATCTTGGCAGCTAGGTAAGATTGGTCGAATGCCAACGCCTGTTGCTGGTACACAGCGCCTTCTCGGAAACGGTATTTTTGTGATAGTTTCCGTCCGATCAAAGCGTCCACGGCAGGGTTCGTAGTCCAGTGCTCCAGAGCACGGTCGCGCGACGCTTGTTCCTTGTCTCGGTCGTTGTTGAGATGTGCAATGACAGCACGCAGCGCCCAGGCCGACGGGTCTACTGGATTGACGGCCAGCACCTCCTGGATGACTCCGTCCGCTTCGGTGTACGCTTCGGCATCAACAAAATGATTCGCTTTGAGGAGCAGTGAGTTGACGTGTCGAGGGTTGTGCTTTAATGCTTTTTCAAGTGCTTCACCAGCGAGTTCAGGTTGGTTGCTGGCTAGCGCACGAGCCAAACCGTAATGCACTTCCGGATGGAGGGGCATCAGTTTTTCGGCGCGGCGAAATTCCTCGGCGGCTAATTCGTAATCGTGTTTGGAGAGAGCCAGTTCGCCACAGGCCAGGTAAATTTCAACATAATCCGGGAGCCGAGTCTTGACAGGTTTGAAGAATACGTTGAGCACCTGGCGGGCGTCGGCTCCTTTATGCAGGTAGTATTGCCCTAAAGTAATCAGATTGCCGGCATCGCTGTACCGGCCGGGGTTTGCGCCTGCAATCCGCTCCAGTTCGTTGAGCAAGACGCGGCTTTTCTCGGCTTTTCCAGAGAAGGGTAGGACTTCATGCGCCAGCCAACGTAAACGAATGCTGCCCGGGAACTGGCTGAGTGCGGCTTCGATGGTTTCGCACGCGGTGGCGTACTGTCCCTGTGCCATTTCGGCGCGTGTTTTGAGAATGCGCCACGGCTCGCTGAAGTTGCGTTTCTTGATTTCGGCCGTCGCCACTTCGACGCACTCCGTGTATTGGCCGGATGCGAACAGTTCTTCGGCATCGAAGATGTTGGCCCCGTACGCAAAAGAGCAGGGTGCGAGAGCAAGGGCAGCCAGCCAAATCGCGGTGGATCCAGCGAACTTGCGTAACAGGCCAGGGCTGGCAAAACATGCGTCCATGTTGGAGAACTTTCCAGACAAGTCGCTGGAATCGTGGTGCCTGAGAATATCCGTCGGGAGTGACGCCCGCTTCGTGACAATCGTAGGCAGCGCGAGTCGCAGTCCGGTTATTCCGTCTGACTTAATGGACCAAGGGCATCGCAGTGATAAAGCGCGAGTAGCGGATAAAAGGTGCCGCTGTAGGTGATGAAGTGGTAATTGTCGGTGTTGAGGCTGCGCGTCCACCAGCGTCCTGACTGCCGTTGGTTGGACTTGAGCCATTGTACGGCGCGTTGGATGCGTTGATCGCTTGCTGGAACGTTGGCTTGACGCAGAATGTACACTACCAGGCCTGTTTGGTGACCGTCGCTAGGAGGTTGCTTGAACTCTGCTTCAGCACGGAGCTTCTCAGCGCGATTGCCCCCGCCCCACTTTTCGGGAGTGGAAAAGGTGCGAATCGACCACCCACCGTCGGCGCGCTGGTGGGACCAAAGCATTTCGATGATGGCTTGCCGCTGCTCTGTGGAAAGTAGTTTGGGCATGTGGTTCGACGTCCACAGCAAGAGTAATCGCCCGTAGTCGTGCGGTGCGGGTTGGGTTTGGAGGTACTTGACAAGTTTCTCCACGACTTGCGCCTGTTCTGGTTTGAGATCGCGTGTAAAACCAGGGGCTGCGGCGATGGCAAGTGCGGCAACCGTCGCTGCCTGGTAATTCGACGATTCAAAGGGAGGCCAGCAGTTCGTGTTTCCCCAGCTGCCGTCCGCTGACTGCAGTTTGAGTAAAAGCGAAAGCGCGGAACGTGTTTCAGGTGAGAGTTTGCCGGCGACATGTGCATCCCATTCGGCCATGCCATGCGCCATGTAAGCGACCTCGGTTGGTTTGATCCCCTTTTTCAACTCGTCGATCGAGGTCCCATGAGCCGCGTTCACTTGTTCGACAAGAAACTCGCGAAGTTCCTGGGGTGGTGTTCCGAGAACAGGGGAGAGGCTGGGGCGTAGTTGTACGTAGGTACCTGTCGTGTGGCAGGCGATGCAATTGCGGGAGCGTTTCCAGGCGAGCGCACCCTGCTCGAGATAATTCTGAGCGGCCTCAAGAGAGAATTGTTTGCGGATGGGCTCATCGATAGTTGCCGCGGGTATCGAGATGCCTTCGGCGGAGTACTGGGGATCGGCGGCAGCCGCTGGTCGGACTCCGCACGCGACGGCGGCGGTGACGGTGGTCAGGAGGAGAGCCAAGTTCGAGCGCATCGGGACCTCATAGCGGAAAAAGATCTTGTGGCAGGGCCTATATCGTGGGTCGTTCATGGACGGTTTCCACCATTCGCTGCTCAAATTCCAGAGTGAGGCGGCAGCGGTGCCTCGGGATGTCCTGGTTTCACGTCAGGTGGCGGTGACAGTTTCGCCCGCCGCCGCTGGGCTAATTGTACCCCTTGGGGAGGGGTTTCCGCAGCGCCGTCTGCTGATATTGGGGCACTATTTTGCCGTCTCGTTGGCTCTTTGATGAGTGGCGCGACGTCTGGGGCCTGGTCCGTTAGAGAGACGAAGGCGTGCAGCTGGAGGGTGCCGGGAACGGCTCGTCGGGCAGACCGCAAGGAAGTTGGAGCCGCACGAGGTCCGCCACGGCGGCAACTTGCCTGTACTGCAGCGGTTTCCCATATTTTGCCAGCAGCCCCGATTTGCTTACCAGAGCTTCGTTGGCAGTGAATTCGCTGGTTTGGCGGGCACGCTCTCGTCGGTCGGTGCCTCGTGGCCTTTCTCGATCAAAGGTGCGGTTGCCGTGCCTGTGGGACTTTTTCTGCGTACGCTGCGACGTGAACGTCTCGGGCGCGCTCGATCTGGAGTAACCGCATCCCCGGAACCTGCCATGTCCGCATCTACGACGTGTGCTGTCGACCCATTGCCAGCGGCGCCCCCGAACGGCTCCCCGGCGTTGCCGTTGGTGTCCTCGAACTGATCCTGGGCTGCTTTGGATTCACCGTTGGCGCCATCTACTGAGTCAGAGTAATGGTCTTCGACGCTGTCAGCATGGCTGCCTCGTTGGCTGTCCTGGTCCTCATGGTCGCCATTGCGGTGGGAATCTTCGCCTGGGTCCCTGGCTTCAGTATGGCGGTCACGGGAGCTCCTCCGTCGCCTTCTGCCTTCACCGTGCACCGACCTGGTCCCACCGTTGCGGCGTCGGCGATGGCCATTTGTTCTCTCGCCGTTGCCATTTGTTTCGGCGCCGTTGCCATTTGTTTCGGCGCCGTTGCCATTTTCATGGCTGGCATCGTAGCCGTTTTCGGCTTCTTCGGAACGTGAGCGCCGGCGCCGCCGTCGGTATTGGACATTAACCGGCCGTCGAGCGACGCGATCGGGTTGCTCGCGTTTCCGGGCTTCTTCCTGAGAAATCCAGGCCACGAATTCAAATCCGTACTCAGCCGCCATATTGATGAGTTTGAGGGTTCCGTCACTGAGTCCCAGACGCAGTAGCTCCTCGAGTTCGGGATCTGCGTTAAGAAGGTTGCGGAACACTATCGATGTCGTATCCGGCATTCCAGCTTGCTCAAACTGTATGTATAGTTCGTATATTACCCAAAGGGCCTATTATAACCATATCGACGCGCTGATATGAAGCGAAAAAATGCTCGCAAAATTGAGAAATTAGCGGCGTCGATTTTGTCGCGGGAAACGCCGCTCGCCTTGCCCCCCTGGAAGCTTGCTGCAGTTGCTTTAAGTCCCCCTTCATAGGGGGGGGGAGGTGCTTTAGGCCGCTTGGATACCCGTGCAATGGTCGCAGCGGCTCTGTGGCACCGATACGGTGCAACCCACATATGCCTGGCTGTTGGAAAGTGTGGCACCAGGCTCGATCGGGAGGCACGGTGAGCAGATCCGCAACCCGGTTTCCTGCCACCGCAGCTGGTTGCGCGGGGCGGGCCTCTTCGGCTACGATGGACCCCCGAAGTCGTCCTTGATTCAGCCAGTGTCATGAATCAGACCACACCAAATCGTGGTGGAGGAGAATAGGTGTCCATACGTGTCGCGTGTCCGAATTGCCAACAGCTGTTGGAAGTCCCTGATACAACGGCCGGGCAAGAGGCGCTGTGCCCCCAATGTGAAACAGTCTTCACGATTACTGATCCAGTGCAATCGGATAGTCTCCCGGTGGGTATGGAGGGATCAGTTATGGGGCAAACTTCACTGGACATGAACCCTTTTGCCGCACCGCAAACAGGCGATCCGACAGGGCGAATCGATGGTAAGGGGCCGCCTGCCCCAGACTCGATTCCCGTCGAACCTGGGGCGATTTGCACCACCGCGTTCGAGCTGTGGAAGCAACATTGGCGGGTCCTGGTCGCGATGACTACGGTGGTTTGGATCATCAATGTTGCGTTGCAGCAAGCCACGGAATGGTTGGTGAAATTTGGATTGGCCGTGGCGGAAGTGCCCGAGGTGTGGAGTCCGCTAACGCTTCAGTTCGCATCGGCAGTAGCTGGTATTCCCGTGTTGTATCTGCAGTCTGGTGTGACGATGGTTATTCTCAAATTGCTGCGACGTCAGCCAACCACATTTGGCGAGATGTTTACGGGGTGCGGGCATTTTGGCGCGCTGCTGGTTACGATGCTCCCATTTGGATTAGGGCTGATTCTGGGCACGGTATTCTGCGTGGTGCCAGGCGTGTTCTTTTGGATCGCCTATTGGCCTTGTTTTTATCTTGCGGTCGATGGCCACGGCAATGCGCTGGCACGGGCTAGTCAGCTCACCAAAGGCCATCTATTGACCGGACTGCAGTTATCGTTGCTCGCTACGGGGTTGTATATCGCGGGCGCCCTGGCATGTTGCGTAGGCGTCGTGATTCCTGCTTCGGTGGTTTCAGTAATTTGGGCCACGGCATATGTGGCGATGCTCGAGCAAGCGAACGACGCCGCAGTGGAACCGTCGCTGTAAGCGGTTGTTTCGAGCACTTTCGTTCGCCATAGCCAGGCCAGGTAGCGATACAAATCGAACCCATATTACAAGAACGGGAGATCCCAATGAAAATTGAACATGTCGCCTTGAACGTACCGGATCCCTTGGCCATGGGACGTTGGTACGTGGATCATTTGGGATTCAAGGTAAAACGTCGCGTGATGGAGTCTCCCTGGGTACATTTTCTCTGCGACGACAGCGATCGGGTGATGTTGGAGATTTATGGAAACCCCGATGTGCCGGTGCCAGATTATGGGGCGACAGACCCGTTGGTGTTGCACGTGGCTTTCGTGTCGAATGACATTGAGTCCGATTCCCAGCGATTGCTTTCTGCGGGTGCTACGCTGTGTGGAGAAGTACAAATCACACCCGCCGGTGATCGTTTGGCCATGTTGCGTGATCCATGGGGTATTGCGTTGCAGTTAGTACAACGTGCGACACCGCTTCTCGATTAGGAGTGTGGCGTTTCGTTTTGGCGAGGTTTGCAGTTCGGTCCGCGGGCAAGGGGGGAGTCGACATCCGGGCAAGTGGGACGCGATAGCACAGTGCGAAAGAATGGACTGCGACAGATTCACGAATGCTTTCAGGAAGGGATGCACAGGTTGATGCTCAGTTTCTACAACGACGCGGGTTCCGCCGTAATACGTGGTGGCTTGGTACTTACTCTGTTCGCGATGATTGGTAGGCACCTGGTGCTGGCAGCGGAGCCAGTTTCAGGCTGGGACGTGGAGCGCCCAAGGGGACCACAGTGGACTCAGGACATCGACGTCGATGAGGGAACCTGGATCCATCTGGACGTGAGTCCTGATGGCCAGCAGATTGTCTTTGATCTCCTGGGTGACCTCTATCTGATGCCCATTACGGGCGCTGATGGTAAGGGCGGGCAGTTGCCGCGTAAATTAACATCGGGGGTTTCCTGGGATATGCAGCCGCGGTTCAGTCCCGACGGCGCACGGGTCGCCTTTACCAGCGACCGTCAAGGAAAGAGTGGGCGTGGGGGAGACAATATCTGGTGGATTGCTGTGGATGGTACTCAGCTCCAGCAGGTGACCAACGAGACATATCGCTTGCTTAATGGGCCGGCCTGGTCACCCGATGGTAAGTACCTGGTGGCTCGCAAGCATTTCACGAGCCGACGTTCCCTCGGTGCGGGCGAGATGTGGCTCTACCACCGTGACGCCGTGTCGTTGAACGCGACAGCGGGAGTGCGTTTGACTTCACGGCCCGATGATCAGAAAGATGTGAATGAGCCGGTATTCTCGCCGGATGGCAAGTACCTTTACTACTCGCAGGATGTCAGTCCGGGCAATAGCTTTCAGTACAACAAGGATTCCAACCAACAGATTTACGCGATCCAGAGACTTGACTTGGCACGTGGCGAAACAGAAAGGCTTGTTACGGGCGCTGGAGGGGCATGCCGACCGACACCCTCTCCTGACGGCACAAGGCTGGCATTTGTGCGGCGGGTAGGTGCCAAGACGGGCCTACATCTTTTCGATCTGGATTCCGGAGCGGTACGCCTGGTCTACGATAGGCTCGAGCGGGATATGCAGGAGACGTGGGCCATTCACGGTGTCTATCCTGGGTTTGCTTGGATGCCGGATGGGCGAGAGATTGTGGTCTGGGCGAAGGGAAAGATTCGCCGTATCGATCTCTCCAAGGGCACGTCACGGGTGATTCCCTTTCGTATCCAGGATCAGCGGAAGATCACACGCAGTTTGCGGGTACCAGTCGAAGTTGCACCAGAGAAATGGGATGTGCGCATGTTGCGCTGGGTGCAAGTGTCCCCGCGCGCCGACCAGGTTGTATACCAGGCCTTGGGGCATATCTATTTGCGGTCTTTGCCAGATGGCCAGCCACGCCGGCTGACGACACAAACCGATCATTTCGAGTTTTTTCCGAGGTTCTCCCGGGATGGTAGGCAGATTGTTTACACCACCTGGAACGACGATCAGCTGGGTTCAGTACGCGTGGCAATGGCCGCACCCGGTCAGGCCGAGGGGCGGGTGGTCACTCAACGGCCGGGACATTATCGATTTCCCGTCTTCTCACCTGACGGAGAGACCATTGTCTTTGAACGCCGCGGCGGTGGACATTTGACGTCGCCGCTCTGGTCTCGCGAGCCCGGTATTTGTCGGGTCCCGGTGGCGGGAGGCCGTGCTAAGCGAATTTCTCCCATTGGTTTCCGGCCAGATTTCGGAGTTGCTTCCGACCGTGTGTATTATCTGAAGCGTCAGTCGGATAAATCGGCGGACCACCTGCAGTACTGTTCGATGGACCTTTCCGGAAATGAACAGCGCGTGCACTATACAAGCCTGTGGGCCACGGATTATAGGATTTCACCGAATCGAAAGTGGATTGCCTTTATTGAACGCTTTCGTGTCTATGTGGCTCCCTTTGTTGACGCGGGCAGCCCTATCACAGTGGGGCCCGGAGGGAAGGGGATCCCCGTCACGCAGGCCAGTCAACAGGCGGGGGACTGGATCCACTTTTCGGGAGACAGTCAGCGCTTGCACTGGGCGTTGGGGTCCCAACTGTATTCTCACACACTGGGTCTTGGTACGGCGGAGACGGAGACCCCTCCAGAACCGCTTGAGCCGCGTCAAATTGGGTTCCAAGTTACCCAGGATCGGCCCCGCGGAACGTTGGCGCTGATTGGTGGACGGATTTTGACCATGGGGCCGCGGGGAGAGATATCGGACGGCAGTCTGGTAATTGAAGAGAATCGCATCGTCGCGATTGGTCCGACGGCTGAGGTGAAGATTCCACCGGATGCCCAACGGGTCGAACTGAACGGCCGCACCGTGTTGCCGGGATTGATCGATACCCATGCCCATGGCGCGCAGGCGGCGGCTGGAATTACGCCGCAGAAGAATTGGATTGACTACGCGCGTTTGGCGTTTGGCGTGACCCCCATTCACGATCCGTCCAACGATACACATAGTATCTTTGCTGCCAGTGAAATGGCGCGCGCGGGAGTCATCGTTGCGCCGCGAACTTTTTCAACTGGCACGATTTTGTATGGCGCTACGGGCGCGAATAAGGCTGAGATCGACAGCCTGGAGGATGCGTTGTTTCATCTCCGTCGCATGCAGGCGGTCGGAGCGTTTTCGGTGAAAAGTTACAATCAGCCACGCCGTGATCAGCGTCAACAGGTGATTGCTGCGGCCCGTCAGCTGGGAATGATGGTCGTCCCCGAAGGGGGTTCGACGCTGAGTCACAACCTGACGATGATCGTAGATGGCCACACGGGAATCGAACACACCTTGTCAGTGCAGACGGCTTACGATGATGTGTTCAATTTGTGGCGCAACACAGGTGTGGGATATACACCGACGTTGAGTGTGGCTTATGGTGGCTTGGCGGGTGAGCAGTACTGGTATGAAGTGGACGACCTGTGGTTGCATCCGCGCCTCCAGTCCTTTATCCCGCCGCACGTGCTGGTCCCGCCGTCACGGAGAAGGAATAAGGCGCCGCGAGAGGACTACAACCACATTCGGGTAGCGGAAATCGCGCAGCGGGTTGTGGCCGAAGGAGGGCTGGTGCAGACGGGCGGACACGGTCAACTCAAGGGGATTTGCACGCATTGGGAAATGTGGAGTTTCGTGCAGGGAGGAATGACACCTCTGCAGGCGCTGCGATGTGGTACGCTCAACGGCGCACGTTACCTAGGGCTGGACGGAGATTTGGGTTCACTGGAAACGGGTAAACTGGCCGATCTGGTGGTGATCGAGAAAGGGTACGATCCCACCCGCAATATTCGCCATTCCGAGCGGATCGATTTGGTGGTGGCCAACGGCCGGGTGTTTGATGCGCGGCGGATGAACGCCTGGGGTGACCCCGCGCCACGCGGCCGGTTCTACTGGCAGCGGGAGGGGTACGGGCTCAGCCAACGCCCGTCACACAGCGCCGGGTGTAGCTGCCAGCGCGTCGGGCGTGGCACTGGCTGGGAACGCTGACGCCATCCTAGCGGATGGTAATTTCCTCGGGGTGTAACGCCCAAATGGTGGGTGGCCCAGAATGCGCGCGTTCGGCGTCGTCCAGCAGCAATCGTAACTGGTTGAGTTGGAGACCGCGGGCCGCCAGCGCGCGGAGTTGACGGTTTCCCAATCCATTGAGGATTTCATCGCTACCGCCACTGCCCAGCAGTTCCATGAGGTTGATGCCGCTACTAGGCAAAGGGCGATGTGCGACCGTGTATTTATCGAGTTTGGCTTTCTCCGCCAGGTACTTGAGGCAATCGTCCACTCCACCTAAGTGGTCGATTAGTCCGAGTTCCCGCGCCTGGCTTCCAGACCAGACGCGACCACCTGCCAGTTCGCGAACCTTGTCGACCGGCAGGTTGCGTGCTTTGGAGACGAGCGCCAGAAACTTCCCGTAGACGCTGTCGATCGTTTTCTCGAGGGCCGCCTTTTCACCGGCGGACCAGACGCGATCAAGTGAGAACATCCCGGCGGATTCGTCGAGCGTAAGTGATTCGATGTGAACACCCACGCGACGCAACAGCGCCCCGCCACTCAGCTTCATCGAAAACACTCCGATGGAACCGGTAATGGTTCCGGACTCCGCGTATACCGGAACCCCGATGCAGCTGATCCAATAGCCACCGGAAGCGGCGGTATCTCCCATTGAAACCACGGTCGGCTTGGCGGCGACTAGTTTCTCCAATGAACTGCGAATGACTTCACTGGCGGTGGCGCTGCCCCCTGGTGAATTGATTCGAACGACGACGGCCTTGATGGAATCATCGTCTATTAGGGATTGGACTGCCTTGACGGTCGCACCAGCGACAATCGAGCCACTGCTAGCGTCTCTTCCGGAAATAATGTTCCCACTTAGGTGTAAAACGGCGATTACCGAACCACGTGTTCGAGTGGCGGCCTTGGGTCCTGACATGAGGCTTCCCATCAGCTCAAAAAAGGAAACGGATCGCTGTGGTGTTGTCGCCGGACTCGACCAGACCAGCTCACCAGGAATACGTTCCGAGAGGGTCGCTTTCAGACTGCCGTAGGGTGCCAGCTGGTCGACCAATCCCGCAGCCAGCGCCTCTTCGGCGAGCACAATGCGTTGCTTTTGGAACCGGCGAATGACTTCTTTCTCGAGTCCTCGGCCGGCTGCGATCTTGGCAACGACACCATCGTTGATCCGGCGCAACATCTGTAAGTAATGGTCGCGCAAGTGGGTACTCATGGTCGACTGGGTGTAGGGTTCCACGGCTCCCTTGAAGTTTCCCGCACGGACCACCGAAGCTTGGATCCCCAGCAGGTCGAAGGCATCTTTGTAGTACATGCTTTGCATGGCGAGTGAGGGCATGTCAATACCACCGAAATCGGCCATCAGCACTTCATCGCAGGAGGCCGCGATCGCCAACGCGACGGTTGACGCGTCTTCCAGCCAGGCGATGGTCTTTTTCCCCGACTTCTTGAAGCGTTCGACGCGACGGGTAAACTCGCCCAATTGGGCCATGTTCATGGAGAGTGTCGGGTCGGAAAGATCTAGGACAAGGTGCTGGGTTGTTTTCGCGTCGGCTAATTTGTCGACGTATTCACAGAGCCGGTAGAAAGGCTTCTGATTGACCGGTCCTTGCAGCAGAGCAGTCACATCGAGACTCATCGATTGCGGCAGGTCCGCGTAGGCCCCCCGCATCGCGAGCAAGTGCACGTTTTGTTTGGCTGGTGGGGCGTTCTCCTGGGGTTCTTCCTCGGCACGTGCAGTTAGGGCGGCGTTAGCGAGGCACAGAGTCCAGGCCAATGCCGCTTGTAAATGCAAAACAGGTCGTCTGTGATGGGACATGGTGGTAGCAACCTTGTATTGGAGAGCGGGTCAGCGTCGTGTATGGAGACGGCACGAGACACAGGGAGCTCTCGGGGACACTGGTATGATACAACGGATTTAGTGCCATTCGTTTAGTGCATGTGGGTCTGCGGTTAGGAGAGAATATCCTTGATCACGTTTCCATGGACATTGGTCAATCGACGCTGGATTCCGTTGTGATAGAAGGTGAGGCGTCGATGGTCGATTCCTAGCAGGTGCAGGACGGTGGCATGGAAGTCATGCCAGTGGACGCGTTGGTCGACTGACTGCCAGCCCACATCGTCGGTACTGCCGTATGTCATGCCACCGCGCAGCCCCGCCCCGGCCAGCCACACTGAGAAACCGTTCTGGTTGTGGTCTCGTCCCGTCCCCAGCGTGCTCGCGCCGGACTGGGCAAAGGGGGTGCGGCCGAACTCGGAAGTAAACAGGACGAGTGTGTCGTCCAGGAGTCCACGTTGCCGTAAGTCTCGAAGTAGGGCGGCCAGTGGCCGATCGATTCGGGCTGCTTCGCGGCCGTGGTTTCTAATCATGTCCTCATGGCCATCCCAGTTGATACGGGGACTGACGAAGGCGCCGCCCGAAAAGAGTTGTACAAATCGGACTCCGCGTTCGACCAGTCGCCGAGCCAGCAGGCAAGCGCGTCCAAAATCGGACGTGGTCTTGCCAGCCAGGCCGTATTGCCGATGGGTCAGGGCGGTTTCGCGCTCCAGATCTGCGACGGTGGGTACGGCGACTTGCATTTTTGCCGCCAGCTCGTAACTGCGCATCCGTGCAAGTAACGCGTCGCTGGTGCCCCGTCTTTGCAGATGGCGTTGGTTCAAGCCCGCCAGCAGCCGACGGCTGGCCAATTCCGTGCCACTTGGGATCGGTTTTGCCGGGAATAACTCGTCTAGCGGCTGGCCGGTCGCACGCAAGACGACGCCTTGATGTCGGGCCGACAGAAAACCGTTGGACCAATTGATCGAGCCCCCGGCGGGGACGCCGCGGGGGTCGGGAATGACGACATAAGACGGTAGCTCGTCGGTCTCATTGCCCATGCCGTAGCTAAGCCAGGCGCCACATGTGGGGAATCCATTGAGACGAAATCCCGTGTTCTGCTGGAAAGTCGCTGGGGTATGGTTTGAGGTTTCCGCATACATCGAATTGATAACGGTCAGCTCGTCAGCGACTTGCGCCAGGTGTGGGAACAGGTCTGAAATCCAGAGGCCACTCTGCCCTCTTCGCCTGAACAACCAGTCGTTTTTCCGTAGCAGTCCCACTTGGCCAAAGAAAACGTCCGGTCGACGCTGGCTGACGAGTGGAGTGCCGTGATACCGCTGCAACAGCGGTTTGTAGTCGAAGGAGTCGACCTGGCTGAGTCCGCCACAGAGGACGACTTGAATGACGCGCCGCACACGTGGTGGGAAATGTGGCCAGCTGACCTGGGCCGTCGTGGTCGTTTTCCGCTGTGCTGCGTGACTATCGCGCAGCAGGAGGTCTGTCAGCGCCAGCGCGCCGATTCCCCGAGACGCAAATGAAAGGACATCTCTGCGGTCGAATGATTTGTCTGGCATGCGGGGCGTCTGGGAGCGTGAAGAGGGTGGCGTCTGGCGCTCAATCGATATAGAGGAATTCATTGGTGTTGAATAGCACGCGACAATAGGCCGCGAGTCCGTGTTCGCGAATAAACTGCGCCGCAACGGTGAGGTCCTCCTCGGTTGCGGTGCGCGAGTAAGCCAGCAGTATCGCCCATGCTGCTTGTTCGCGGGGGCGAGGTCCGGCTTCGCGGGTGATTCGTTCCACCATCCGCTGGGCCATGCGCAATACAAAGGAATTGTTCAGTAATGCGAGTGATTGGGTGGGAGTCGTGGTGACCGCTCTGCGCGGCGCCGTGGTGGCCGGGTCGGGGCAGTCAAACGCATCCAGGAAAGCGTTTCGTCCGGAACGCAACCAGGTTCGGTAAATGGTACGCCGGTTGAATGGGGCTCCGACCGGGTCGGTCATGCGATAAAACTGGCTGTTGGATACGAACGTCGTAAAGTCTTGGTAGGGAGGCCCGCCAAGTTGGCGATTAAGTTGTCCGGCGGCGCAGAGGAGGGTGTCACGCAGCGCTTCCGCTTCCAGACGTTGCGGACTACGACGCCAAAGCAGGCGGTTGTCAGCGTCGCGTCGGAGACACTCGGGACGGGCCAGCGAGTCCTGGCGATAGGTTGCGGAGGTCACGATCAGGCGGTGCACGTGTTTGAGGCTCCAGTTTGACGTGACCAGTTCGCTAGCCAGCCAGTCGAGTAGCTCGGGGTGGCTGGGACGTCCTCCGTTGTACCCAAAATCGTTGGGTGTACTGACCAGGCCTGTACCAAAGTGGTAGTGCCAGAGACGGTTGACAATGACACGTGAAAACAGTGGATTGCGATTGTCGGTTACCCATTGGGCTAAGGCGTTCCGGCGCGCGGAGTCGGAGGCCTGGGGCGCAAGCCCGAAATCGGCTGAGGGACCTGGCACCGCCGCCACGCCGCCTGCGGAAACGACCTTTCCCGGCGAGGTCGGGTTGCCACGCGCCAGAACATGCGTCACCTCGGCGGGTCTGGGCGCGACCGCGTAAACCGGGAATGCCTTGACTTCTTTCAGCGACTTTTCTCGTAACTGAATGGTGGCCCGCAGGGATGCGTATTGGTTTTGCTGAACCGGGGATAAGGCAGCCACGGCCCGTTCACGAGAGATGCGGTGGGTTTCCAGCAAATAGGAGGTTTCAACCTCCGCTGGCGTCAGTGCACGATTGTATATTTGGGCACAATCCAGCAGACCCTGCATTTGTTTTTCTGCCTCGGGTGCGCCATGCCGTAAACCGAACAACACCATCCACTTTCCAGCGGGAAACACCAATGGTTTTGAGGTGCGGTAGGCTCTGCCGTATGGTTTTCCGTTGCGGTACGCAGTAACGGTGCCGTCGGTTTGATAGGTGATCGCCACGTGCACTGGAGCGTTGGTGGTGGTTTCCGCAGAAGCCGAAAAAGGACGTGATCGCAGGTAGCCTTCGCTGCCAGCCATCCAGTGACGGGGCTGCTGTTCCCCAAATACAATCGCGTCGAATTTCTGGCCGTCGAGATATTGGACGGTCAACGCACTACCACCTCTTTGTTCAAGATTCGCCAGCCGCACCCACGCTTCGAGTGTCTTGGCCTGCAAGGTAAATTCGATGGGGTGTGTGGCCGCGTAACCCGTGTCACGATCCAGGATCAGTGCTCCGTCGTCTCGTCGTGCCGCAGGATGCTGAATCGCGTGGGCTTTACCGAAGCGATCGTTTTGGTTTTCGTCGAAGTCCCACCGCGTCACGGGTTGGACTCGTACTGGCCGGTTTTCAGGAAGCCCCGTGTGGGCCGTCAGTAAGCGGTTTTGCGCAGTTTTCTCAAGGCTTTGAAGTTGTCTTCGTAGGTGCGTGAGCTCTTGGTTTAGGTCGTGTTGTCGTTGTTTGGCGGCGGGTGAAATGACGTGTCGTACACCGTGTCGGACTCCCGCCATCGCGGCGGTGAGGCGATAGTATTCCTGCTGCCCAATCGGGTCGAATTTGTGGTCGTGACAGCGAGCGCACTGGACAGTAAGGCCGAGGAAAGTCTGGCCTAGCGTTCCCACAACGTCTTCCAGTTCATCCTGGCGGACGACGGCACGCATGGCCTGGCTCTGTTGAGCCTGGCCGACTTCATCGTAGGCGCCTGCCACCAGAAACCCGGTGGCAATGACCGCCTGGGGATCGTTGGGCGCTAAGACATCGCCGGCGATCTGCAGTCGCGCGAAGAGGTTGTAGGGCATGTCCTGATTCATAGCCTCGACAACCCAGTCGCGGTAGTGGTAGGAATGGGGACGCAGTTTGTCGCGCTCGAATCCCTGGCTTTCCCCAAAACGGACAATGTCCAGCCAATGGCGCGCCCAACGCTCGCCGAAATGTCGCGAGGAGAGCAGGCGATCCAGTGTGCGTTCTAGGCGGTTTTCCAGGTCATCTGCAGGGTGGCTTGCGAAGTCGAGGACCTGTTCAGGTGTAGGCGGTAAACCCAGGAGATCGAAGGAAAGTCTGCGCATCAACAGCAGGGGACTGATTGAGGGTGTTGGTGTCAGCTGCGCGTCACGCAACCGGCGAAGTATGAAAGCGTCAATCGGGTTACGTACCCAGTCGTCATGCTGCGTCGCCGGGAGTCCGGGGCGGGTCAGCGGTTGCAGTGACCACCAATCTTTCCCGGCGCGACGTGCCGCGGTGGGCTGGATAGGGGCGGTGCCCCATGTGGCCCCGTTGGTGATCCAGTCGCGCAGACGTTGACGCGCCGCTGCGGAAAGCGGTTTGTCGGGTGGCATTTCGCCGGCGTCCACACGCTGCAGCAGGAGGCTCGTAGCCGGATTGCCAGGGGTAATGCTGCTCCCACTCTCTCCGCCCGCCAGAGCGGTTGCCCGCCGCGATAAATCGAGTCCACCCTTGGGTGAGGTCCCTTGGTGACACCGCAAACAATGGGTTGCTAGGATGGGCGCGACCTCGCGATCGAACCGTACTGCGTTCTCGGACAACGCTTGGCTGGCCGCCAGCTGTGTGCTGGAAACTCCCAGTGGAGCGTTGGCGAGCATGACAAGGAGCAGGATCGCGTGAGCGTTCTTCATAGGGCCAGGCGGAGTTCGGGCGGTAGAGGGATTGACGGTGCGCCAGCGATGGTTGTTTGCCTCTTGAGCGATCGTGTTAGGATTACGGAGTCTCTGGTTGCGGTGGTGCTTCGGCGGGTGCTGCCGGGACAGGTGGTGCGGGCACTGGTGGATCCTGCCGGGTCAATTCCGCCAAACGTGTTTCTGCGTCGATAACCAATTGCCGATGTGCTTCTACCGCAGCCTGGTCAGGATACCCTTGGGCCGCGATGTGTGTGGCATATTTCAAACGGCGTTTGGCCAATGCCAGGTCTTCTCGTGCGTCGAGGGTATCGATAGCCAGTTGGAGTTTTTGCAACGTCCCGGGTTCATCCGCAGCGTTGGCCATTTCCAGTCGTTTTTTCGCGCGCTGGTAATCGAAATCGCTGGCTTCGAACTCCGCCTGGCTGATGTAGCCTTTGCGATAGGACGTTTTGGCGAATTCGAATTGCTGATGGCTGGCCGTGACCTGGCGTTGCGCTTCGGCGACACTTGGCACGCTAGTTGTGGCTTCATTGCCCGGGCGCTCGAGCAGTCTTTCCAGGTCGCTGACCCGCCGTTCCAAATGGCGCAGCCGGGTCATCAAGGCCTGGCTTTGCATCGTGTTGGATCTTTGGTAGAGGCCGCTGGGTCTACCAAACGACCTGCGTTGGGCCGTCAGATACGGGCGTGAAAGGAGAACGGCGGCACCTAGTGTGACCAGTCCGACAAGAGTGATTTTCTGATACATCAACGATCTCCCGGTACCGAGCGACCCAACTGGGTGGAAGGGCAAACCAACACAACTTGGATTGTACCCCTTGGTATCCACTCGCCGCCAGCGCAACCTAGGATGGCAAGCGGCCAGTACTTCCCAGGCATGGGCCGAGTTTCCCAGAAATGGGGCGGTCGCCAAGGAGCGGACGGTCTACAACGCATGGAACGCGTGGATTTGGACACTGGAGTTTCCGCTTGGCTGTGCGTATGTTTGGGTTTGCTGGAGGTCTCGAGGGCGGGTTAGAATGACAGCCTGAGTGCGAGCTGGACGCCACACAACCTGAATTACCGCCGCTTTGCTCATAACGATCCTGGTAGCCGTATGTCCCAGCGCTTTAGGAGTCATTGTCGAGGCCCCCTTAATCGACGCCACTGGTTACAGTTGGGCGGGTTGAGTCTGGGTGCGCTGTGTAATGGGGTGCAGCCACGAGATTGGCAGTTGCGCGCTGCGGAGGATGGACGGGGCGATGATTTTTCCGTGATCTTGTTTTGGGCCAATGGGGGGCCCAGTCACCTCGATCTGTTTGATCTTAAGCCGGATGCTCCCAGTGAGTATCGAGGGCCATTTCGTCCGATTGCGACCAACGTGGCGGGAATGCAGATCAGTGAGTTGCTGCCAGGATTGGCCAGACGCGCGGACAAGTTTACCTTGTTGCGCAGCTTGCATCACGAGCGCACCGAACATTCCGGTGGGACCAATCGGTTCTTGACTGGCTATCCATCGGTGGCGGCAAACCTGGCCGATTCTGAATTTCCGGAGATTGGATCTGTCGTGTCAAGGCAATTGGGCACGGCGCTGAATGGTTTGCCGTTGTTTGTTGCCAACACGAAGTTTTACGGCGGTGGTCCTGCGTATTTGGGAGCGGCCCACAAACCTTATATGCCATCCCCCAATCCACTTACTTCCAGTGGGAACAACAGTTACGACCCGGTGCCCTTGTATCGGGACCCGGGACAAGTCGATCGATTGGCGATTTCACCCGATGGAGTGATTGCACTGCGTCGACGCCAGGAATTGCTGCAATCGTTGGATCGTTTTCCTCGATCACTGGACGTCAAGGGAAGGCTTGATTCACTTGACGAAATACAACGCCGTGCCGTGGAAATGCTGGCCGGTAGCCGGACGCGGAGGGCCTTTGATCTCACCCGGGAAACGGAGGGCACGCGAGCGCGCTATGGCCGTACGCATTGGGGTAAGAGTTTGCTGACGTGCCGACGGTTGGTCGAGGCGGGAGTCAGGTTTGTGCAATGCCAGGCGACGTTTCGCTTGAAGCGGAGTACGGGCCGGACGAGTAACTGGGACGACCATTCGGTGAACTCAAATCTGTTTCTGGCGTATCGTGAAAAACTTCCCAGCTTTGATCAGTCGCTCAGTGCGTTAATCGACGACCTTTACCTGCGCGGACTCGATCAACACGTGTTGCTGGTGTTTTGCGGGGAGTTCGGGCGGACGCCGCAGATTCGTCATCAGGACCCATCGGGGCGCCCTGGCCGTGATCACTGGTCGCGCGCGATGAGTGTGCTGTTGGCTGGCGGTGGGTTACGCATGGGACAGGTCGTCGGTAAGACAAATCGTCGTGCGGAGGAGCCGGTCGAGCGGATTATGGATAGTAACTGCTTGTTGGCGACACTCTATCAACGATTTGGCATCGATCCCGCTGGCGCCTATTTGGATCATGCGGGTCGTCCAATCCCGATACTCACGGAAGGGGAACCGATCAGGGAGTTGTTCTAGCGTTCGATTCCAGGGAGTGGCTGGTTCCCTGTTCAATGCATCTCAGGGCCAAGGCGATGGGGAAGCCAGCGGGACAACAGTTGACGCTCCTGGCCGTGATTGGCGTCGGTCTGCTGCTGGGGGCGGCCTGGGGCATACCACGCGTGGTGGGAAAAGACTCGACCGCCTTGCTGGGTTTTGGCGGTGGGCCAATTCTGGCCGCCGCGGTGTACACAATTTGGCGCCGGCGGGCAGGGAATGCTTCGGCGGCACCGCCGCGTCCGCGCATGGTTCTGCTGGTCCTGCTCATGGGACCACTCCTGGGGATGCTTGGCTGGGGTATCAATTGGCTGGTTGACGCAACAACGGGGCCTGCGGAACAGTTCCAAATGTTGGCTGGATTCGTCGCGCTGGGTGGCCTGGCAGGGGCCATCGTGGCCTTGGCCTTGGCCGTGCGTTCCTGGTTCAAATAGCCAGAAATCGCAGTGCTGGCGGTCGAGTGATGTCGCCGTTGCGGCCGATGCTTCCCGGAGGGTTGTGAGGTGGTGGCGGCAATCGTCCGCCACACGAACGGATTCCGTATTCCCTCTTGCTTGTTAGTATAATAAGCGGTGGTTTATGTTTCGGAGTCGGCCATGACAGTCCAGCGAGATGTTTCAGCGAAACGTGCGTTTGCGATCTAGAAAACCAATCTGTGGAGAGTGAGATGGATAAGCAACAAACCGTCGATTACCTCGTTAATATCTACGCCGTAATCGCGGCGGATGGAGAGGTGGAGCGATCCGAAACCAGAGTGTTTGAAGTTATTGCCAGGGAAATTGGTGCCGGGTTCTTTGAACGCAAGAAAGCAATTGAGGCCTATAAGGAATCGCAGGCGACGGCGACTTTGACCGGGCGTTGGTCTGAGAAGGTGAGAAATCTCGAGGACATGCTGTTTGCCGCGTATTGCAGCGGTAGTTTAGCGCCAGACGAAAAGGAAATCATCGTAACGCAGGCCCGCGTACTAGGCATTGAGAAGGAGCAGCTGACAGTGATCAAGACCGAAGCCAAACAACGTTTCGATGCGCTCCGCTAGTGTCTGGCGGAGTGACCTGATGCGAGGCACGGATGACAAATGGCCCGCCACGCCGTATGGTACGCACTAACGGAGGTGCCGCGATGTTGTGGATGGCCGGGACGATCAGGGAAGCTCCGATGAAACGAACACTGCTAGGTTTGCTGGTGTTGTTAGCTAGCTGTGATGTTCCTGTCAGCCAGGCACCGCTAGAACCGCCCCCGCCGGAAGCCATTGAAGTCGCATCCACACCACCTCGCAGCGAGGCGGTTCTGGAGCTGGAGAAGTTGGGGGCGGCGTTCGAGTTTGCAGAACAGGTGGCAGTCTCGCTGGTATTGCCGGCGAGTTCCACCAACAGTGATTTGGCGCGACTCAAGGAATTACCGGGGCTCCAGCGTATTGTCCTTCCTGGCGCGCAGATCACGGACGGCGGGTTGGTCTATTTGCGGCGCCTGGAACATTTGGAGCAGCTAGATTTATCCGGGTCGGCCATTACAGACGCGGGATTGCGGTCGCTGCAGAAATTGACTGCCTTACGGACGCTCAGCCTGCGGAGCGTTCCGATTGGCGACGTAGGACTGGGGCATCTCAAGGGACTGGTTGAGTTGGAAAAACTCGATCTGACTCAAACCAAGATTACCAACGCCGGGCTGGTCCACCTGCAGGACATGAGTGGGCTGGCCGAGTTGACGCTCAGAGAGACCGCGATCACATCCGCCGGCCTGGCGGCTCTGGTCGACCGAGGACTAAAGTCACTGGAGTTGCCAGCAGCTGCCCGCAACGACGTCGGCTTGCAACATTACCTGGCGGCAGTGCAACCGCTACAGCGTCTTGATCTGGAAAAATGGTCGCTGACCGATGCGGGCCTTGCGCACTTGAAAACGATGGCTGGGTTGGAAGTGGTTTCGCTCGACACGTTACCTGTCAGCGATGCGGGATTGGTTCATTTGAAGGCACTGCCGGGGCTGCAGGAAATCAGTTTGGCTGGTACGAAGGTAACCGACGCCGGCCTGGCGCATCTCAAAGAGATACCGGGGCTTCAGCGTGTTTCCTTGGAAGGTACGCGCGTCACCGCGGCTGGCCTTGCCAAGCTGGCGGGTGCGGGAATTGTCGAATTGGTGCTACCCGTTGCTGCCCGCACTGATGCCGGGCTGCCCCATTTTCTGGCTGCGACAACGGGTCAGGCAACGTTGAATCTGTCCCGTTGGGCGATCACCGATGCCGCGTTGACGCATCTCAAGCAACGTCCGCAACTGGAGGAGTTGTTGCTCGACCATACTTCGATTACGGACACCGGTTTGCAGCATTTGGCGGCGGTGGCGCACCTGCGTACGCTTGGTTTGCGGGGAACCCTGGTTACGGATGCGGGGTTGGTCTATCTGAAACAACTTGCTGAACTAGACGAATTGACGCTTGACGATACCGTGATCACGGAAATCGGTCTGGGGCATTTGAGTGGCAAACAGTTCGCGTCTTTGGAACTGCCGACCGCCGCGCGAACGGATGTGGGTCTCGGTCTTTACCTTACGCTGGTGAAGAAAGCGGAGAGGTTGTCACTGGCGGGTTGGCGGGTCACTGATGCCGGGCTTGCGCACTTGAAAGACGAAGTGCAGTTGAGGGAGCTCTGTTTGCGTGGCACTGGTGTATCGGATGCCGGCCTGGTTCAGTTGGCGGGATTGGTAAAGCTGCGGGAACTTGACCTCTCGCGGACCGCGATCACGGGGCGCGGGCTCTCTCATCTTTCCGGTCTCGACGAACTGAAATCGCTTGATCTGAGTGAATCGCAGTTCGCCGCGATGACGCAGAGTCGGCTCAATGAATTTACCGGGTTGCGTGTGCTCGACTTGACTGGAGTTCCGGTTGCCGCCAGTGACCTGGCGGCGCTGGCGGAGCTGGAGGAACTGGAAGAGCTGTCTCTCGATCGAGTTCCGCTGGATGACGAGGCTATGCGGCCGCTAGCGGCGTTGTCTCAGCTGCACGAGTTGTCGTTGAAAGGGACACGGATTTCCGACGAGGGTTTGTCACACCTACAGGGGTTGATAAGCCTCCAGAAATTGTATCTTGGTAAGAGTCCTGTCAGTGGGTCCGGGCTGACGTTTCTGAAGCCGCTTGAGCAATTGCGAGAGCTCGGTTTACGAGGTACTCCAGTTGACGATGCTTCCCTCCGCTGTTTGGAATCACTGGCCGCGTTGGAAGTCGTGGATCTTGCTGGTAGCAAGATCACGGATGAAGGCCTGGCATCCCTTGTGAAATTACCCAGATTGGCCGCGTTGCGGCTCGATGGGACGGCGGTGACCAATGCTGGGCTCGCAGTGATCGCCGGTGCTAAATCACTGCGATCTATTTCCGTACGTCGCACCGGAGTAACGGATGAAGGCCTGGCCCAGCTGGCAAAGATGCCGTGGTTGCAGCGTCTTGATTTGGGGCATTTGCCGATCACGGATGCCGCCTTGGTATCGTTGGTTGGGTTGCGTGATTTGCAAGAATTATCGTTGCAGCACACACCTATCACAGACGCAGGTTTGGTCCACTTGGCTGGATTGGAACAATGTCGCCTGCTGAAGTTTAGCGGCACACCGATCAGTGGCGCCGGGTTGGTGCATCTGGCAGCGATGAATCACTTGTCGGAGTTGTGGTTGAATTCGACAAAGGTGACGGACGCGGCCCTGGCTCACCTGGCACAATCGACCCATCTTGAAAACCTCGACCTGAGCTACACGGGAGTGACCGACGCGGGGTTGGTACATCTGGCGGGTCTGGCGAATCTCCGCAGTGTGAATCTGATGACCACGCGGATTAACGGTTCGGGCCTCGCACAACTTCGCGCGCTTGATCATTTGCGGACTCTAAATCTGGGATATTCTCAGTTGAATGATGCCGGTATGGCGCAATTGGCGATGATCCGGCAATTGGTGGAACTCGATTTGAGTACGACGCAAATTACAGACGCAGGGTTGGCGCACTTAAAGACACTTCCCAGTCTGGCCCGTTTGCATCTCTACAATTGTGCGAAAATTACGGACGCGGGCTTGAAGCATCTTCAGGAACTCCCGGGATTGGCGCGGCTATCGTTGCAGTTCTCGAAGATTACTGATGAGGGAGTCGTGGCGTTTCAAGCAGCTTCGCCACATGTGCGTTTGACCCGGTAACCTGTCGAGGTCTGTCGAAATGGGTTTGTCCTGGATACGCCATGGTAGTGGATCGACGTTGTTGCCGACACGCTGCACAGGGCCCAGGCCGTGAATACAGCGAGGTGTGTTGGATGAAGCGATGCGTCAGGAATCGTCTCAGATGGCAGTTTGCATGCCTGCTGGTGTACGTTCTGGGTACGGCTCCACTTTTTGCAGTGGAGCCGTTCACGTACGAGCCAGTTGCGGAGTTTTTTCGGCTCCCCGAAGGGGTTAGGCTGGGTGCCTGCACAGGGGTGGACGTCGACAGCAAAGGGCGTATTTATTTGTTACATCGGGGCAAACGCCCAGTGGTTTGTCTAGATGCTTCCGGAAGGTTCATACGGTCTTGGGGAGACGAGTGCATTGAGACGCCGCACGGTCTGCGGGTCGATCGTCAGGACAATGTGTGGGTGACGGATATCGGGAACCATCAGGTATTCCAGTTTTCGCCCACTGGCGCTCGGATAGTGACGTTAGGGAAAGCGGGTACGGCCGGAAACCGGATCGATGAGTTCAATCAGCCGACGGACGTTGCGTTTGGAGCGCGCGGCGAGATCTATGTGGCGGACGGATACGGGAATAGCCGGGTTATCAAATTCACCCCTCAGGGTGGGTTTTTGGGGTGCTGGGGGAGAGCTGGTAAAGGACCGGGCGAATTCGACACGCCGCACGCAATCGTGGTTGACCGACAGCAACGTGTCATTGTGGGGGACCGTGAAAATGATCGGCTGCAGGTGTTTACTGCGAACGGCGAGTTACTAGCCGTCTGGCCTGGATTTGCACCTTATGGAGTAGCTCGTGATCGACAGGACAACCTGTTTATTGCGGATGGCCGAGCCAACCAAATTCTACAGTTGAATGACGCTGGCAAAGTAATTGCCGCCTGGGGCAGTGAAGGTGCGGGCGCGGGGCAATTGCAACTCCCCCACATGCTGGCCACTGACCGCCGCGGCGACTTGTATGTTGGTGAAATCAAAGGCCAGCGATTTCAGAAATTCGCGCGGAAGAATACGGCACGTTAGTCACTTCAGTGTGGGCCAGGCTCGCGCTCCAGTTGAAGGTGGCTCTACATTAATTATCGATTCACAACGAGGATAGCAGGGAGATGCCAAAAGCAATTCGAATTCATCAAACGGGTGGCCCAGAGGTCCTGCAGTGGGAAGAGGTGGAACTCCCTGCTCCGGGCACAGGCGAAGTCCAATTGCGGCAGACCGCGGTTGGTCTCAATTTTATCGATACCTACCATCGCAGCGGGCTCTACCCAACCGATTCACTTCCAGTCGTGTTAGGGATGGAGGGTGCTGGCGTCGTCGAAAGCCTGGGCGAAGGTGTGGCCGACCTGTCCGTGGGGGACCGGGTGGCCTACGCGGGAGGACCGATTGGAAGTTACTCGGAACAACGCGTGATTCCGGCCGATCGCTTGGTCAAGCTGCCGGATACAGTGGACGAGCGGACCGCCGCGGCGATGATGCTCAAGGGTTTGACAACGCAATATCTGGTACGTCACTGTTATGCGATCAAGCCGGGAGATGTGGTGCTGGTACATGCGGCCGCCGGCGGCGTGGGCCTGTTGCTGTGCCAGTGGGCAAAACATCTTGGTGCGACTGTAATCGGTACGGTGGGGAGCCCGGAGAAGGCCGAGCTTGCAGTCGCACACGGGTGCGATCATCCCATCCTCTACAAATCAGAATCAGTCGTCCAACGCGTGCGTGAACTGGTGCCCGAGGGGGTTCCAGTGGTTTACGATTCGGTTGGACAGGCGACGTTTTTCGACTCGTTGGATTGCCTTCGTCCGCGCGGCTTGATGGTAACTTTTGGGCAGTCGTCCGGATCGGTGGACCCGTTGCCTGTTCATGAGCTAACGGCCCGCGGTTCGCTCTACCTCACGCGGCCTACTTTGGCGAGTTACTCGGGTGTTCGATCCGAATTGCTGGCGAATTCAGCTGAGTTGTTCGAAGTGGTAGCCTCCGGCGCCGTCAACGTGGAAGTACAGCAGACCTACGCATTGTCGGAAGCGGAGCAGGCGCATCGGGATCTGGAAGGTCGGCAGACAACGGGGTCCACGGTGTTGCTTCCTTGATCACGGTTTATCTGAGACGCTGCGTGAAGCGTCGCCGCGCGTTGGCGCGGCTCTAAGGTTTGGAGTCGGAGGGAGGTGGGGCAGCGCCGAGAGACTGCAGATACGCCAGGAGGTCGGCGGCTTGTTGGGCGGTTAGATCGCTGAGCAGGAATTCAGGCATCAGTGAGCGGGGACTGGTTTGCAGTTCGTCAATGTCATCTCGCGCGAGCGTGAGTTTCCTTTTCTCGGCGGTGCGGAGTACGACCTCTCGCGGGCTTTCATGTTCGAGTAATCCGGTGTGGAGTCTACCTTCGGTGGTGACCACCACGCGGGCACGGAATTTGTCTTCGATTTTCAAGGAAGGTTGCAGGACTTGCTGCAGGAATTCACCCCGGCGCGGATACTTGCGGTTGATCTCACGCAATGTTGGTCCCAGGGATTCTCCGGGTTTGTTGACGTGGTGGCAGTGCCGGCAGCGCGCGTTGTCGCTGAAATAAATCAGACGGCCTCGCGCCGCGTCGCCTTTGAGTGCGAGGATTGTCGTTGGATCGATCTTCTGGCCGAGCCGAGCGAGCCGTTGCGACTCGGGAATAAATTCTTCAAACAAACCGGCGATGTCACCGCGGGTGGCTTGACTTCCGAGGCGGACGGCCTGACGCCGATCGGCTGGGGTCAGCTGGGCACCATGAAGTCGGGTGATCAATGACAACGCGCCAGGGGTGCTGGTGAGGAGCGTGTTGATTGCCTGCTGGCGCCGGGGGGCACTGGCATTTCCTTGTGGGTCAAGCGCCGCTAAGGCTTGATGTTCCGGGCTGCCCGCTTTGGCGGGGCCGGCCAGGGCCTGTCCTGGCGCTAACGATGTGATCCACTGGGCCACCAGGGCGACGCCGCGAGAGTCGACAGCGCGTGAACCGATGTAAGGCATGCGTGCGTAGCCTAACTTGCTCATGCGGTAGAGAATCAGGGAGCGATACGGATCTCCCGGAACCAGTAGTTTGGCATCGTCGATTCCAAAGGTGCCGATTCCGGTCCCCTTAAACGCGTTGAGTTGGTCGAGTGCCAGATCACGACGCAGATAAAAGGAGACAATGGCGTTTCCACCCGGATGGTGGCAACTGCTGCAGTTGGCGTGCAGGTAAGACCGCGCGCGGTCTTCGAGGGGCTGGGACCCGTCGTGCGGATCAACCAGCCGCAACGGGTGCTGAGCTGGGATCGGCGCTCCCCGCTCAATGACGCCCTGGGTGGCGAGCCGAGCGAGCTGAGTTCCGGCATTGGGATCGGTGGAAGTGCCGTCCAGGTTAAGTTGATGCGGGACAAAACCGAGCACATAGTGGGAGCCGGCGTTGTGGCACATACGACATTCGTTTTCCGCGCCAATGTGCCAACTGCGTTCTTGTAGACCACTGGCCGGTGCGCGGGCCGCTAAAGAGAGGGTCTCGGTGGAGCCTTCGGATGGTACCAGGAGGGCATCCTGGCCGTCTGCGGTCCAGCGATAACTGTAAGGATTCCAAGTGCCGCCGAACCGATGTAACAATTGTGTTTCTAGGGGACGCGCGGGCTGTCCTGCTGCCGCCGGCCAGTTCAGGTGTTTGACCAGAACCGTATTGTCCGGATAGGTGGACTGGGTCTTGAGGTCGCCAGAGAGACGGATGCGATTGCGGTTGGGGATGGCGACCCAACGCGATGCCTGGGCCCCGTCTAGCCAGCGGCCTGCAGTCACAGTGTAGGGAATGACGCCGGCGGCGGGTTGTAAAGGTTTTAGTGACTTGAACAGACCGGTTTCGCTCAAACGCCGAGGGAAGTTGGCTGAGGTATCGGGAGTGTCTGAGGGAAGCAAGCGATAAATCTGTCCGGTCAGGTCGTAATCGAGTACGTATAGATCACCGGAGCTAGCCTCCATAAATGAGACGATGCGCAGGTCGGTATCCACCAGAGTGCGGTGCTCGAGTGCCCCCTCCTCATTGGTGCGCAAGGCCCAGATGGTGCCGGTGATGTAATCACCGTACACGAAACATCCCGCCAGATCGGGTAAGGTTTTACCGCGGTAGACCGGTCCGCCAATTACGGAGTTTGCTTCGGTATGGGGGTGGTCTTTAATGGGCGGGCGGATCGGAGTTGGTCCTTGTTGCACATCACTGCGCAGCGCGGCTCGCCCTTCTCGGATAGGCCAGCCGCAGTTTCCGCCACGGACAACCTGGTGTATGGACTCCCACGTTTCCCAGCCGTTATCGGCGACGAAAATGTTGCCGGTCACACGGTCAATTCCGAACTTCCACGGATTACGCAGGCCATAGGACCAGATCTCTGGCCGGGCGGAAGGCAGTTCGAGAAATGGGTTGTCAGCCGGGATCGCATACGGCTTGCCTGCGGCCGGGTGGTCCACGTCGATTCTCAGAATTGCTCCCATCAAGTTGGTGACGTCCTGTGCGGTCTTTTTGAAATCAGGAGGGTTCGGCCCCCAGCCATCTCCGGTTGAGATGTACAAATGTCCGTCGGTTCCAAACCTTAGGCAGCCACCATTGTGACCACCGGCCGGCCAGGTAATAAGGATCTGCTCGCTATCTGCCACGAGCCGGTAGGGCTCTTGGCGCGTCATTTGAAATCGAGACACACGGCTCTGTCCATCACCTGCGGGATGCGTGTAGCAGACATAGAAGAACCCGTTTCGCGTAAATTGCGGATGTACTGTAGCCCCGTAAATGGAGAGGGGATTTTCCTGGAGTTCCTGTGGTACCGATTGTCGTAAGTCAGCGACCAGGTTGCGCTCTGTGACGTCTTCGTTATTGGCGAAGGTGTAAATGCAACCCTCGAGTTCAGTAATCAGGAATCCACCAGTGGCGGGAATCTCCGTAATGCTGGTTGGTGTTTTGAAGCGGACTCCCGCGAAGGCAAGTTCCACTCGATATGGGGCGGGGGGAGACGGTGTTCCAGTGATACGCGAGGTGGTCCATGCCGGTCGGGCGTGGGGTACCGGGTCAGCGCCCCGCAGTTGGGGTGTGGTTCGTTCAGCTGCCAGCAGATTGGCCAGGAGCAGGATTACAGCGACGCGAGTGGCAGCGGGAATGATGGAGGATTGCATGGTTCGAGTCTGCATGATTCGGATCTGCATGGCGCGGGGTTCGGATGCCTTCAAGCGGCATGGTCACGGCAAGGCGACACGTGGATGCGGCGATCCGCGTTTATATCGCAGCGGTGAGGGGCCTTGCAACGCCTGGGCAGGAGCGAATCCGGCGCACAGCCGGGAGCCAGGACGAGGCACGTCGATGGGCTACGTTCAGTCGGTGTCGGTGAAACTCAGCTTTGCCAGCGCATCCCAGGTGAAGAGGCCGGTGTCGTGGCCATCGGACCAAAAGATCTTGAGGGCGTAATTCCCCACAAGTCGCATGTCGACGACGTGGATGTCGGCGGGCAGTGTCGCGGGATCAAGCAGCCGCTCTCCCGTGATTTCGTGTACGCACTGTGCGCACGGGCATTGCTCGCGGATAAGACGGAAAGGTAGCTCGACCTTCTCGTTGGGCCAGGTGATTTCCAGGCTGTGGGTGTCGCGAACGGGGGTGATGCGCGTCGGTGTGGGCATGTTGGCCAGAGTTTGTGAGAGTCCGCTCTAATGCGCGAAGGATGTTGCTGGGGGAGAAAGCCACGTACAGGGGCCAGTCAGCTCCGAGTGGTTGACACACCGCAGTGAAGCCCGGTGTGTCGAAGTTCGTTCAGCCATGAAGGAGTGATATCATCCCCGTCCGACCAGCGGCATTCCGGTGGCCATGACCGTCAACGAGAGGACATTTGCATCCAGCGGTAGGCTGGCCATGTAAGCGACCGCGCGAGCGACGTTCTCCACATGCATCGTCGGTTCCGGGCAGGTCGATCCGTTTGCTTGGAGCATGCCCGAGGCGACCCGACCTCCCATCGCGGTATCCGCGTTGCCGATGTCAATTTGGCCACAAGCAATATTGTGGCCCCGGCCTTCTAGCGAGGTGGTTTCCGTGAGGCCAGTGAGACCGCATTTACTGGCCGTGTAAGCGACGGCCTGAGGTCTGGGTACCTGGGCGGATACGGAACCGTTGTTGATGATTCGTCCTCCCTGTGGATCTTGGGCCTTCATCAGCCTCATGGCCTCTTGTGTGCAGAGAAATGCGCCTGTCAGGTTGACATCAAGGACACGTTGCCAGTCGCTGAGTGACAACTCTTCCAACGGGCCGACGGGAGCGCCAATGCCGGCATTGTTAAAGAGCAGGTCAATGCGTCCAGCGATGGTCGCGGCTGCTCGAAAGAGGGACTTGACGGATTCTGGGTCGCAGACGTCGGTGGTAACCGCCTGCATGCGGTCCCCGCGTTCACCTGCCAATGCGACCGTTTCTGCGAGGGCATCGGGCCGACGGCCGGCGAGCACGACGTGAAAGTTGAGGTCGAGAAGTGCCAACGCGGAATGACGTCCTACCCCCGAACCGGCCCCGGTGACAATCGCGATTTTGACGCCTGAGTCCATAAAGTGATGCCTTCTGAGAAAAACTTCTGTATGCGTTCGTGAGGTCCGCACAGCGGCGAACCGCAGCGGAGAACCGAAACAGTACCCTGGTGACAAGCGAAAAATGATGACTGACCACGGTCGGCCGGCGGCGCGGCCAGCGTTCACCACGAAAAACGGCCCTCTACCCATTATTGAAACAATCTGCGATCTCGCCAGTGGTCATCTCAGTGGTCGTCGCGGTGTGCATCGCGGTGCGTTGGTTCCCTCGATTACAGGCTGATCGGCTGTGAGGATGGCCCACGAATGATTTATGATACGCGGTATGACTGACTTTCGTGTTGAATCAGAACAGATTGATTTGCCCAGCGGGGCTTTCTGCAAATCGCGCCGAGATTACGTACGTTGGCGGGGGCGGACCATACTGGGGCTGAGTGCGAATGCATTTCGCGCGTATCTTTTTCCGGTTTGCACCCCAGCGGGATTACCACTGACGGAAGAGTCACCCATCGACCACCCTCACCACCAATCGGTCTGGATCGGTGCCGATCATGTGGACTGTTTACTGCCTTACGCGGGGGGGCAATTCGAAGTCGCGAACTACAATTTTTACGTTCAGGAGGTGTTTCAGGGACGCGCGCCAGGGCGGATGATCGTGCGCGCGATGGACTGGGTTGCATTGGCCGAGCGTCATTTGCGTGTGGTTCAAGATATCGAGTGGCGGGGGCCCGCTGAGTGGGGGGCAGCAAAGGGGCGCGCCATCGCGCGCGAAAGCCGGGCAATTGATATACAGGCTGGCGACCTGGCACACGTGATTGATGTAAGGTCACGCCTCCGATCAGGCGCCTGCGATTTGCAGATCGGGCCCACCCGGCATGCGTATTTCGGGATCCGGCTGGTGGAACCTTTGCGGCCGGACGGCAACGCCACGCTTGTCGACGCTCAGGGGCGCAGTGAGGTGGCTGCCATTGATGGGACAGACAGCGATTGGATTCACGTTGCTGGACAGATCACGCGCGATCACCAGGCGGGAATGGCCTGTTTTCCTCATCCGCCTGCCGGCGCCTTTACCTGGGGCGTACATCCCTGGGGGACGTTTGATCTTAACCCGTTACGGCGTGAGTCCTGCGTGTTGACTGCCGGGAAGTACGCCGAATACGGGATGCGGTTGGTCGTCCATGATGGTGCTTGTAGGGCGACAGAGATCGCCGCGTTGCACCGGGAGTTTTGCGAAACGCGCTTAGACGATTGGAACGATCTACCGGAGTCGCTGTAGAACAGACGGGAGTGATGGCGCACGACAGCCGATGGGCAAGAGTGTGCTGGCCAGCGATATGGACGGCGTCAAGTCGGGGCGCCGGTGTAGAGCGGCTCGATCACCTCGCCGTCGTTGAGTGGGCGCGGCCGGTCTAGACGATCGGGAATGTTGGTGGCCAGATCGATCTCCAACGCGTTGTAGATGGTGGCTCCCAGGTCGTTGGGATGGTACGGAGTGGTCACGGGGTAGGCGCCCTTGCGATCGGTCTTGCCGATCACCTGGCCTCCACGAACCCCCGCACCGGCGACAATTGCGGTATACCCGTGGGCCCAGTGGTGTCGTCCAGGTTTGGTCTGACCCGCCAAGGGAGAGATGGAGGGGGTGCGGCCGAATTCGCCGACGCAAACCACCAGTGTCTGGTCAAGTAGGCCCCGCTCATCAAGGTCGTCCAGCAGTGCGCTGACACCGGTGTCGAGGTACGGGAGCATGTTTTTCAGGCGACCAAAGTGATCGACGTGGGTGTCCCAGGTTTGCACGCGTCCCATGTTGCATTGAATGACGGGCATTTCCAACTCGACAAGCCGCCTTGCCAACAGCAGAGTCTGGCCGTAGTAATGTCGACCGTAGCGGTCTCGCATCGTGTCTGTTTCACGCGTGATGTCCAAAGCCCGTGTGAGCCGCGATGAAGTCAGCATCGAGTAGGCTCGTTCTTGTTGGGTCGCGTAACGTTTGCCCGACGGTGAGGCATTCAGCGCAGCCTGTCCTTGTTTGATTCGAGTCAGTAGGGAGCGTTGCTGCTCCAGACGCTGTGCGTCGAGGTCGCCGATCAGTGACACCGCCTTGATCGGTTTGAAGACGGGGTTGCCCTGGTAGCCGTCGTTGTTGGGTGTGTATTTGAGCACGAACGGATCGTGCTGTGGTCCCAGGAAGCCGGCGTGTTGGCCAGGCCATACCAGGGCCCCTTCAATGAGCGGATTTGGCAGGGTGACCTGACTGGGAAGCCCATCACTGCGCGGTGCCAGGTAGGCCAGGGCAGACCCGTACGATGGCCAATCGGCACGATTTAACGATTTGTCCTGATTCGAAGAGCCACGAAAAGGTTGCACGGCGCCGGTCAAGGTGTTGTGGGATCCGGACAGATGTCGGTTGTCACCGTGGGAAAGTGAACGCAGCACAGCCAGTTTGCCGACGCGCTGCGCCATTTGCGGCATGCGGTCGGTGAATCGGATGCCCGCGATTGATGTGCCGATGGGCTCATAATCCCCTTTGATTTCAGGAGATTCGGGCTTGGGATCGAACATGTCGATGTGCGGCCCTCCCCCTGTCAAGAAGACGAGGACCACCGATTTTGCCCGATGTCGTGGTGCGTCACTAGCTTGCGCCTGACGCGTGAGGAGGTTGGACAAGCCCAGTCCGAGGAAACTAGAGCCACCAATCTGTAGTAGTGCGCGACGTTCGAGCATGGACGTCTCCAAAGAGCAACATCAGATGTGGGCAGTTCATCCCACCGTGAGGCCGGTTTCTTCAGACTATTAGACCAACTGCGTTTCCAATGCTCAAGATCGGTCGTAACAGGAGGTCTGAAATTCCCTGACGCGTGTAACCCGCTGCGGGTAGCCTTGGGCAAGTGAATCAGCCACACCAGAGGCCTGTTTTCGATGCTGCATGGCTCTGTTTCACCTGCCCGATTTGCCAGATTCCGGTGATTGGTCATAATTCTGGGCGAAAGAACCAGTAGGGTGGGGGCGGCCGACGCGTTCGCTATTGGTTTGACCTGTTTTTTGCATCGAGAGGGCGGTTCGATGAAATTATCGGTATTTGGGGTGGTGGCGTTGTTGAGTACGGTCTGGCTGGCAGGGTGCGGTTCCGAAACCGAATCCGGTGGTGGTCTGCCACCGGCCGCTGCGCCCAATGGCGGCACAGGCGAGGCGATGCTCGACGCGGCGGGAGAGGCACCGGGAATTGCCGCTGCGGCCGCCGCATCTGCAGAAAAAGCGAAGGCTGCGGCACCCGCTGAGGAAAAACCGGCTGAGGAAAAACCGGCTGAGGAAAAACCGGCTGAGGAAAAACCGGCTGAGGAAAA
>PAQH01000116.1 GCA_002709225.1 Planctomycetaceae bacterium
CCCACTTCCTCTGTTTCCCGACCCTTTACCAGCGAGGAATCCACCGAACGCTTTTAAGCCGATCGCCCCTGCGATCATTGCCGCACCCAGCGCAGGGTTGACCAAGACTTCGAGCATGCCCCATTTCAGGAAGAAGTCTCCAATGTTGGAGGCGAGATCTGCGAAGGTATCGAGGATGGCGTCTCCGAGTTCAGACAGCGTGCCAACACCAGCCGCAAACCCACCGACCATGGAGGCAGAAACGGACAACAGCGCAGCTGCGAAGTCTTTCGAGATGTCGATCAACTTGTCCCAATTGGATCCAAGATCGTCGACAGCTTCGCTTTGGGTCCGGACTGCTCTTGTCGTTGTTTCGAGCGCTGGGAGCGCTTCGACTTGCGCCTCCTCGAGACCAGTGGGGAGACTTCGCCACCCTGGCCAGATCTCGTCCGCTGCGCTGACTCCAACCTCTCGCAGGGTTGGCTCTGCTTTGGTCGTTCGACCTGGCGCCCGTCCTCGCTTTGGCGCTGGGAACGAGAGCCAGTCTTGAACCTGTCTGCCCGTCTCCTCTGCCTTGTCTTGTACCCAGCCCAACCCGCGCTCGATCTGCGCCCTGTCCAAGCTTAAGCCGATCTGGAATTTTTGAGGTTTGCCCGTGGTATCCACCAGGTCGCGAGAGAACTCCATAATCGATTGGAACTTGGATCGTACGCTTTCGGCGGACTCCGCCCAGTCCAGATTGATCCGAGCGTCAAATCCGTCCTCGAGATCCTTCAACGCATCCACTAGACCTTCCACAGCTTTGACGTCGAGCCCCAGCATATCGGCGAGTTTGGCGCTCGACTCTGCCAAAAATCGAAGGGTGAAGGCGACCTCTCTGAGAATCAGTTTCATCAAATTCCCGATCGACTCGAGCAAAAAGACAAACCCGATCACCGGCATAGAGAAAAAGTTGACGACCTTCTCTGCGGTCTGGCTTAGAGCCTTCACGAGGAACGAGAACACGTCGTTGATATTCTGCGCGTTCTCCTCGATCTCCTCGGTGGTTTTGTCCATCTCGAGCGCCATCTTTCGAAGGACATCGTTGACGTTGTCTCCACCGACAACGGCAGACCCAAACGCGATTGTAAGACGGTCAAAAGACTGGGTTAGCTTCTTTGCTTCGAGCTGCGCTTCTTTGTCGGACTCGATGAATTTTTTTACGGCTTCAGTTGTGAATTCCACCGCTTTCGACAATCCGATAAAGGCGAGCTTGGCTGCACCAATCCCCACGACCAAACCCGCGATCGCTGCGCCCAGTGGGCCGGACATCACAACCCCGATCTGATCGAGCTTATCTGCCAATGGTCCACCGAGCTCGCCCATATCCCTAAAGCTGGTGGTCGCTCTGTCCATCTTATCGCGCAGCGAGCTTGCGCCACGCTCCAGGGAGCGCATGGATCGTTGGGTGTTGGCTGCTGCTTTCGAGCTCGACGCTAGCGCCTTGTCCGTTTTGCCAAAGGTCGAGTTAAGCTCTGTCGCGCTCGAGTCGATCGCTTCGATCGTCTTGTCGAGGGATTTAAAGGAGTCGAGTCCGAGGACTTCAGCGGAGATAATTAGGGGTGTGTCAGCCACTTCGACCCCTCCCAAACCCGCGCTTTAGTTCTTCTCTTTTTCTTTTTTCTTTTCTTCTCTTTTCTCTTTCGGATCGGATCAATCGAAGCACTTGGACTTCCCGCGCTGGCTGCTCGAGGATCGTCCTGGTCCCTGGTGACCATGGAAGCAGCGCGCCGGACTCCAGACGCACATCCTGGTAGAGCGCAAAGAGTCGGACGATCCAAGGTGGAACGCCCAACCTCACAAGATGCGCTCCTCGTCCCGTGTCCACCAATTTGACCGCAAGCGTCACTTTTTTTTGTCCTCCTCCTCGAGCTGGGTCAGCTGCTGGATCTTCTCCGCGATCCTCTCGATGTCCCGATCGACAAGTCGACGCATGATTGCCTTTCTCGACTCTAGAGCGCCATCCTCGCCCAGATCTGGCCAGTGGGGAGGATCGGCCGTCCACGAATTCAGGACCAGAGACCAGTCCCCTGCGAGCCTACAGACGCAGATCGACAGCATGATTAAAGTCCGGTGGGTGCCGTCTCCCTCCTCGCTTAGCTGTTGGATTATCTCCACCATTCCCAGGGTAGGGCGGGGCGTCAACACAACTCGAGGATGGTCCGGGCTTTCGATTTTAAACGGCTTCGACTTGCGCAAGTCCTCCACAGCTCGAGAATCGAGGGAGAGGTAGACTTCGTCGGGCTGGAACGCGAAATAATCCACTGTTTACCCACTGTAATAGGTGATGGCGAGGACACCAACATCGTCCGGAGTGACGTCGACGAACAGTCCCTGACTGGCCGCATAGTCGAATTTTTGCTCTGGGCTTTGTCCCACCGCCGGGTCTCCGCCCAGAGCCTCTGGATAGCGCAGCTCGACGGCGCACGTCCACGTGGATCGCCCTGCGTCGTCGCTCCGATCCACTCCCACGATTTGACAATAGAAATTGAAGCACAAGTGGTCGCTGGTGTTGTGGGTAAATTTCACCCGAACCTCGAGCGGAGTCGAGTTGTCCCGCAGAGCGTAAGGGTCGAAGGCGCCATCTGTGGAAGCCAGCTGGACGGTTTCAAATTGGAGAGTACCTGTGACTGGTCCACCGCTCGTCAAGCGCACTCGGCCACTTGCGCCATCTGCGGAGAGTCCTCGCTGGGCGTCTGCTGTCCAGCCGCTGTCCAGGGTGAGACCCAGCACAAGATAGTTGTCACTCGGAGACCCAACGGACCCTCCACCATAGATCGAATTGTCGGAGAGGTCGACGATCTCGACATGCCCACCATCACAAACAAAGGGTTTGTCGATGTAGAAGACTGCGGTCTTGCTGGCCGGGGTGGAGGTAACGTAGGTATTGGCCAGGGTCGAAGCTCCAAGCCCTAAACCAGTGCACGACAAGAGCGCAATTTCTCCAGCAGTGCAGTCAATAGACCACCCATGCCGTGCGCCTCGAAGAGCAGTTTTGTTCGCCTTCGTGCCCACCGCTTCGAATTCGTAAATCTCAAAGCTTGCGCTCTTGTGATTGCTCGAGGTCAAGACGTAGACAAACGCGTCTGCGGTATCGTCGAACGTGGACTGAAACCCACCAGCGCGGAGCAAGACGTCGTTGTGTGGAACGTCTCCGCTGTCCGAGATTGTGGGCGCCGAAAACTCCGACGAGACCGAATAGGACACGATCGCTGCGCCTGGTGCGGACATCACACCCGGGCGCTCCGGAGAGAGCGGAGTCCTCGCCAGATTTTCGCGATCAAAACTCCAAGACACTTCTGACGCAAAAAGGGCGTCTCCAATGGCCAGAGACTCCGCTGTTCCGGACGTGCTCTCGATTTTCCCCAGGACGAATCCAAGCTGTGGAGCTACGATTAGATTGTTCTCTTTGGCCATTATAAATCCTTACTCCAGGAATGGATCCTTTGTTCGGGAGTAAATCCAGAACTTGGATCGGACTTGATAAACATTGGGTGTTTGTGGGTCGGGCGCGACGGTCTCCGACCCTTTAAAGGCGAGATTATAAATCCCTGATTCCTTCGCCAGATAACGCCGGAGAGTATACGCGCAAGCTTGCGCCAGCAGTCCGGAGACTTGCCACCCCGCATCCGACACAAAGGGCGCTGGGTCACTCGTCGCTGCGTTCTTGCGAAATTGCCGAACTCCGCACGTGAGTTGGAGTTCGAATCGAGAGTTACTTGTCCCAGCTGTCAAAGCGAGAAATTCCTCTGCTCTTGTGAGCTTGCCAAGAATCCAACTCTTCGCCTGGGGTGGGTTGCGCTCGTCTGAGAGATAGACGTTCGCTCCATTAACTTGGAGATCTGGTGGTAGATAGTCCGCAACACCTGCAGTGGACAAAGCTGCGAGCGTAGTGTCGAGATAGGTCCTCAACACCGATTTAATGGACTTCTGAACTGTGTATGTCCCTGTGTCAATGCTGGTCAAGAAAGCCCCCTCTCGATGTCCTCGAGGAGCCACTTCGCCAGGTTTTGAGGATCGGGTCTGGGGATCTTGTCGCGGTGCTTGTCGGCATAGGGAAGACGAGACCAAATCCCAACACCAGAAGGCAGATCGAAGATCTCGTGGTAGGGATCAAACGGGTTGACCAGAGACTGTTTAAGGCGCCCAGTCTTGACCGGGATCTGCTCTTGTTGTCGCTGGATCTCGAGCTGGAGAGCAGTGGTCAAAGCAGGACGCAAGCCATCTGCAGATGTCGGAAGAGCGCTCGACCATTGGCGGAGTCTTTCCATCCCTTCGATCTGTGTCGCCATCGTCGCCCCCTCACCACTGATATCCGTGTTCGTCGACTCCGAGGAGAGCGCTTCGCCCGTCAAACTCTCTTCGAGCTCGCTGCTTTTGGGTTGTCTCGGACAAGCCCAGCTGCTCCACAGAAGAGACGAAAGCATCGATCCTGGTGGCGTCCTCCACTCGTCCGATGGCTTCAGCTGGGTGCGACACAAGAAAATCAAGCTGCGTCTGGACGAACGCGACGAAGCCCGCGATCTGGGCGGAGATGGCCGGTGGGTGCTGGAGCGCTCGAAGGAAGCTGGGAACGGCATTTAAGGCGACGTACCGCTGACAATTCAGATACTGCAGATCGGAAGCCCCGCGATCTGCTATCTCGAGCGCAGATCCAGACCCGAAGCTCGACTCCAAAATGGCGCAGACTTGGCTTGCGCTCGCTTGAATCAAGGTCTCGGCTCTGGTGTTGTCGAGTAGAGATCCCTCCGCGCCATCACTGGTAATCAGCGCAGAGGGGATCTCTGTCAATACTCGCTCGACGTTGACGCCAAAATCTTGAACAGCAGTTGCCAATTTCTAACCTCTCCTGGTTCAAGACTCCTTCAATCAACTGGCGAAAATTCCACCGTTGGCGCCATCAGTGACGGGCCTCATGAAGAAGCCAAGGTCCGTAGCCGGTCCACCAGCGGCGCCGCGCGGCGAGTAGACTCCGTAGGACGTCCGCCCCCAAATATACTCGGCTTCCGCTGCCACGTCATAATGGGGAATCGCGGTCGGCATACGAGCCGCGCCCAGCACGATCGCACCGTCCGGAGCGTCTCCGCTCCCATCGGTCAGATCGAAGGGTCCGCGCCGGTCCAAAAGACCAAACCAGAGCACCGCGCTCGAATTGGCTTGATTGTAGATCGCGACGTTCGCGGCAGTTTGACCCAGCGCTTCACTGTTGATCATGCTGTCGATCACGTAAACATTGTCCAGGCCCAGCACACCCGCAAAGGTCGACTCGAAAGCCGTCCGGCCGACCATCGCAGCACCACCAGAACCGGCGCCCCCTCCAGAAATCGCGGGATGTCTGGCGAGGGTAGCTGCGACTTTCCCGCTCATGATCGCGACGAGCTCGACACCAGCGACAGAGCGAAAGGGTCGAATCAGCTCGAGTTGGTTCGCGATGTCCAGGAGCGGAGTCTGCTCACCATAGTCATCTGGCGAGTTGAGACCTTTACCGCTCGTAGCCGTAAAGTCGATCTGGGTGAAGATCGCACTGTTGACACACAGCGCTGCGAGGCTCGCGTCCATCCCCTGATAGCACCAGGACAGGACCGTCGGAACGTCCTGCTTTTCGAGGCGACGCCAGCGCCCATTGTCTGCCGGATCAACTCCGGACTTCAGCGCTCGGCTTTTGCTCCTGGTGGACTTCGAAACGCTGGTGAAGCTCACGGTGGACGAGCTGCGCTTGCGCGGTTGGGGAGGTGTCTCGCCATAAGTCCAATCGAGCAGCCCAGCAGAGCCAGAGAGCAACGCCTCATTGAGCGGTGCCAGTTGATAGGTGTTGACGCCGCTGTAACCGTCTGCTTCGTCAAACGCTTTGCATTGGGGAAGCTTGGAGACCCCAAAGCGCTCCCAGTTTTCTTGGATCCATGCGTCGGCAACGACGTCAACGTCGAATTGTGTAGTTGGATTCAGGGCCATTGGGCGCTCTCCTTAGCTTGCTCTGGTAGTCTGCTTGTTCGGATAGAGTTGGATTTCGATCAAGTCTCCGCTGGCACAATTCTGGGCGGCGCCTTCTCCGCTCGAACGAGGAACGAAAGCGCCAACGATGGCGCAGACTTCCCCACCGCCGGGGTGAGTGGCAGTGACCTTGCCTCCAGTGGTACCGATCAAATCAGTTGCGCCAGCAGTGATCACAGCTCCAGCTTTCGCCAGGGTCCGTCCGCTCAACACCACAGTGAGCGCCTCGTCTGCAGCTGCGGTGTTCTGGGCGATCCCCACAACGTCCACGTCTGTCCCGTCTGCAGCGACGGCAACGACTTTGCCGCCCGACATCTTCACCAGGGTGTACTCGGTAACCCCGCCAGACCCTGCGATCGCAGAAATGCTAATATTTTCCGCCATTTGTCTTCTCTCCTTACTTGAGGTTTTTGGCTCGCTTGTAAGCTGCGAGAGCGTCTGTCGCGCTCTGGGTCTTGGCAAGGGTCGAACGGTAGACCGCTTCGGGGTCGGTGGACATGGGCTGGTGCTGGCTCGACCCAACGGTGCTGGTGTATTCGCTCAGCTGTGCGGCCGGAGCCGGACCCATTTGGGCCTTGAGGATCTCACTCACTTTGATCTTGTCCTGGCGCCAGGCGCCGAAGAGCAGAGCCTTGACGTCTTCCGAGAGAGTGATCGTCGGGTTGCCCGCAACAAAACCCTTGTATTGGGCAAGGTCTCTTTCGAGCTCGAGTCCTTCGACTTTCGCGATCAACACTCCGACTTCGGAAGCTTCGACGGTCTCGCCTTCGTCGACGATGGCCTCCTCTGCTTCCACCATTCTCTTGTTGTAGGCCTCGAGAGCGTCGAGTCGCGCCGTGAGCTCGTCGAGCTTGCCCCAGATGTCGTCGTCGTCGCGCTTGATTTTGATGTCCTTTTTCTCTTCGATCTTCTCGTCAATAACCTCTTCGAGTTTCAACTGGGCGCCCATGGTATCGATCTCCTTTGCGAGGACGTGTGAAGCCCCAAACCCCTTTTGGTGCGGCGAGCTTACTTGGGAAATTTCGTTCAAAATCATTGTGTATTCTTCCCCTGTTCCGGAGTCCTGAACAGACCCAAATCCGGGGGAGAAATATTTGATCTCCTGGCGCTCGATCTTGGACGCAGCGTCTGGAGCGGAGAAGGCAACAGCAGCGACGAGAGCCTCTGCTCCGTCGACGGTCGCTCTTGTGAGCTCGAGGACATCTCCGATCCTCTCGCCCGTGCGCTGGTGTTCTGACAACAAGGGCGCCCTGTAGCCTCCACGTGGGGCGACGGTGCGCAGCTTCTCGTTCAGATCGACCTGACGATCGATCCAGTCTCGGTCAACCGAGATAAAGCGATCGCCATACCAGATCCCTGGCTCGGCCGTCACCAGCACCCAGGCCACATGGCGCCCTTGCTCGTCGACGGGCTTTGGAGGGAGCGACGAGCTCGACTCGAGGAGGAGAACCCGCGGAAAAGAAAGGAACGAAGCTGGGGCACGATAGGGGATCACAGTCATTTGTTCCCCTTGAGCAGTCTCTGATAGAGCGATTGAATCAGCGCGAAGTTTTCCGGCTCGCCTCTGTCTTTGGCGATCCTGCGAGCTTGTCTCCAGATCCTTTCGTTTACTTTCCCTGGCACTTGCGAACCCCGTTCATTTAACGCGTTGCGCTATAAACATGGGGAAAATAACGCACCGTGTCAAGACTCGTCCCTAGGGCAGGGTCGACCCTAGTCTGAGACGCTCTCTTCCACCGGGAGCTTTAGAGCTCGCTTCAGCGCGTTTTCGAGTTCGCCGCTGGGACTGATCAGTCCTGCGCCTGCCAAGGTGGCAAGCGTCGAGGAGAAGGATTGATGGTCGCGAGTCTCAACCGCCAGATCGGTAACAGCTGGAATAAAGATCAACCCTCGAGCGCAGTCCTGGGGAAAGTTGAGTTCGAGAAAGCGACGAAAGACTACTTCGACAGCGTAAGCCGCTACAGTCCGCGCCAGGTATCCCCAACCCGCTTTCCCTTCCTCTCCCGCTTGCTTGCGAGCTGCGAAGCTCCCGTGCCCCTGTACAGCGACGAGTTTGTGCGAAGTATTGATCCCCCAAGAAACCTGCCGCTCGCAGTCCGCGATCTGAGAGCTGAAGTTTGCGACGGTGGAGGAGGGCGTCGTCCACACGATCTTGTGGTTAAGTCCGGGAGGAAGGACGCAAAAGGGCACTTGTGAACCCTGGTAGTTTTTCAGCTGGGTTATGATTCGTTGTTGGTCGGCTTCAGTGAATGGATTTTGCGGGTCTTGGTGGACAGAGATAAACCCAACTCCGTTCACTTCTGCGGACAGCGCGGAGATCTGGAGAAATTTTTGAAGCATTTTCAAGGGCGCCCAGCTCGACCGGAGAAGGCTCGTCCCGTCTGGATTGCCAGAGATCGGGAAGAACGGGACGTGGACGAGCTTGCGCCAGGGTACGAAGGGATAACCGCCGGTTTGACCCTTGCTGTCGATTTGCTGGAGCGCTCTTTGTTTGATTCCGATCATGCCGGTTAGTGGGTCGGGACCCTGCCAGATCCATTGGTCAACAGACCAGGGCGCTCGAAGGCGAGGAGGGTTGGGCAGAAGCACCGCTTGATACGTCGCGCCATCGTCGAGCGTAACGCTCCGGAAGTAGCCTGTGAGCTCACCCAAATAAAATCCACAAGTGAGAGCGAAGCGCAGCACATCTCCAAGGTATCCCACCAAACCGCGGTCTTCTCGTCCTCGGCTGGTCCAGTCCGCCCAGATCCATTGACAATATCTCAAGTGCTTTTGGCGGATTGCCTCTGCCTCTGGAGTCCGAAAAATCGGAGACAGAGGAGGGGCTTCGATTCTCCATGGAGCAGCGCAAATCGACGCGATCGGATCGTATAGGGATTGCTGAACAATTCCCATGGATTGTGCAAGCCGCCACATTTCTCCGACGTCGGCGCCCAGTCCCCTCGCTTTAATGGGGGTCAAGGCTCGGTTGCTCTGGAGATGGGTTCGACCATAACTGAAGGGCATACCGGTCGACCCAACTTGTCTGGTGTATCCTTTGAGATCCGGATCCTCTTCAGTATCGGATTCATAGCAAACGATCTGATTCACGACATCTTCGGAGAGCTGGATCTCCTCTGGCGAGAGCTGGAATGGATCGGCGTTAATATTTACCACTGGTGTCCTCCTCGAAATCGCTCGAAGTCCGGCGCCGGTCGCTTTAAATTGTCGGTCTGCAACCCTTGTCCTCGATTGTCGAGGACGGAGAGCGCTCCACTCATCGCATCTACCATATCATTCTTCTTGTTCTTTTGCGGGAAGTCGTCCAGCTCTCGCAGTAAATCGGCCGTGTCTTCGTTCTGGACAAGGCTCGCTTTCCCCTGCTCGGCTTTCGCAGCGACGGGAACCGCGCGCGAGACTTTGGTCTTGCACGGGCTTATGGCCCGGACATCGTAACCAAACAGGCGTTTATCGTCGCGAACCTCCTCGAAAGCAATCCTGAATCCTGCGACGGTCTCGAGCGCAAGCGGCACTTCCGGACCATCCTCGAGCGCAGTCTGAATAATCCGCTCTTTGAGCGACAGACCGCCCTTGCCAGGGCGCAGCCACGCGAGCTTATAGCGCCGAACGTCGAACCAGAGACGGTCTCCGACCCTCGACACCAGACAAGAGCTGGAATAGTCGCTCCGCTTCGAGTCGGTGCTGGCAAGGTCCCAGAACCGAACCCTTGCACTCTGCGCTGGTGTCGAGCTCGTCGCGATATGGAACCAATCCCGATCAAAGAGTCCCGTCTGCTCGAGGGACACAAAGAGACCCTCGATCTCCTGCTCGGCAAACCTGCTGGTGTATTGTGCGCGCACCGAGTCGATCCAGCCATCGGGCAACCAGACGTTGTCTCGAGACGAGCACTGGACAAGGGCAGTCTCTGGAGACGCCTCTTTGACGAAGACGTCGTGCACCCAATTGTCACGGCCGCGCGGTGTGGTGGTGACCAGCGCTCGACCTGGTGCTCTTCGGATCCTCCCGATCGCCACGTTCCACGCTTTTCGAGAGAGTGAAGCTCCTTCATCTGCGAGCAGGTAACCCGCGTTGATACCTCGCAATCTGTCGAGGTTGCCCACGTCCGCGGGGCGCCATAGGATCTGACGGCCGTCGACGAGTTGCGTTGTCAAATTCGCCTTGTTGTGCTTTCGGACCAGAGGCCGGAACATTTCCAAGAACAAGGAGAGAATACCGTCCTTCAACATCGGATAGGTGGGCGCAATCACGAGAGAGCGCCGTGCTGGAGTCTGGATCAAATCGAGACACCCACAGTAACTCTTGCCGCTTCCAATACCACCCACAAACGCACGAAACCGGGTGCTCTTGTCTTCTAAGATCTTGCGCTGCGCTGGGTGCACTCGAGACGCGATCGGGATTGTGCGCTTTTTGCTCAAATTCTAACAGCCTCGAGCCCGTGATAACGGGGTTAAATGGTGGACTTGGCCAGATTTTACTAAAAATGTGCGAGTCACCAAGTGAGAGCCTTTTAGGTTTCTAGCAATTTGCCCCATGAACGAGCTCGTCGAAGGTTCGCTTGCGCCGTGGTAGCGCGCAGCTGTGCGTGTTGGGCGTGGTAGTCCCGGAAGGACTGCTTTAGCCGCTCACTCTTCAGAACGCGACCCACGTCTGCCTCGACGGTCTCGACATCTTCGAGCGTCACTCCTTCGACCTTGCACCAGTCCTGAACGAGACACTCGAAGCGCTGGACGTGGTCTATGTGGGTCCGTCCTCTTCGCAAGCGCTCTCCGGAGATGGCGCAGCTGGGCGCCTGGTTCCGCGCTTTGAAGTCGAGGATCTGACTCTGAACGGCAAGACGAAGCGCTCTCTTTGCTTGCGTCTGCTTCGACGGTGGAGAGACGCACTTGGACCAGGAGAAGTCGACGAGCTCGCCCGAAGGCGTCAAGACATGGAAGCAGGCAAAGGTCCGGGTATAGGTGCGCTGTTTCGCCAGAGACAGGACGATGGCCTCCACTCCACCAGCGAGCTTCGAAGCTGCTCGAGGATGATAGAAGAGGAGATCTAGTGCGAAGTCTTCTTCTTCTGGAGAAAGCCGCTGGACCCCAGATCCTTGGTACCCTGATAAAATTGTCCGTGCGCGGCGAGCGATGTCTTTTTTGAGACGGAACACAGTCCCGCCCAGGTTAACAGGCAACTCCTCCATTCAATCCCCTCCAGGTAAACGCTCGTCCTCTCCAGCGGTTGCCCCTATCCCGCAATAGTGACGGAGCGCCCTTGCTACTGCTCGAGACTCTGCGACCTGGACCCAGCTCGCGAGGAGGCGCCCCGAAAGCGACGAGGGATCCGCGACAGCATGCGCGCTATAGGAGCCTCGAGAACCACGCGCCACAGCGGAGAAAATGGCGAGCTGCTGTTCTGGGTCGAGTTTGATTGGAACAGTGTGGATCTCCTCCAGACCATGGTCAGACGCGAGAGCGAGCAGACCATGGATCCGCAAATACTCCTCGCCCTTGATTCTGGTCTTGTGTCGCGAGAGATCGGTCCGACGATTCATCAACCGGCATTTCTCCATGACCCTGCTCCGTTAACGAGCTCGTCTCCGCTCTGGCTTTCGCGACAGCGGGACGAGCAACCCCTTGTTGTCTGTTATGATTCATTTGTCGTCCGCAAGAGGAACGCAAAGAACAAAAGGGGAAAAGAAAGACCAGAGAGAACCCGCCTGAAGGGCTCCCTCTGGCCAGCCCTCGCAAGACTTCCAAGTGGCATCAAGGACGCTTGCAAGGGTGTTCGCTTATCTCCAGATCGGCTCTGTGTCGCCCAGATCGATCGCTGTCAAAGGCACTTCCTCGACGAGCAGCGGCGCGGCCAGCTCGATAAAAAGTGTGGCGAGGTCAACAAGTATGGCGATAAGTTCCATGATTCTCTCCTGGCTTTGGTGGTCCCCTCAAAATTCATCGTCTGCGTCTGCGTCTGCGTCTCCGTCGTCCAGCTGAAGCGGTGCTTCCGAGATCTGAAGGAGCGCTCCAGCTTTGATCTCTTCGTCTTTGTCGAAGAGTACGAGGCCCACCTGGAGCAGCTTGTCGACCTTCGGTGGAGGAGCGTATTTTCCGAAGTCATCCCGGTTGCGACGCTCCAACATCCACGCAGCTGCGTGCCAGCTTTCGTCCGCTGCGTCAGTGACGATCTGGGCCATCCTTTCGAAGTGCTCGTTCTCGGCTTTCAGGACTGCTCTCCGGAAGAGGACGTGGTTCTCTCCGTCTCCATCCTCGCCTTTCTTCATCCATGAATAGAAAGTGGACTCCGCAACCCCAGCGCAACAATAAGCGATCTTTCGGGAAGATCCCCGAGACAGAGCTTTGATAATTCGATCCTGTACCCTGCGAGACAGCTTTGTTTTTTTGCCTGTATTTTTGCCCATCTCCATTACCTCTATCAAAAAAGTCTCCCCTGCTCGCCCTTGTCCACGTCCTCGAGCGCTTCTCCAGAGGCTACCGCTTGCGCTGGATCTGCGTGGTAAATACGTGCTTTCGCGATCTTTGTGTACCGCTCGTCTAGGTCAATTCCCACGAAGTCGACTCCAGCGTGCACGCAACCCAGCCCGGTCGAGCCCGACCCGCAGAACGGGTCCAACACGACAGGCTCGAACCCTGGCACTCGAGGACACACCAGCTTTACGAGCCAGTCGAGCAAGCCCTTTGAGGGTTTGACCGTTGGATGGTGGTTCCTAATCGCACTGCTTCGACCGGACCCAGCTCGAGGACTGTCCAGCCCAGGGGAGTCCTCCTCGCGTCCTCCAGTGGCGCGACCTGGTGTCCATGGTGGCAAGTGTTCGCACCCGGCCTCTCGTTCTCGTCTCGAACACTTCGCGCAGTAGCGGAACGGGACTGGTGGAGCTTCGAACTGGTGGAAGTAGCGAGAGGCGCCGCCAGCGTCACCGAAGCCGCCAGCCGAGGCCCCTTCGTCTGTGTGTCCTCGTTTCCTGTCCTCGTTTCTGGAGAGATTGTATGTGAGACCAGCACCATCTAGTCCTCGATTGTGCGCCGTGTCTCCGGACTCTCCGCTCTGCTCGCCCAGCGCCTTGACAGCGCAACCCTCGACACAGCGCCAGTCCTGGACGGTTTCTTTTCCGTCCTCGTCTCCATAGACTGCCCCAGGTTGTATGGAACCGAACATCCCACGGTTGATCTTTGTCTTAGGAATCCCTCCCTTCCTCTTAACCCTCTTTGACCCAACGAGCTCACACCCTGGCAAGTGGGAGAACACTACGTTGGCTGGCCAGCGGCCGCCATCATGATCCGTAGCCTCGAACCCGTCGCCAGACATCCCACCATTGAGCGCAGCTTGATACGAGACCGCTCGACCCGTCGAGGCGCTCTTAATCACTCCTCGCTTATGCTCGCCACCAGACGCCACTCGAGCGCCATCGATATCCAGACAAGCTGTCCCCCACTCCTGCGCCGTCGCTGCTATCGTCGAGCCTTTTGGAAGGGGCTTGCGCACAATCCAGATCGGTTCGAACGCAGGTTTCAAAGCCGTTCCAAAGCGCTCATAGTCCTCGCCCAGAGTCCGAAGAGAGAGCGACTTTGGAAACCCGCTCCCATAGATCCACATCAAGCAATGTCTAATCTCGAACCCTGCGAGCTGGAGCGCTATAGCCAGAAGATGAGACGTCCGCTCGCTGGAGAAGACCGCGCCATGTGCGCCCGGTCGAAGCTTCGCAAAAATCACCGACCAGACACGAGGAGAAGGAACGGCGCCATCCCAGCTCTCGCCCATGAACCCCTTTCGCTCTGTCCCATGGTCCTCGCCCTCCATCCATGCGCGCAAGCATGCTTTAAGGTCCTCTGGTCCTCTGTCGCTGGTGAGGCCGTAAGGAGGATCGCACACCAAACCATGGAAGTGGTTGTCAGGGTACTGCTCGAGGACGTCGACGCAGTCTCCAGTGTGGATCGTGGACTTCATCTGGCGACACCCTCGCAGCTCCACAAGACAGATTGCGACAGCCTCTCCTCAATAAGTGGCCGGTATTCATCATTCAGCTCAACACCAAAACATCTTCGACCCTCGTCTATTGAAACCCTCGCAGTTGTTCCCGATCCTAAAAATGGGTCGAGGACTTCTCCGCCTCTTGGAGACCCAGCCAGTATGCAGGGACGGATTAAGGAAGGTGGGAAAACCGCAAAGTGCGCGCCATGGTAGGGAGCAGTGGGGACTGTCCAAACGGATCGTTTGTTTCGTCCGAGCGAAGGCCGACGGGGTTTATTTCTAGAATTTCCACTTTGTCCAAAGCGATCGCCATCAAGGGCTTTAGGCCCTATTCCCATCGCCCGGGTTGAAGTGGAAACACACTTCGTTTTAATCGCGGCCGCATCGTAATAGTAGCGTGGTGACTTGGACAGCAAGAACACATATTCATGAGCCTTTGTTGGGCGGTCCGTTACGCTTTCAGGCATGGGGTTTGGTTTGTGCCAAATGATGTCAGATCGGAGAAACCATCCATCGTCCTGTAGTGCGAAAGCTACCCTCCATGGAATTCCAACGAGGTTCTTGGGTTTTAGATTTTTCGGGGTTTTCCGTCGGGGCGCCTGTATCTTTGCTGGGTCCCTGGTTCCATAAGCGTAAGCGAGAAGACCTTTAACGTCGAGTCCGCCAGTCTGGCCAGAGCCTGAATAAGAATCTCCAAGATTTAACCATAATGTTCCATCTGGCCGCAGACTCCGCTTGACCTCGCGAAAAATAGAAACCAGTCGATCCACATAAAGCTCTGGTGTCGGCTCCATCCCCAACTGACCTTGATGACCATAATCTCTCAAACCCCAATACGGGGGAGATGTCACACAACAGTTGAATCGATCGGTCTCCACCTTACTCAAAATCTCGAGGGAGTCTCCATAGTGGATCTCATATTTGCCCATCTCACACCCTCCTCTGTCGCCTAAAGTCGAAGTCTGGACGGACAATCCGCGATGGTCCGCACATCTCGTGGAGCCTGCTCGCCAGCCCATCGCCAAAGACCGCGCCCAGTCGATCCAGATCCATGTTCGAGGCGAGCGCAAGCGCTTTACCACTGGCATACCGCAGATCGATAAAAGCGACGATTTGCGCCCTCGCCCACTCTGAGATCTTCGATGAACCGAGCTCGTCGAGACAGATCAAAGAGTAGCGCTCCCAGCTGTCGAGCGCTCGAGGAGGACCAGTAGAGGAGGGTTTGAGCGCTTCGAGGAGTCGGGCCTCTGTGATGTAGATTGCTGACCATC
>PAQH01000117.1 GCA_002709225.1 Planctomycetaceae bacterium
TGATCCGTGGGATGGATTTACGGCCGAACGTGAGGAGATCTTTTCCTTTCTCGAGGAGCATGCCATCGAGGGAGTGTTCCTGATTGCCGCCGATCGTCACCGTACGGACTTACGGGTGAACCGACGTCCAGCGGGTTACGATCTGTACGAATTCGAGAGTTCTCGTCTCACGAACCGACATACCCACGCGATCGTCAAGACGCCGGGACTGATCTGGGGTTACAACAAGACCTGCTCCTTCGCACAAATGCAGTTCGACACCACCCGCCTCGATCCTCAGGTGACGTTCAACGCGATAGCCATCGATGGCCAGGAGATGTACACCCACAGGCTGTTGCGCAGCCAACTGAAACGGTCGCGGCAGTGATCCTGTCGGTCGGCTGGCGTTGGTCTCTCAATTGGCAAAGTGGACCGGTTTGTCGAAGTGGACTTCTTTGGTGAAACGCACACTGTCCCCGGTGACTTTCAGGCCGGGCATGATCAGAGGTGTATAGGAGGGGTCATAACCACCAACCACGTACAGCGGTTCGACTCCGCGGACCTTGTCCTGACTGAAGGCCAGGTTCGATCCATAGAATTCGCTGTAGCTGTTGCGGTTATCGAGATCGAGCCGGTTGCCTTCAAAACGGTTCGCGACAAAAGTGTTGTTGTTATTGTCCGCCCCGGTGGTGGCGGACTTGTGAATCAGAATCGCGGTTGGCGTTTCGTTCGGTTTATTGCCCTGGTTAACGCCCTCGAATGAGCAGCCGACGAAACTGTTGGTGTCACCCGCGTCAATCTGGACGCCCGTATTGACGAATTGCCCGATCCGTACGGAGTAGAACTGGTTCCGATTCACACTGCTGCCCCGGTCCTGGACTGGGCTTTTGAGCCAGATGCCACGCTGGCAATAGATGATCAGGATGGTTTCCAGCACGTTGTACCAGCACCCACTGTCGCCCTGTCCGTCGATCGTCGGACCGGCTTGCAGGGTGATCGCGTCGCGGCAACCGGCAATGAATAGATTGCTGAAGCGGTTGTAGTTCTGATTGGCTGTCTGTTTGCCATCGTGGTCTGCAGGTGGTTCGATCCGCAGTGCTGTCACGTCAGCTGCTTCTCCCTGCAGGCTCATGTTCTCGACGCCACCATGCGAGCCAGAGAAGCGGATCATCGTGTGGCCTGCCTGGTTGGCACGGAGCAGCGTCGCCCGTGACTCGCCAACGATTCGCACCCGGTCACCGCGGACGATGAGTGTCTGTTCCAGGAGGTAGGATCCACCTTTCAAGGCAATCGTACCGCCACCCTGTTTTTCGACCCGATCGATGGCCTGCTGAATCCGTTTTCCAGCGGCGGGACCTGGCTCAACGATATCGGCGGCGTTGGTGACAGTGGGAATGACGCTAGCCGTGGTGGCTCCGACGGTGGACAGGAAGTCTCTACGAAACATGGTGGATCCTCTGTGTGGTGGGGTGGTCGGCAACGCGGTGTACACGCGGCACTGACACTCGAATGGGTCGAAGGTGGGGGGCCCGGTGTCCCTGTCGCAGCGGTCGGCACGTCGCCTGGCTGCCACGCTGCCGTCCGAAATGCGCGTGTTCGATCGTATCAAGACAGAATATCGGTGATGACCTGACCGCGGTCGATGTCCAGACGTTTCCTCCCCGGCACTTCCAGACGTGTGTTGTCGAGTCCGAGCAGATGCAGGACCGTGGCATGCAGATCAGTGACATAATGACCAGCACCCAACGCGTGATACCCCAGTTCGTCCGTGGCCCCGTGTACGCAACCTTTTTTCAGCCCGGCCCCGGCCAACCAGACGGTAAATCCGTGGGGATGGTGGTCGCGGCCGGTGGTGTTACTACCACGTTCTTCCCGCCCCGGTGTCCGACCGAATTCAGTACAAAACACGATTGCCACGTCGTCCAGCAGTCCCCGTTGCTTGAGGTCGGCGACAAACCCGGCAATCGGCTTGTCGACCGACTTGCACATCCGGGCATGATTTTCTTTCAGCTTTTGGTGCGAATCCCAGGTACCATAGGGAGAGGGGAAAACCTGGACGAAACGCACCCCCCGTTCGACCATTCGCCGGGCAGCCAGCAGTCTCTCGCCGGCCAATTTGGTGGGACCTTCATCAATCCCGTACAACCGTTGCGTGCCGGCCGTCTCCTGGTTGAGGGCCACCGCCTCGGGAACGGCGGATTGCATCCGGTACGCTAATTCGTACGACTTGATGCGGGCCGCCAACCGCGCATCCTGGGGTCGCGTGCGGGTCGTAAGTTGGTTTAGCCTGGCCACCAGTGCGAATTCGTTGGCTTGCTGGCGGGCGGACTGGCCGGATTGGCGGACACCGAAAGAAAGCGGGTTGGCCGGGTCAAGTTTCAACGGCACGCCAGCATGGGCCGGGCCCAGGTAATACGATTCGATGGACTGACTGGTATCGGTCCGGGTGGGACCGCCCAGCACTACAAAGCGAGGCAGATTTTCGTTAATTGATCCCAGCCCGTAGTGGGCCCAGGCGCCGATACTCGGTTGGGTTTCGTCCAGACGGTGTCGACCGGTGTGGATCTGGTTTTCGGCTGCGTGGTCATTGTCCGTAGTCCACATATTGCGTACGAAACACAAATCGTCAACGTGTCCGGCCAGGTGTGGCCACCAGTCGGTCACCTCGATCCCGCTTTGCCCATGCGGCGCGTATCCGACTTGCATCGGAAAGATCGAGGGGTAGACATCTCGAATATTGAGTTCTTCCGCCGGGACGCTCCGAAAGCGCTCTCTGTGCAAAGGCGATTCGATCGGATTGGGGAAGGGCGTCTGGGCGTACGTTTTCCCGGCGTAGCGATTTAGCGCTGGTTTGGGGTCAAACGTCTCGATCTGGCTGTAGCCTCCCGAAAGGAAGACCCACACAATGGACTTGGCACGTGGGGTGAAATGGGGTTCACCGGTGGGGAGTTGGGCACCACGGACAATTCCGTCGGCAGCCAGCATCGATCCCATTGCCAGGCCTGTAAAACCCATGCCACAATCAGCCAGGAATTCACGACGTTGCATCTGTAGATCCTGCTATGAGGTCACTTTAGGTGCCAGTCACCGGCTGCCAGTCACCGGATTGTGACAAAGTCATTGTGATTGAATAACACGCGAACGAGGCTCTCTCGTACCTGACTCTCGTTCTTCAATTCCTGTCGTTGTGTTTCCCAGAATTGCAGACAAGCTGCCAGTTCATCGGCGGTTTCGTTGCGCGCCAGGATGTGCAGAAAGGCGGCATGAATAAAGGCGGTGGGTGTTGTGGCGTTGATTTGCCCGGTCGTTGCAGCACTGGCGGCATGGGTCAACTGGCTATTGCTCAGCGCCAATGCTTGCTGGGGCACGACCGTCGTCGAGCGTCGAAAGCACTCGCCTGGGTTAGGCGGGTCAAACAACTCCGCAAAGGACATGTTGCCACCCGCTTCTGGGTATACCTCGTAGTACAAACTACGTCGCCGTGTAGTGGTTGCCTGAGTGTTGAGGAGCACTTGCCCACCCAGCGTTTGATTGAGGCGTCCGGAGAGGAATAGCAGGCTGTCGCGGATCACCTCTGCCTCCATGCGGCCCTGGTTGCGACGCCAGAGCCAGCGGTTGTCGCGATCCCTGTCCCGGTTAGCAGTTTGCACCGCTGCTCCGTCTCCCAGTTGGTACGCGTGGCTGGTCACCATCAGCCGGTGCAGATGTTTCATGCTCCATTGGTTTTCGACCAGTTCGACCGCGAGCCAGTCTAGCAAGGCTGGGTGTGTGGGCATTTTACCGTTGCGGCCGAAGTCATAGACGCTTTCGACCAGCGGGCTCTGGAAGTGCCGCAACCAGATATGGTTGACCGCGACGCGTGGGGTCAGCGGGTTGCGCGGATCGGTGATCCAGCGGGCAAGCGCGGATCGTCGGCCCGTCGATTGCGGGAGTGTGACACGACTGAGCCGGGTGTAGTCTGCCGATTCAGCCGCCTTTGCTTGCCGACTGGCCGTCGCCTGCTTTTGTTTCTTGGCGGTGGCCAGTTGCTGTTCGTACTTCTTGAGACGAGTCGCCTTTTGTTGATCCGTATCTGGCAGAGCTTGTGCTCGGCCAATTTCATAGCGTGCTTCCATGATCTGCCAATCGGCCATTGCCATGCTCGCGGCCAACTCTTGGCGGTATGCCGCGCGGGCCAGTGTTGCCTTTTTCGTTGACTCCGCGTTCACTCTCTGGGCGTTGTCGGCGGCGATCGTTGCCTCCAGGCTGACCAGCTTCAGCCGGTTGGCCTCCACACCTCGCTGGGCTACCGTGGCTGCTAGCGAGGCGACTTGGAACGCCGTCTTGGCTTGCTTCAAACGCGTGTAGCTTTCACGCGCCGACTCGCAGGCGGCAATCATGGAAACGACGGAACTGGCGGGTGCGACTGATTGGGGGTGGATTACCCACCCATCGATGCCTTCAACATCTTCACCGTCGGTGAACCGGGGTGTTTCAAACCCCCAGGAGAATTTCTGTTTGCCGGCGACCAGAGTGACCTGATCGACGAGCGCTTTGGTTCCTGTCCGGCAGTCGAAGGTAAAAGGTTGATTGGGGTTGGTGGTAGGATTCCAGCCGTTGAGAGCAATCGGTACCGGTTCGACCAGTAGCCGATCGGAACCCATCAATTGCACTGAGAGGAGCGCCTGGTCCCGCGGCGGATCGATGACCAGGGTGACTTTGAAGCGGTTCTCGCCGGCAGCGAAGTCGTAGTTTCCAGCGACGAACTCTTGATACTCGGTACCGGCCCGATACGAGTTGATCTTGCCGGCGACGAAGCTCACGTACAGCGCGGTCAGGCCTTTCACGGTGTCCCGCGCCAACTGGAAATTGACGTGTTGGTCCTGCAGGATGCGCAGCTGAAACGAAATCTCTGTACCCACGGGCAGGGTTTTCAAGTTAGGCAACTCGTTCTGGACAATGCGCCGTCCCTGAACTGCCTCCAGGTAGAGCGACTGTTTGCCCACCAGGGCACCGGGCTGCCCCGATTGGATGGCGGCTGCCAATTCGCGTTGGAAAGCGCTTTCCGCCTTGGCCAATTGCTGCTCCAGGTCGCGCGTATCGACGGGTTGGGCGGCCAGCTGGCGAGCGCGTTGTTCGGCCATTACCACTGCTTGCTGCTGTTCGGCCAGGATGGCTTTCTGGATATTGGGGCGCGCCCCGGGGTACCATCCGGAAAGGGGCAGATCGACCGGCTTAACTTCTGGAAACAGCTCGGCCAGGAAAGCGGGTACGCCCGGTGCAATGCTACCGCGTTGTTTGTCTTTGTTGCGTTCGTCGCCACCGGTGTAGAACCACGTCTCTGCGTCGGGTCGTTCGTCATACACTCGGACCATTCCCACGCGGACCGCCTTGCGGGAACCGGAATAGACGTACGGGGGATAGGGAGGTGGATCCGGCTGTCCGGGTATCCGATCCTGTCGAATTCCCAGGGGTTCGAAGAAGGCACGCATGCGGAAGTAGTCCTCGTGCGTGATCGGATCGTACTTGTGATCGTGGCAATGTGCGCAGTTGAAAGTCAGGCCAAGAAAAGCCTTACCGGTGTATTCGACAGAATGCCGCATCCACTCGTTGGGATTCAACGAGTAGTAGTTGCGAATCAGGTAGCCAGTGGCCGGCCAGGCCGAATCGTCTGTGGCAGCCAGTTCGTCAGCCGCCAACATTTCTTCGACCATCCTGGCATAACTCTTGTCATTGTTCAGTGAATCGATGATCCAGTCCCGCCAACGCCAGATTTGGGGCGCACTGTTGCGCACGTCGTTCTCTTTGCGGCGCCCGTACCAGTCGGAGTAGCGCCAGACATCCATCCAGTGTCGTCCCCAGCGTTCCCCATATTGAGGCGAGGCTAACAACCGGTCGACCACGCGGTGGTAATGGTCTTGTGACGGATCCGTCAGGAACGCAGTCAGTTCTGCGGTTCCCGGTGGCAAGCCAATCAAATCCAGGTAGACCCGCCGTAACCGGACGGCCGGATCGGCATCCTGGGCCGGGGTTACGTGTTCGCGGTCGTAGACGGCAGAGACCAGTTGATCGATGGGATTGTAGGCCCAGTCAGGACGCGTGATGGTTGGTAAATCGGGCCGTACAGGCAGCCGGAAAGCCCAGTGCTGGCGCGGGTCTTCTTCGGGTTGTTCATTCGCGGGCGATGGGCTGCCCGCGGCCACCCAGTCACGAATCAATTGGATTTGTTGCGCTGACAGGGGTTTGCCAATCGGCGGCATGCGATGTGCGGGGTCTTGCGCTGAAATCCTTTCCAGCAGTGCGGAACCGCTGGGATCGGTGGCCAGGACGATAGGGCCGCTCTCCCCTCCTTGACGGATCAGGTCACCGCTATCCAACCGTAGTCCAGCTTCTTGTTTTAGCGTTCCATGACAGGCGTAGCACCGCTCTTGCAACACAGGCTTGATCTGTGTCGCATAGTCGACTTCCGCTGCGTTGACCGCCAGCTGACTGACAACGGAACACAGCAGCAGGGCGCAGACTAACCCTATCCGCGGGAACCGGATAAAGCAGGTCGCGACGATTGGGTGAACGGTGAATCGAGTCGGTCGCTGTTCCACGTCGAGTGGGCTCCCTGCAGGTGTCGACTCAAATGCCATCACCGATGAGTCAATCAAAGAGCGCTGGCATGGGGTGTAGTGGATTCGGTTGCATTGTTTGATGGCGTTCCATTGTATCAGAGTGGACCGGTCGCAGCCAAAGCCAGCTGGGTCGTGGCGGCGCGGACTGCAGTTGTCGGGTTTGGGGTGCTAGGATGATCGGCTAGTCGTCATGGCAATCGGATTTCGTCCAAGTAAGCAGAGGCCAATATGATCGATTTGACGCGCGCCGCGATTGCGCCGGGTTCTGTGCAGACAGTTCCCACGGATCCCGGTATCGCCTGGCGGCCAGAATCCACTCTGGCCATCGATGCGGCCCCTGATGATCACCGTTCTCCCGCCCCTGAGGCAGCGTGGGCCGGGGGAATACGCAGTGGGTTGTGCGGCGCCGTCGCGCCGAGGGTGCTTCGTTTGCCCAGCGGCAGCTACCGGATGTACTACAGTCAAATCCTGCCGCGTCCAGGTTTTCCTGCGGGTGCTAACGACTACGATAATGCGACCACCAGGATTCTCAGCGCGACGTCGGCGGACGGCCTGCATTGGCAGCCTGAGGCGGGAGTCCGTCTGACGCCCCAAACGGGAGGCGCCGGTGACTTTCGCGTGGTTTCTTCAGAGGTGGTTCCTGCCCACGGTCATCGCGGCGGGTTGCGGATGTATTACGAGTGTTGCCCGGGACCCCAGGCGGGGCAAAATTCGATTCGCAGCGCAGTTTCGCAGGATGGCGGTTTGTGCTGGATTCCCGAACCGGGTGTACGACTAGCAGCGCCGGGAGAAAACTACATGGCGCCCCGTATCGTCTTGCTGACAGAGGGGGCGGTGCGTTTGTACTGTTGTCGACGTGGTCACGGAATCATCAGCGCGCTCTCGACTGACGGGGGATTGACGTTTCAGCAGGAGGAAGGTGTACGCATTGCACCCGGGGACCAGTGGGACCGGGGTACGGCTTTCGCACCAGAGATTGTGCGGATTGCCGGGGCCGGCTATCGCATGTACTACGCTGGGTACAGTACGGCGGGGCGGGCCGACATCTTGACCGCGACTTCTGACGATGGATTACGGTGGGAGAAACAGCCGCGACCAGTGCTTTCTCCTGGCGGCGGGCCATGGGACGGCGCCAAGTGTTCCGAAATGTGCTTATTGCGGTTGCCCGACCGCGAGGCGGGAGAACCAGCTTATCGGATGGTGTATGAGGCCTGCGATGGTACGGCACCCGGTAACCGCGGAGTTTGGCGAGTCGCCAGTGCGACATTGTGCGTTTGAGGACACGCACCGGGAGAGTCTCCGCCCGGCAGTGGTCGTGCCTGCCGGCGCGGTGGCAGGTCGCAGCGGATCAGTTTGCCCATTGCTGGCACCGCTGCCAGGCGTCAAAATAGCACCTGTCAGAAGTAGCTGTGTCCGGCAGAGAACGCTCTCTCATCAGCAGGCCTCGGTGGATGCCACTTGTTGCCGGACACTGCGTTCAACTGCGAGTAAGGAGTCGACATGAAACGCATGGTTATTTGCTGTTTGGGCGTCTGGCTGGCTGGCGTCGGACTGGCGCCCGTCGTGCGATCCGCGGAATCTCAACAGGGCGCCCACGTGGTGTCGTTTTATGGATACGACGATTGTCTGCGACTGGAAAACGAAACGACGCGCGTGACTATCTGCCCGGCCTCGGGTGGGCGAGTACTCGAATACGCACGGGTCGGGACGAATTTGCTGTACCTGCCTCCGGGTGACGAGGGCTGGGTTTACCAGCCTGGCGAAGAAGGTCATTCTCCTTCGGCAGGGCGCTTTGATATCGGGCCTGAGCAGACGATCACTGCGCACCCTCAGCTCTGGTTGGGACGCTGGCTTGGCAAGATCACGGGACGCTGGTCGGTCCGCCTGACCAGTCCTGAAGATGCACAGACGGGTGTGCAGCTAACACGCGATTTCTTGCTCGATCCGAAATCGACTCGCCTGGAGTGCACACAGACGATCCGTAATATTTCTAACAAGACGCGCGAGTACTGCCATTGGAGCCGGACCTTTGCGGTGGGGGGAGGCATCTGTCTGATCCCACTCACAGCGCCGCGCCGGTTTCCCCACGGTTACGTGATGTACGGTCCTGGCGCGGCGATTCAGTTTCGTCCCCGTGACCCTCAGATCCGAATCCGCGACGGTTTCCTGGAGATTCTGGCGGCGCCTCGCTACCCGAAGTTGGGGATGGACAGTTATGCCGGCTGGTTTGGCTACCTGATGACCAACAACCTGTTGTTTGTCAAGCGGTTTGCCACCTATCCGGACCGCGTTTACAACGAGGTGGCCGGTTTGACGACTTCGATTTGGTACCCCGACGGTCCAATGTGCGAGTTGGAACCGATCGGACCCCGCGAGCGACTGGCTGCCGGGAAGTCGGCTTCCTTTACCGAGACCTGGTGGTTGTTGCCGCACGCGTACCCCGCACAGGGAACACAGGTGGATTTGTCGAAGCTTAGCGCTCAAGTCGATCGGCAGGCCCCAGCGCAATCCCCAGCGCAATCCCCAGCGAAATAACGTCCGGCGAGCGACGATTCTCCAGGCCGTGTTCAGCGCCTCCAGCTGATGGGAAATTGTCGGGGCGTTTCCTGAGTCGTCGGGGCGCTTCCTGAGTCATAGTACCGTGGTAACTATTTGAGCATCCGCAGGGGGAATTACAGGAGGCGGTACAGATGCGTAACACAGCAGGTGATATCGGCACTGGCGGGACGTTGCTGACGCTGGTCCTGCTGGCGGGATGCAATCCGGTACCCGTGTCGGTCCATCCGCTGAGTGATGCGCAGAGTTCGCAGGCGGATACCCGTTTGGTCGGTTACTGGCGCCAGGTTGACCCCGATCAGTCGGTCCATGGCGAGCCGGAGACGGCCCCTTTGGCGATTGACCTGGGACCCGCCGAGACGCATGCTCTGGAAGTAGTCGGTCTTGATCTCGACAGGGGTAAACGCGTGCGCGTACGACGTGTTCTGCTGTGGACGACGTCCGTTGCCACTGCAGCGACAAAATCGGGCGAAGCCAGCCAGTCTTGGCAGGTGATGAGTGTACGGCTCCGTGACCTGGAACCGGAAGAGCGCCCCGAAGGGTATTGGTTGCTGCTCTATGAATGTCTCGGTCCCAGACGCGTTCGGTTCTACAGCCTGAATCCGGTCCTGGTCGCCGCGGCAATCGAATCGGGCAAATTGGCGGGGCGTGTAAGGCGCAACCCCCGTGCCGGAAAACCTGTGGGGTTGCTCCCCGGTGTTTTCGAACCGGAATTCCAAGAGATTCGCATCACTGCCGAATCGGCTGCTTTGCGGGCCTACTTGTTGGGGGTTGGAAAGAACTGCTTTGATCGGCAGCAGCCGGTCTTGGAACTGCGGAAAATTTCGCCTGCCCAGCCGGCACAGACGCGTCCTGAGAAGCTGCCAGCCAAGCCCAGCGAAAATCACCGACCTCGCTCCCAGGGGCGCCTGCTGGACGTGGACGGGAGTGAGGGTGGTGGGCAGGCTCGTGCTGGTTCGCGACATACGGCACAATGGAAGTAACTTCCTTATACGAGTTACGCTCGCAGCGGCGCGGCTTGCTAGATCCCCAGTCGAAACCACGACTGGGAGCGGCCGTTGTTGCAGCGCGATTCCTCCCAGTCGATTCAGGGGCCGCAGTCCTGGCGGTGCGTTTGATGTGTAATTCCTGGCGACGATGGACGATGTGCCTGCTGGTGGTAGCTGCCTTGCCCACGCTGACCGGGGCAGCAGAAAAGCCGCCCGGCTCCCTGCGTTTTACTGTGGATGTGTTGCCCATCTTGCGCAAGCACTGTGTGAAGTGCCATGGCGGGACGCAGCGGAAGGCGGAGTTGAATCTGCAGACCCTGGGCGGGTTGGCACGCGGTGGTGAAAGCGGCCAGCCGACCATTGTGGTCGGTGCCTCCCAACGCAGCTATCTCATTCAGCAGGTGAGTTCGGGCGAGATGCCTCCGGGACCGGCGCGGCTGGATGATCGTGATGTGGGTGTTTTGCGGGACTGGATTGACAACGCGGCCCGTCAGGAGGTGGCTACCGTCGATGATCACCTGTCCGCGGATTTACAGCGTGCCCGCCGCGTCCAGTTTTTGCTGGAAGTCAAATGTCAGCCCTGTCATGGAAGAGAGGCCCAGGAGGGCGGGCTTGACGTCCGGACGATGTCGACGCTCCTCGCGGGTGGCAAGTCGGGCCCCGCCGTCGTTCGCGGTGATGTTGAGAAAAGTCTTTTGTTGCGGCGCATTCGCGATGATCAGATGCCGCCACGTGAAGTTCGCTACAAGCGTTCTATCAAGCCAATCACGTCGGCCGAACTGGAGTTGTTGCAAGCTTGGATCGCCGGTGGCGCCGTCGATCCGCCGCCACCGCCAGGGCTACTGGACGATGAAGGCCTGTTGGTCGATGCAGAGGATCGTAGTTGGTGGTCATTTCAGAAACCGCAACGGCCTCGCCTGCCAGCCGTGACGGAACGCCCTCCACCCACCCCAGTTGATCGCTTTCTAACCCGACGTTTGCAGGATGCGGGTCTCGAGTTTTCACCTCCGGCCAACCGCAAGGATTTGATTCGTCGGGCTTCGATTATCCTCCACGGTCTACTTCCAGAACCGGCGCAGGTGGTCCAATTCGAGTCCGACCGGTCCCCCGATGGCCTGGAACGCCTGGTCGATCGCTTGCTGGCGTCTCCCCGTTATGGTGAACGTTCGGCGCAGCATTGGCTGGATGCCGTCGGCTATGCGGATTCCGAGGGATCGGTCGACTTCGTCTACCCCCTGGTTTATCAGTACCGTGATTACGTGATCCGATCGATGAATCGCGATAAGCCCTATGATCGCTTCTTGCTTGAGCAACTAGCGGGTGACGAACTGGTCGACTACGGCAAGCTACCGCGGCTTACAGAGGAGCACCGCGACAACTTGATTGCGACCGGGTTTTTGCGTAACTGCATCGATCCCACGACGAGTCCAGAAACCAACTTTCTCTACGACCGCTATCAAGTATTGGCCGATACGGTGGAAATCATGGGATCGGCCGTGTTGGGGCTGACGTTGCACTGTAGCCGTTGCCACAGTCATAAATACGATCCCCTGCCGCAGCGCGACTACTACCGATTCACCGCCCTCTTTGCGGCGGCCTACTCTCCCTACGATTGGATCAAGCCCAAGGACCGCTTTCTGGAACTGGTGGGCGTAGAAGAGCGGCAGGCGATTGCTGACCACAACGCGCAAATTGACCAGCGGATTGCCGCAGAAAAGTTGCGTTTGCAGCAGCAGGCGGCGACTTGGCGAAAACAATTTCAGCAAGCCGAACTGGCCAAATTGCCTGAACCACTACGTCAGCAGTTGCGGCAGATACTGGCAACGTCAGTTGCTGAGCGTACCGCGGCCCAGCGGAAGTTGTTCGCGCAATATCAGGAACAACTAGCGCCGGATAATGCGCGTTTGGCAGAGACGTTCTCTGAATTCAAACAGGCGGTGGATACCTCCGGCAAGTCGGTCAAAGAATTGACTGCGCAGCGCCGTACTGTGCCGCGGGCTCATGGACTGACCGATCGCCGGCGGCAAGCGGACCCCTTTTATTTGCTCCGCCGCGGTGAGTGGAACCGGCGCGGCCGGCGCGTACGGCCGGGCGTACCGGCGGTACTCCAGGAGCCGGGTGAGCCGTTTCGCTTGCGGCGGTCGTTTGACGAGGGAACGACGACCGGGTTTCGCTATTCGTTGGCACGCTGGCTGACCAAAGCAGATCACCCACTGACAACGCGGGTGCTGGTTAACCGGATCTGGCGGGATCACTTTGGCCGTGGCATCGTGGCTACTGTCGATAACTTGGGGAAAACGGGATCGTTACCGACGCATCCGCAGCTACTGGATTGGCTGGCGGTGGAATTCGTGCATCGCGGCTGGAGTACAAAGTGGTTGCACCGCCAGCTGATGACTTCACGCGCCTGGCGGCAGCAGTCACGGAACCGACCAGCGGCAGTGACGATTGATCCTACCAACCGGCTATTGTGGCGCGTGCCACTGAGGCGGCTCGATGCCGAGACGCTGCGTGATTCGCTGTTACGCGTGGTGGGAGATTTGAATCTCCAGATGCTGGGTCCCGCGGTCGGTGTCAAGACCATGTCCGATGGCCAGGTGGTTACCCCAGAGTCATCCGCTGGGCGACGGCGCAGCCTGTACCTGCTGCATCGTCGGTCGACACCGTTGACCATCCTGGAAACCTTTGACGCACCACGCATCACCGTCAACTGCATTCAGCGCCGTACATCGAATGTCGTTTCGCAGGCCCTGTTGATGTTCAACAGCCGGTTTGTAGATGCGGCGGCAACTCGGTTGGCGACACGGATCCTCCAACAGACTAGAGAACCTTCGCAGCAGGTGTCGCAAATCTACCAGCGAATTCTGGGACGATCCCCCCAGCCGACTGAGTTAGCAGAGGCGGTGAAGTTTCTCGCACAGCAGGGTGCACGGTACGCGGCAGATGTCCAGAGCGAGATTCCCCCACGGATCACTTCGGTACTGGGATTGCATGCCAGCAAGGGAATCACCTTTGATCTGGCAGCGGTCCGTCGCGCGCATCCCGGCGCTCGCGTGGCACGCTTCGACGGTGTGGCGGCACTGGGCTACTACCAGTCGGGTGCCGGCGATGCGAACTGGTATGTCTTCGTCGACGGTGAGCAGCGTGCCGGCGGACGGCTACTGAGCAACCAGTTTGCCAGGATCGAGATGGAGTTGCCCGCAGCTGCCCGATTTCTGACGTTAGTTACGTCCTCCAACGGCACCATGAACACAGATTGGACTTTTTTTGGCAACCCACGGGTACTTCTTGAGCAAGATGGGGCTGCTCAGGCACTCGATTTGGCCGACATTGTGGGAGGCGGGGATGGCAGTGGCAACGGCAGTGCCGTGGGGTTGGATCCGTGGAGTGGCCGTGTTCTCGAGGACCAAGGGACGGCGACGCGCGGGCGGATTAACCAGGTGTACCCGGTTAGCCAGCGCCCCCTGATCGATGCCGTTTTTGTTCCGCATGGCAGCGGGGACGGAAAACGCGAGATACCCGTATCGACTAGTGGGCTGGTGGTCAAGGGAATTTCCGCCGGTTCGGGGACCACGCATGCCCACATCTGGAACGGGCACAATCAGGGAATCAGTGGACTTAAGCAGGTGGGCGTGACCGGTCGCAATGGAGCCTTGGTCGACTTGTGCCTGGTTCTGCTTAACGCGGCAGAGTTCTTGTACGTGGACTGATCGACAGGTTTGGTGCCAGCGAACGAATGGACAGGTGGGAATCATGACCCCTAGTGAATTTCAAAAGGCGCGCGATTCGACGATTGCTGGACCACGCTTTCGCCGACAGTTTTTTTCGCAGATGGGACGCGGCCTGGCCGGCGCGGCGCTGCTGGAATTAGTCAGGGGTGCGTCACTGGGAGCCGTCGCTACAGCGGGTGACGCGGGCCGCCGGAACACAGCGCGGCGGCACGACATGGAGCCGCGGTTACCGCACGTGGCACCGCGCGCCAAGGCGGTTATTCAGTTGTTTATGCACGGTGGTCCCAGCCAGATGGATCTGCTTGATCCCAAGCCGGCTCTCAATAAATATGACAGCCAGCAGTTTCCCGGAGTGATTGATGTTCAACAACCCGAACAGGCGGGCGGTATTCTCAAGAGTCCGTTTCAATTTGCTCCTTACGGAGACTCGGGAATTCAGGTTAGCGAGATCATGCCGCGGGTCGCCGGCTGTGTCGACCAGCTGTGCGTGATCCGCTCGATGTGGACCGAACACATCAATCATGAACCTGCGCTGTGGATGATGCACACCGGGCGCACGATACCCGGTCGCCCTGGAATCGGGTCCTGGGTGGTTTATGGACTGGGCGCCGAAACACGGGAACTACCGGCTTATGTCGTACTCGATGATCCCCGTGGGTTGCCCGTTGATGGCATTCGCAACTGGTCCTCGGGATGGTTACCGCCGCAGTATCAGGGGACACGCTTTCGGGCAGCGGGGACACCTGTCTGGAACCTGATTCCCGCTCGGAAACTCAGCCCTGAGTTGGCTGCGGCCCGCCGGGCGCTGCTGGCCCGGCTGGATCGCGTCCATCGCGATGAGCGTCCCGGTGAGACCGAGTTGGATGCGCGGATCGCCAGCTACGAGTTGGCCGCCCGGATGCAACTGTCGGCGACCGCGGCACTCGATGTTTCCCGCGAGACCCAAGCCACGCAGGATCTTTACGGCCTGGGTAGCGATACCACCGATTCCTATGGCCGACGTTGTCTGTTAGCGCGGCGTCTGGTCGAACGGGGGGTTCGCTACGTGCAGCTATTCATTAACGGGCAGATTTGGGACAACCACACGGGCCTGGAGTCCGGATTGCGTTCCAGCTGTGCGCGGACCGATCGTCCGGTAGCTGCGTTGCTTACCGATTTGAAACAGCGCGGCATGCTCGACGAGACCCTGGTGATCTGGGGAGGCGAGTTTGGCAGGTTGCCGATTTCCCAGTCCAAGAACGGACGCGATCATAACCGCCAGGGATTTACGGTGTGGCTGGCTGGCGGCGGTGTGAAGGCA
>PAQH01000118.1 GCA_002709225.1 Planctomycetaceae bacterium
AGTTGAGATCTTCTCGTTGCTCTTGGCGGCGCTGGGAGGCAGCCTGGGCGGTCAAGTCAGCGGCTGGGTCGGGGCGGACTATTTCTACGGCCTGTACACGTGCTTGCTGTACGACGAGCACAAGCAGGACGATCAGCGCACCCATGGTGCAGACTAGTACGGCCAGAAACGGAAACAACGCTACGCGTGTTTCCGGTTTGCGGTTGGCTCGTCGTCTCATGCAGCGCGATCCTGGCTGTCGGTTGGATCCAGTTCCAACGGCGGGTTGGCTTCTGGAATACTGCCGAGGCGAGTGTTGAGCAGATGGATAGCTGCTGACAGGCTGTTGACGGTGGCTTCAAAATGTTGTGCACCGGCCAATGAACGCAGGTTGTCATTGAGTGCTGCTTCCAGCTGACGGATATCCTGGCTGGCGTCAATTGCCCTTGCCAGCAGCTCTCCGTGTTTGTTGAGTTCGACCTGTTGTTGTTGCGTCGCTATCGCGCTCTCCGAAAGAGTGGCCCGCCAGCGATTCGCATCGACGCGGTGTTCGGCTGCGAGCTCTCGCTGTTGATTGAGTAAGAGGGACAGTTGCTCCAGCAAGTGGTTTTGAGCCTGATCCCAACGTTGGGTGGCAGAGATGGACGCGGCGTCACTTTGTTCTGCCAACGCATGGGCATGCTGTTGCAGAGAACTGTTCAAGGCAGCGGACAATGCTTGTTCGGCTTGGGTGAGCGAAGCCTGGCCTAATTGCGACCACTGCTGGTGAGCGGCGTTGACGGTATCTTGCCACAAAGTCGTTTGTTGGGCGACCAGCTGTTCACTGGTCTGGATAACTTCTTGACACATTTTCTGCACCGACGCCACGTAGGGATCTGTCTGGGTTCCCCATTGTGGAAATCTCCCCAGCAATTCTTGATTGGTGCGATCATCGACTTTTGAGAGCAATTGGGATTCGATCTGATCGATCAAGAATTGCACGAACATCAGCACGATCGAGAGCGATAAGGCAAGTGCCGTCGTGTCGAAGGCCACGTACAGACCATCCAACAGTTTTTGCATCGCTGTCTGAATCGAGTTTGCGAGTTCGACCGGGTCGAGGTTTCCCAAGGCTTGGGTAATTCCAATGACCGTGCCGAGAAAACCCAGCATCGGTGTTGCCCAGATGATAATCCGCGCGAACGCGTAGCTTTCCTGTTGACGACCTTGATCCAGGTCGGAAAGGTACTTGAGGTCTTCGTCGAGGCCGTCCGCTGTTCCCTTGCGGCGAATCAGCTCCAGGATATTGGAGAGCCGCATGCCGAGGTACGATTCACGCGTTCTCTGCGGCAGCTGCTGCAGTTGTGACAGCAGTTTTTGACAATGACTCACGCCGGTTCCGCCTGGAGCCGGTTCTCCCAGGCTGATCGAGTCCAAAGAATGGTATTGCGCCACGACGTTGATCAGTTTTGCAATCAAGGTTGCCATACCCACGAAGAACATCGTGGTAGCGACATAGGATACCGGATGCGTGGCGAAATAACGCCGCATCAATGGGCTTGTGAACGGTCCCTTGAACAAGAGCGTGTAGAAAAGACTGCTAGCGGCAAATCCCAAGATCAAAGGCCATCCGAGACCGGCGATGGCGTTGCGTAGGGAATTTCGGTCAGATGATCCGGACAACGAGCATTCCTTTCACAGTGTGCGTTTTTTTATGGGGGTCGGCATGAAGGTGGAAGTGCGGCATCGAGCTGTGGCACCCTAATCCGTAAAGTCGGTTTAATCCGCACATCTTGATGAGTCTTACTTGCACAATTGCGGTAGGAACTGAGGAATACTCAAGGCCTTCCTGACCATTAGTAATACAGACATGGTTACCAAACCGGCATAATCGTTAAACATTAGCAAAGTTCTCGCGCGGGGATGGCCGATAGGGAAGCTTGTCATGACTTGTGACGAGAATATGCCACTTGACCTTTCTCGGCCTGAGGATCGCAAAAGTCATTGGCAACAAATAAGTGGGCATCCCAGGGGGGATGTAGTCCGGTGACGACCCGAGAGGTCGCCCGGACTACTTTTTTGCGCCCTGTGTTTACAGCCCTGGCGGATCTCTTCTTACCGTGGTATGGCTGTTGTGAACTTTTCAATCCACTACAGTCGCCAGTGGGCGTCCTAGTGCGGTGTGGTCCAGTACCAGGGCTGGCTGCGGTGGCGGGTCGTTCGTGATAAGCTCAAGACATGAGTTCGATCGACCGCCCGGTGGCACAATCTGAGCAGACGTCGGTTCGACCGGTGGCCCGTTGGCAGCTTGTCACCCGGAGCCTCGACTTTGCGCGAGGCCCTTGCCTGATGGGGATCGTCAATGTGACGCCGGACAGTTTTTCTGATGGCGGGAATTTTATCGCGACCGCAGCAGCTGTTGAGCACGCGTTGAGGCTGGCTGATGAAGGCGCCGGGATTCTCGATGTCGGTGGCGAGAGTACACGTCCGGGGGCGTTGCCGGTTGAGTGCGAAGAAGAGCTGCGGCGCGTGGTTCCGGTGATTGAAGGAGTATGCCGCCACACCACGGTTCCAGTCTCGATTGACACCTCCAAGGCGGTGGTCGCCGAGGCTGCGCTGGCTGCGGGTGCTGAGATCATCAACGATGTGACAGGGGTGGCTGGCGATGCACGCATGCTAGCGGTGGCAGCGTCGTCGGGGGCGGGGGTGTGCGCGATGCACATGCGTGGCACGCCGCAAACGATGCAGCAAGACCCCACGTACTCGGACGTGGTGGCCGAGATTTACGATTATTTAAGAGCCCGCCGCGACGTGCTGCGGAAGGCAGGTATTGAGAGCAGCCGTATTTGCCTTGATCCGGGCATCGGTTTTGGAAAAACCCATCAGCACAATCTCGATTTATTGACCTGCTGCTACCGATTCCATGGACTGGGTTGTCCCTTGCTGGTGGGACACTCTCGCAAAGGCTTTATCGCCAAAGTCATTGCAGACAAAGCAAGCGATCGTATGCCAGGTACGATTGGCGTCGCGTTGTCGTTAGCGCAGCAGCGTGTGCAAGTGTTACGAGTTCACGATGTGGGCGCGGTACATCAGGCGTTGCTGCTGTTTCAGGCAACGGGAGGCGTTGACGGCGCCGCGAGTTTTCCGGATACTTCGCGCCTCTCCTGAACGCCAACGTGAGCCTCCCATGTCTGAAGTCCAACCTAGCGACCTTGTTCACTATTGTCAGGGGGTGGGGCGTGCTGCTCGTGCTGCCGCGACGCGGTTGACGGGTATTTCAGGTGGTGTTCGAAATCGTTGGTTGCGCACCTCAGCCGATCTGCTATGTGGTCAGGCCGAGCGCATCTTGGCCGCCAATGCCCAAGATCTGCAACAGGCTCCCAATTTTGGCCTTGCGGCAGCGCAGATAGATCGGCTCAGATTGTCTGTTGAGCGTGTGGAGGAAATTGCCCAGGGTCTCAGAGAAGTAGCTGATCTGCCTGATCCAGTAGGCGAGACGATCGAATCAGTTCGGCGTCCCAATGGAATGGAGGTTTCGCGAATTCGAGTGCCTCTGGGTGTGGTCTTTTTTGTCTACGAGTCTCGACCCAACGTGACTGCTGATGCGGCCGCGATTTGCATCAAGAGCGGAAACGCGGTGATCTTACGTGGCGGCAAGGAAGCTGCCCATTCAAGCCGCGCGATCGTGGAGATTCTTCAATCGAATGCGAAGGCGTGCGGACTGCCCGCTGACGCGGTGCAACTCGTATCGCACCAGGATCGAGAAGCGGTTGGCCATTTCCTGCGGCTTGCCGAGTACATCGATGTAGCGATTCCCCGCGGTGGTGAGGGGTTGATTCGACGCGTTGCCGAAGAAGCGCGAATGCCGGTGATTAAGCATTTTGCAGGCAACTGTCATGTCTATGTGGATCGCGCCGCTGAAGAGGAGATGGCAGTAGCAATTACATTGAATTCCAAGTGCCAGCGTCTCGGTACGTGCAATACTTGCGAGTCACTGCTGATCCACAGCGCTATCGCTGCCGACTTGTTGCCGGTACTGGTGACGGCGTTGCAGGCGGAGGGTGTCGAGGTTCGCGGTGATCCACAAACAGTGGATTTGATTCCTCAAGTGGCCGTTGCGTCGGAGGAAGATCATTTTGCTGAATATCTGGGTCCGGTGATTTCAGTGCGCGTGGTTGCTTCTTTAGAGGATGCAATTGAGACAATCAATCATTACGGTTCAGGACACACGGATGCGATTGTCACAAATGATCTCGCGTCTGCCCGCCGATTTGCTGAAGCGGTAGACAGTTCCGCTGTAATGATCAACGCCAGTACGCGATTCAACGATGGAGGGCAATTTGGTCTCGGTGCCGAGATCGGTATCAGCACGGACAAGTTTCATGCGCGTGGACCATGCGGATTACGTGAGTTGACCAGCTATAAATACGTCGTTTATGGAGACGGACACACTCGTGAATAGATTTCCTGAGTGGAGTTAAGCGAGTAACTGGTTTGATGGAATCAAGCTGCCTTCTAATGTAGATGGCGCTGCCACGGTACTTTGGAGTTCTAGAGAGAGCTTTCTTGATGTTGCATCAACATCTGACGACCGAGGAGTTGGCGAGCTTGTTTGGGGTGGCGGGTGCGCCTCGGCAGGTGACTAACTCTGTGTTCGAGGGAATCCGTGAAACGCGTCAATTCAGTGACAGTAATGTTTCTGCAGATGACGGGCTGTCGGCCGAGCAACGAGTACTGTTGCACGCCGTGCACGAGCGGTTTGCCCGTCGCTTGGCGCTTGCTTGGTCCGCGTTAGTACGAGCCCAGCTGGACGTCCGATTGCTTGATCTTGGTTGCATGAGCCCGGCGGAATTCTTGGAACAAAGAGAGAGTCCTGGCTGTGCCATTGCACTGCGTTCACCAGAGAGTGACGCCCCGATCGTGGTTCACTTTCCGGTGTCAATGTTGCAGCTGATGATCGAACGGATGTTGGGAGGCGATTCCGATAATCAGCCGCTTGTACCATCGCCCTTGACTGAAATTGAACAACGTCTGGTTGGCCGCATTTATGACACATTGATCGATGAATTGCGACAGGCCTGGGGGCAGATTTGGGAGGGTGAGTTATCGGTCGAACGGGTGACGGAACGATCTGGTTTGGATACAAACCTGGCGTTGCATGCGCCCGTGGTGTCATTCCGTTTTGAGTTGGGGTTGGGGACGATGCAGGGAACTCTCGATCTTTGCTTTCCCTCGTGTTTGTTGCAGCCGATTCTAACGCAGTCTGTTGTCGAGACAGCGCCCGATCCGATAATGAGTGAGGGGATTGAGAAACAGTCTGAATCTTACGCCGACGAGGATCTCGTCGACCTTGTTCTGGCGCTCCAAGAAACGAAAATACATCCCCAGGACGTGATGGATTTGGGCGTGGGGGACTTGATTGTCACAGATCAGGATGTGACAACGGATCTGCAAGTGTATGTGGCCGGGGCGCGGGTCATTGGAGGAGTTCCCGGCGCGATCCAGGGACGTAAGATGTTGCAAGTGACCGCCGTTTCCGAGCTTCCTTCACTTCCTGCAGGCACCGGGGCGGAGGGTGCGGCAGGGTAGGTTGCTGCCAGCTGTTAGGTAGGCCATTGTTCTCGTCTGTGTGGCGATTCGGGGCGCACGCGGATCGGTCCCGTCAGTCTCGCTGATGTGAACTGAATTTTGCGTTCCTTCCTGCCATCAGATGGAGTAGATTGTCGGTATCGACAGAAGCTGAAGGATCTTGGTTGTGACGCGCGCGGGAACAGAGAAGGCTCCCTGATGTGGAAGACGTTACAGTATTCGATTTCAACCAGGGCAGTGCACCAAATAATCGGCTTGTTGATCACCGGGCCGACGGTGCTGTTTGCGGCAGAACTAACGCAACAGGTGCGGCGGCCAGTGGCGCTTGCCCTGGTCGACGCGGAGTCGCACCTCCTGGTGGCGAACCATCACAGCGGCACACTGTCCACAATTGATCTCGATGTTCGGAGGGTGGTGGGTGAAATCCGAGTAGGTCGGACTTTGTCCGCTTTCGTTGTCGGACGGAAAAGAGCGATTGGAGTGGCCTTGGACGACACCGACAGTTGCCTGATTACGGGCGAGATTCGTGGCCACGAATTTCATGCGCAGGGAAAAATGTCTGTGGGTCGTACGCCGGTCCACGTGCTGCTGTCAGCGGACGAACAGCGGGCGTTTGTAGCCTCACTCTGGGCACGCCAAACGACGATCGTCGATATTGCGGTGCGCGCCAAGCCACGCGTGTTGGCAACCATTGACCTCCCGTTTTCGCCTTTGTTGCAGATTTGCCTTCCCAATCCCCGTTATCTGGTCGTAGCCGGCGCTTTCGGAGGGGAATTGGCGCTTCTCGATATTGAAGCGGCTCGCCTGCTCCATGTTCACCGCTTGGAGGGTAACAATTTCCGTGGTTTGGCAATTTCTGCAGATCGTCAGTCACTCTACGTTGCTCATCAGATTCTAAACGAGTATCCAGCGACGACGCGTGGTGGTGTGCATTGGGGCGGGGTATTGGTCAACGTAATTCGGTCTGTAGAGATTGCCACTCTGCACGTCGCTCAACCATCAACCAGACCCGCCGGGGATTTGCGTTATCTAGGGCATCCTGATCGCGCGGCGGGTGATCCGACCGGCCTCATTGTGTCCAAAGAGGGACGACAGATTCTGGCGTTCGCTGGGGTGTCTGAACTTGCGATCAGCGATCGGGAAGCGGATTACTTTCAGCGCGTATCGGTGGGGCGACGCCCGACGGCCCTGATTCTAGGAGCCAGGGGACAAACCGTTTACGTTGCGAATATGATGGATGATTCACTATCAATTGTTCCCCTGGACACTTCCACTGGTGTCCAGTCAATCCAACTAGGACCACCGCGCGAACTGAGTTTGGCCGAGCGGGGTGAACAGTTGTTTTACGATGCGACCTTATCGAGTGATGGGTGGTTGAGTTGTCACAGTTGTCACACGGATGGGCACACCAACGGTCGACTCAACGACAACTTTGGAGACGACTCGGCGGGTGCGCCAAAACGTGTCTTGAGCCTGCTTGGTGTAGGTGCGACAGGGCCCTGGTCCTGGGGCGGTAAAGTCATGGGTTTGGAAGAGCAGGTGCGAAAGTCGATCCGTACGACAATGCGCGGTACGGAACCAACGCATGAACAGGTCACCGCATTGGTAGCCTATTTGCGAACATTGCCGCCGCCGCCGTCCTTGCTGCGAGCCCGACAGCGGCACACCGGAGAAACGGTTTCACGTGGGGCTCGCGTGTTTCGGCAACAAGGTTGCACTGACTGTCACGAGCCACCCCGGTATACGTCTCCAGAGATTTACGATGTGGGACTGCAAGACCGGCTCGGGAACCGGCGTTTTAACCCGCCCTCTTTGTTAGGAGTCAGCCAGCGTAGCGCGCTGTTTCACGATGGTCGAGCGATTTCGGTACGGGACGTGCTATTGAGATACCGACATGGCATAGACCGGAACACGTCATCAACTGAAATAGAGGAGCTGATTGACTACCTCAACAGTCTGTGATCACGCAGCGCATCGGTAGTCACAGACTGCCAGCGAGTGTGGCCGCTTACGATACCTTTCTATTTGTTTGTCGTTTGAACTCTGCCCTGCTTCACCCATCTGTGAGTTTATGTTTGCTGATGACTGACCCAGAGCCACAGGATGAATCCTCTCCCGAAAACTCCATCGAGGAATTGGCCCGGAGTGCTTTTTCGCAGACAGACGATCCTCCGGACGTTTCATTGCATGAACTGAGCCAGGCGTATTCGCAACTTATGGGGGACGCAGATGCGTCCAGCCAAGAGCAGAGTGTAGAGACCCAAGTCGAGCAGCAGCGCAAAGCGGCGGATGAGGGCGACCGGACGCCGGTAGGAGTGGAGGATACGGTGGAGCAAGCGGGTGACGTTTCACCCCGCAGTATTCTTGAAGCGCTGTTGTTTGTTGGTCATCCGGAGAATGTCCCGCTCACCAGTCAGCAGACAGCTGATTTGATGCGTGGCGTGGAAGCCGTCGAGATTGCAGGTCTCGTCGAAGAGCTCAATGCGTTGTATGAAGATGAGGGGAGTCCTTATTCGATCGTATCCGTTGATTCTGGTTACCGGCTGGAACTACGCGATGAGTTTTCGCGTTTGCGTGACAAATTCTATGGCCGTGTACGCGAGGCGCGTCTGTCTGCCGCCGCAATGGAGGTATTGGCTATTGTGGCATACAGCCAACCACAGACACGGGACGCGATAGATGCCGCCCGTGGCCGAGCTTCCTCCGGGCTGCTCAGGCAGCTTGTGCGCCGGCGTTTGTTGCGGATGGACCGGCCTCCGGAATCACCGCGGACTCCGCACTATTGCACGACCGATCGCTTCTTGCAGGTTTTTGGTCTCGCGGATCTCGACGACTTACCGCAAAGTGAAGATTTAGAGGGCGGTTGAACCGGCCTCTGCTAGCTTGCCTCAGGCCAGACGAAGGTGTGGCTGTGGGATTGATGATAAATTGGCTGGGGCTCTGATTCCGGCCGTGTCGGCGTCTCCCCTGTGGCGAGCGGTGAGAGGCGCGTCGACCTTGTTTTGCTTTCCTGAGTGGTAGGAAGTTTGCGCGTTATTCAAGGCCATAGGCTCCGGCAGGAGGTATCTGCAGGCCCGCAATGCGTCCCAGGCGACTGGTCGGCAAGAATCGGGGTTCGATGACAAATACAGCGCCAACGTTACCGCGACTAACGTCCGCACGGAATCCGGCTTTGACGAGGAATGACTCGCCGATCCGTGTAAACGCGACCGTCTGACCGATGTTGCCTGTGGGGCCCAGATCGACCGCACCCCCCGCCGAGAGAATCCACTTTTCACTCATGCGATAGCTCGTCGTTCCGATGAGGACTGTACTACTTATCGGTCCTTCGATAGAGCGTAGTCCGAGAAAGAGATTGCCTTGGCCTGGCCGGCTGATGACTCCTCCAGCGGTGAATTTACGCAAGCCACTTCCAAAAAAGTCGATGTACCCATCGGAGAGGAGGGTGGTCCGGTCTCCCAAATGCCAGCGGAAGTCGTAGTGCGCCAGACCGACCTCCTGGCCAAAGTTGTCGCGATCTGGTTTGGGGAACAGCGTAAATCCTGTGTCCATTGTCATCCAATCTACGATACGTTCCCGGCCGGTCAATCCACGACGAGTTTGCCAACGTTGGCGGATGTTCGCCTGTACGACAAACAGGTCGTCTGCGATTTCTGTGGGGCCCGTTACCCATCGTTGCGCACCGGATCGTAACGCCATGAAACGGGGGTCGAACCTCGTTGGCAGCGCGCCGGCGTGACTGTCCATGAGGAACATTCGCTGGAACATTTCGTTGCTGTCGTCATCGAGTGGGTCGTAGAGCGGCAGCCGCGACATGTCCTCACTGGCGTCGGCCCAGAAGAACTCTGTGTCAAAAGAGATTTTGTGTATCAAACCTTGCAGATTGAACAGGGGGTCCTGGATGTTGGGATTCGCTTTCCAGATTGGCAGGCTTGACCGAACACCTGCCTGACCGAGTAGACGGGTGACTTCTTCTCCATTTCGATCTTGCTGCCAATGAGAAATTTCGCCGCCCAGAAACGGGACGACTTTGATCGCTCCCCATTGGAAAGGCAGGTCCAGCTCCTGGCGACTGGCTACCCGCAGTCCGCTGCGTTCGGGATATTCGGCTCCTGTTAGATCTGTTTCCCAGGGGAGAAAGGCCTGAGCCGGTTGATCTGGATTCGTCGGCAGGTCCGCCGTATTGATCCGGAAGTAGCCTGCATGAGTGTGTTCGTACCAGGTTGCCCGATCGAACAAGAGGGAACGCCCCAGCCAAAAATGATCTCCTCTCGGTAACGTCTCGGTCTGTGTAAAGAAGTCGTTGAGTTGGACATCGGCGGAAAGACTCCAGGAGCCGTTTTCAACGGACTGTTTGAGCTCCATTCCGGTTGTGAGGTCTTTCTCCTGGTCCCACTGCGGTTCGAAGTACTGCTCGAGGAAATTACGATCACTGACCAATCCAATTTCGGCTGTCCATTGGAGATCGTTGGGTAATTGCTGCCGGTGTTGCCAGACGAGGCGGCCGCGATAATCACTCTCGGGTTGCACCGCACGCCGGTCCGCTCCCAAATTGTCCAACCCATTATCGTTGAGTCCCCAGGTGTTCAGGCTGCCGCGATAGGTTCCAGGGATCCCCCACAGGTCTTCATTTTCATAGGAGAGTTCGGTACCGAAGCCGAACCCACGTTCGCTCAGGTAGGCGGCATTCCAGCTCCATTCGGTTCCCTCGGGAGGGTCCGAGATGCCCAAGAGTTGATAGGGATCTAACTGTGCCTGGACTTGTGTGCCGAATACGTTGTCATTGGTTAGCTGTAAGTTGTTGATATAAAACGTCGGCTTGGTCAGGTCCGTTGCAAGGACAGGCCAATACAGTACCGGAATACCGTTGAAATACACAAAATTGTTGAAGCTGCGTGTCCGTAGCTGGTGCTTTACCCGCGTTTCACCCGTTACAGGATCAGTCTCCGGTTGCCCGCTGAGTGGTTCGACTACCGGTTCGGGAATGTCTTCGAACGTTACCTCGTCCGACTGTAGCCAGTAACTCGGAACGCCCATGCGACTTGACGTGACCGCGGCTCCATACGCCTGGAAGTGATTGCGGTCCACCATCTGCAGAACTTCACCTTTGAGCCGCAGCAGGCCCTCGTACTGCGGGACGGGGGTGAGAATTTCCGCTTCCAGTACCACGCCGTGTTCGCGACTCACGTCATAGTACATGCGTTTTGCGTAAATCACTCGGTCGCCCTGGCGAAAGACAATATTTCCTTCCAGATAAAGTTCCAGGGGCAACCGCCGTGCCCGACGTGATGCCCCGCCTTGAAACAGTGTGGCTGCCTGGGGTGTCCAGGCCACCAGGTTGTCGGTTTCGATTACGACTCGACCCAGTCGCGCGACATTGGGGTCGCGCACTCCGGTGGTCTGAGCGTCGAGGCCATCGATCACCATCTGAATTCCACCGGTCACGTAGGCGATGGAATCTCCCTGCTCGGCGACGCCCGCGGTGGAGACGTTGAATCCCGCGCTACTCCTGGGACTGATGCGGATTTGCAGATCTTCCGCAACGGACGGTTCTGGTGCGGCGGGGACCGACAGCGCCTGCGCGGGTTGGATTATTGCGTCGCTACTGTCCAGCGGCATTTCTCCCGCGCGCTGCACTGGTGCGGTTCGTCTCGCGGATTGTGGATTGAGGGGTGTTTCCGCGTCGACGCTTTCGAAGACAGCCGGTTGCACCGGAGAGGGTGTGGCAGACGGGCGGACCGTGTTGCGCTGTCCCGGAGCCGCGACGTTGGCTTGTATCTGGATGCCGTGTTTTGACTCAAGCCGCCCCATCCAACTTGTCCCGGTGATACGCGCGGAAGTATTGTCACCCGCGCCCTGTTTTGCGGAGCGTACATCGACACCATCTTGCTTTCCCTCCAGGTAGATCAGGACCCGGGTAATTGTCTGACCTTGCTGGTGGTCCTTTTCGATCCACAGGACTGCGCCGCTGCCGTTGGCGGTGAGCGAGTCTTGCTGGATCCAACACTGGCCGTCGAGCTGCCAGACATCGTAAACGCCCTGTTTCCAGCGGCGAGCGTTGGTCGCCCGGACAATGATCGGTGTGTTCGAAGAAGCGGCGGGCAGTTCAATTTGTGGCGACGCCCGAAGGCTGTCGGAGACAGCGGGTAGAGAGAGCAGTAAACACACCAGCAGAGTCGCCTGCCGCGCCTTGTATCGGTTGGCGGACCAGGGGTGCCGACTGGTAGTCTTCCCTGCCTGCGCAGCTACAGATGTGCCGCGTAGGGAAGACGCGGCATAAGCCATCGCGTTTCGTGAAGGCAGCGAGCGTGCTTTCAGCGGATTGGCATCCCAGCCTGAACGGAGTCGTTGCATCGGCAGAAAATTGCGGACAGGACTGTCTCAACAGGAATGCGCCATACCATTCCTGTTGAGGGCGCGGATTATAGGTGCCGGCGGGATGGGGAACAAGGCAAATTGCGGAGCTTAATCCTGATTGCAACTGCATGATAGAAAAGACTTTGCAGCTATTTTTGCGTTGTCCGTAAAGTCGTCGCGCCGGTGGCTGCCAGCAGGCAGAGAAAGGGCGTCACGGGGGCCCGCATACGAACATTGCTCCAATAGAAGGTGTGGACCGCGGTCAGCACCACGGCGAGCAGGATTCCCCACAGCCAGGCAGTCTTCCAGGCCGCGTTTTTCAGTTTCCACAGACCTCGGACTGCGAGGCAAAAAAGGCCCGTGTACCACAGCCCCACGGCCCACCGTAAGCTCTGGCGGGAGATCGATTCCGCTGCCGAGGTTCGATGGGGTGCGAGTCGCCAGAGGCGTCCGCAACGCACTGCGCAAGACCAAAAAAAAGTGCTCGGTTGGTTTCCGATTGCTTCCCAGGCGGCCTCGTAGTGCAGGCGATCGCGGTGGAGTTCACGCCCAGGATCGAGTTTTCTGGTTTTGGGGCGATCTGGGGGGGAGGCGATGGGCGGTAAATTTTGGGCCTGCCAGACCTTCCCCCAGGGCGCCGTTTCCAGATGACGATAGAAACTGCTGTTGTTTGCCAGGTGAAGTGTGTAGCCGCCGTGCGTGGTGGTCACAATGGGTCGGTGGAACTGGATGGTGTTGCGGATGATCCAGGGCGCCAAAACGAGCACTCCCGTCAAGGCGACTACAGCCAGACACGCTAGCTTGCGCGCGCGGGGGAAAGGCAGTACTAGGCAGGCACCACAACTCAACAGGAACCAGGCTAGTAACGAGGGTCGGCATAGTGACGAGAGCCCGAGTGTGACTCCCGCAAAGCACGCTGATTGCCAGTTACCGCGGTGTGAAAGTCTGGTCAGAGCAACGAGCCCAAGCATCACTAGAAAAGTTGCTGTGGTTTCCGTCATGACTTGGCTGGATTGGTAGCATAGCAACGGATCGCAGACCGTCAAGAATGCTGCCAGGGTCGCGCCACGGGCCAGGCCCCAGCGCTGTCCCAGGTACCAGGTCAAGCCAACCGTGGCCATCCCCAAGGCGACATGCAGACTGCCCACGATGATAGGACTGACCGATTTAGTCAGTATTGCACAGCAGGCCAAAGCCCAGGGGAAGATGGGCGGCCGGTAGGCAGTGGGAACCGGAGTTTGGTCTGGCAGGGAAGTACTGTAACTTCCTCGGTTCACAAGGTTTTGGGCGATCAGTCTGTAGCTATCGGGGTCTGCGGCCAGCTGTGGCGCCAACGCCCAGCTACCGGCTCCGCGTAACAGCGCGGTCAAGAACAGGAGCAACAACAGACTGCGGGTCCTATTTCGCCGCGTAGTGAGGGGCGGTCTAGTTGGCGAGAGGGGAGGGGACATACAAGACCATTGAAGAGAGCCGCCGATCGAGTGAAACGATCACGAGGCGCTCAGAATAGTCGAAACCCGTTCAGTTCAGAAAGCGGATTCTCCAACGATTCTACGTTGGCCGCCATTTCGCAGCAGTCTGGTTCTCTCCAGGTTGCCCGTCGAACGTACCTGACAGACTAGCAGCACCAGTGGCGTATCAGCTTTTCGTAGATGCGAGTGCCCTGTTCGATTTGCTCCAGATCGATCCACTCATCTGCGGTGTGTGCCTGGGCAATGTCTCCGGGCCCCAGGACGATTAAATATTTCATGTCGGAAAACATACAACCGTCGGTTCCGTAGGAGACGGTTGTTGATTTCTGGCAACCGGTGAGCTGAAGCAGTTCCTGTACATAGGGAGATTGAGGATCAATATACAGTGGCGGTGCGACACGGGGGACTTCGAAATCAAGCCCGTGGCGTTCAGCACATTTCCGTGACCTTTCGACCAGTTCGTCGGGATCGATGCCTGGCATGGGCCGGAAATAGATCGTGCAGATGCTCTGAGGTGGTGTGATGTTGATCGCTGCCGTATGGTCGTTGATACCGATATTCCAGGTCACCGTAGGAGGATCGAATTCGGGGTTTTGCCAGCGTTTCTCGGTTTCTGTTTCTTCGAAGAGTTCTTTGACTTCATAGAGATAGGGAATCATCGCCAGGTTTGCGTTGAGTCCCTCGCGTGTACTCGAGTGCGCAGCCCGTCCACGTGATGTCGCTACCATTCCGTAGGTGCCTTTGTGGCCGTGCACGACTTGCATGCGAGTTGGTTCACCGATGATCCCTCGTGATTCCCCCGCGACCATTTCGGCGAACATCTGACTTCGCTTGGCAACTTCTTGAGCGCCACCGTAGCCCACTTCTTCGTCGGCGGTGCAGGTAATGTAGATGGGGCGGGCGAGTTCGGTTTCAGGAACCTTGGCAGCTGCCGTCAGCATACAGGCTACCGAGCCTTTCATGTCGCAGCTGCCCCTACCGTACAGTCGATCTCCATCCACGCATGGCGAGAACGGGCCGTGATCGTTCCGTGACCAGTCATCGGCGGGCACGACGTCGAGATGACCGAAGTAAGAAACTCCTCCACTGCCGGGGCCTTTCTTACCGACTACGCAGGACTTGGGAACGCCAGCTGGATCTGTGTAATCAATGCGTTCTGTGGTAAAGCCAGATTCCCTCAGACGCTGTTCGGCGTGATCGGTCACCGGGACATTGGTAAGGCAGCTCGTGGACTCAAAGCCAACGAGTTCCTGCGTGAGTTGCAGTGCGTCCATCGCAGACATCCTTTCGAAGATCGAGATGCCCGAGTATAGCAAATGGTGGCAGTGACGCATTGGGCTGGAATGGAAAACCGATCAACCTGCGAGCGGTGATGGACGCGATGTTTATCGATGCTTGTTGGTTCTCGCCTGTTGGAGATCCAGTCGCAGATGGGGGATGATTCGCCGGAATCGCTCCGCAGGTCCTGGGGCGCCGTTGCGGGTACGCCATAGATGGCGGTGATGGGTTGTGGGCTCAATTCGATGCGCAGCAGTGTCAGGGTGCCAAATATCTTACGGTCCGCCACGATTCTCCATCCCTGGCGTTTCCACTGTAAGCGCCATTGGTCAATTCGTTTGCGAACGCTTGTGGAGCGGGCATTCAGGAGCGCCCAGTAGCCGCGTTTCGGTAGGATTGCCGCCACCTGTTGTGCGGATAGCGGTTGGTCAGGTTGATTGGAAAGCGGGCTGATGAGATACGATGAGGCCAAGGTATATGACCCAGTGACCGGCAGCAGGCAGTAATCACGTAGTTGCTGTCCACCGCCGGGTAACGTCCCCGCTTCGATGAGGCCACTTCCTACCAGCACACTTTGCGGTGTGAGAGTTTGGTTGCGGGCCTCTTGGTTGAGATAGGCTACGGCGCCTCGCCAATCCTGATTGCGATCCGCCAGGAACCTCCCATCAACGAGCCATTGCCTGCCCATGCCTCCTCGCTGTATTGCCAGCAAGAGCAGTGCGGCCATGGCAAGTTTCTGTTTGTGTCTGCTGATCGAAGCCAGCCAGATGCCACACAGAAGCACTGGACCGGTGCTAATGGCGATGAGATAGCGGCGATGAAACAACCTCAGTATGTCTAGCCAGTTGAGGCTCCAGACAAGCAGCAGCGGCACGGTGAACCACCAGCACAGAATTGCGGTTTGGTGTGATGATTTTGCGCGCCGTTCACCAGTTAGCCGTGCAAGGCTCCAGCCGACTAGCGGTAACGCCAGGTAGACATCCAGTGACAGTAGATGGACCATTCCCAAGGGGCCGGGCTGGCCGATGAATGCCGCCCAATTCGATCGCCGCTGTAGGATCTCCCACAAGTGCGGACAGGCGGGTAGAACCCCGATCAGAATGACGAGTCCATCCAGCAGGAGTTCGTGGCGCTGATACCCAGTTGAGCGCTGATACCCAGTTGAGCGCTGATACCCAGTTGAGCGCTGATACCCAGTTGAGCGCTGGTGCCCAGTTGAGGTAAGGCGGCGCGACGATTCAGCGGCCTCCACGGAGAGGGGTTCTCCGGAGCGTCGTCGCGACATGATCGCCCACGCGCACAGTTCTCCCGCCAGCAGTAACAGCGAGGTGTAATGGAGATAAAATCCAACCAGCGTGGTTGTGACGAATGCCGTCCTCAGGTCGGGTCTTGAGCGACCGACCGACAATTGAATGAAACAGAGTAACTGTAGCAGTCCGACCAGTTGCACAAGCGCATACGGCCTCGCTTCTTGTGAAAAGAACACCATGTGCGGGTCGAGTGCCACGAGCAGTGCGCTCAGGGCGGGGCTCCATAGACAGGGAGTCCAACGCGATAGCACCCAGTACACCGTTGCGATCAGTGCGACACCGGCCAGCAGCGAAGGCAGACGCAAAGCCAGTTCGCTGTGGCCAGCGACGCGTGTCCAAATCCACATAAACCAAAAATAACAAGGTGTTTGATTTCCTACGGCGGCGCGCCCCGAGACGTCGCTCCACGCACCGGATACGGCCCACCCGGTGTGTAGCTCATCCAGCCAGAGGCTTTCTGTTGTTTGCCAGCCGCGTATTCCGGCGCCGATACACAGAATGGCTAGCGGAATGAACAGCTTGCCGTGTCTGAAGCGTGCGGTTGAGAGTTGCATGATATCGCTACACGAAACCAGTACCTGTATCGGAATGCAACAATTCGCCGGTCTTGGTTTGTCACGTGTTTACTACTGTGTGGCCGATGTAATCCAAGGCACTGACCAGCATACCCCAAGGGGTGCTGGGTGTTCACTGTTTCGGCGCCAGCAAATTGTCCGCTTTGGCACGGAATCTGCAACGTGAGGACGACGGGCATCCGGTTCACAGCCGGCTTGCCCCACGGGGTCTCTGGCGAAAGTTGGCGGAATGGTTGCCTTGCCCCTGCCATTCACCTCGCTGAAGTGGTTTTGGCGCGTCAGAGGCCCCGTTTTTATGCGCGCCCGCTGACTGGCTTCGCGGTCGGTCACGCCACGCGTAAGGTGGTCGTTGTTTGGCCGACAGTTGCGGTGTGCGGGCAGATACCGATCCGCACCATCTGTTTCGGCGGCACACTATTTGATTTCAATGTCGCTTACCGTGCCCGCGACAGCCGGCTGGCGTTTGTTCATCAGAAAGGCGAACAGGTCGGAAACTTCCCTTAAGGTGAGCGTGTCGAGCAGGCCTGTTGGCATCGAAGACTTTTTGCTCGGCAGGATTTCCTCAATGTCTTCGACGGGTAACGGGATCTTCTTGCCGTCATTCCTCAGTAAGACCCGCTGTCCGTTTGACTCGGGCGAGAGCATTCCTGAGTAGCTTAACCCATCGCTCATGACGATCGTTTTTGAGGCGTATTGAGGCGAGATGACGTGCGAGGGGAAGAGCGTCGATTCCAGTACTTCACGCGTGGTATATCGTTTTGCCAGTGACGTCAGGTCTGGTCCCAGCGTCTCACCCTTATTACCGACACGGTGGCATTTGCTGCATTGTGCTTTGCCAAAAGCGGCAGCCCCTCGTTTGGAACTACCCGATTGGCCTGATTCACTCGCCAGGAATTCGAGTGTTTCAGTGAATTTCCACCGCGCTGTGTTGGATTCTTTCGGCAGTTCTGCGGGCTCTAGCTCGGGGTGGTTGGTAGCAAACCACTGTTGCCATGCTCTCATAGATTCCTGCCAGGTCTGATCGTTTTCTGTCAGTCGTTCCCCGGTCCAGAAGGAGAGGAGTTGGGCGGCTTCAGCCGCGCCGTCTTCCCCAAGCCTCAAGCCACAGAGGATCACTTGCCGCAGGTGCTGTGGTTCTTGCGGCCGTTGCTGTACGTTTTGCAATGCATCGAGTACTTCTTTGCCACTCAACGAACTCAAGAGTGGAATACTGCGAATTAGGTAAGGCCAGTTCTTGCCTTCTGGTTGTTGGGCGAGCCCCATGGCAATTGTGTCGCGCCGGTCGGGGTAACGTCGCCATTGTTTCCTCAGGAAGGTCATTGAATCTTCGTCACCGCTTTCGGCCATGACGGCGACAATACCGGCGCGGAGGCGGGTAAACGCCGCTGCTGGTTTGGATTCGATCTTTCGGTCGAGGTCTTTCAGCGTGTCGCGTTGTTCTGCGGTGAGCTCGGTCGGCAACTGTGCTAGCGCGCCTAAGGCCGCGTTCGGCCAATCGGGGCCACGGTTGAGTACTGCCAGGCTCTCGTCGAGTGTCAGGTTCTCGGCAATGTCTTGGACAACGTTGAGCGCATACAGGGTGTAGCTGGAACCTTGCTCGGTTTCTTGGATGCGATCAAATTGTTCTAGCAATAGGAGCTTTTGGTCTTGGGTCCAGCCGGTTTTGAGGAAACGCAAATGCATCGCCAGGTGCATTTTTTCCATATCTGGGGCATCACTTTCCAGGAAAGTGAAAAAGCGATCCAGGATGCTGTCGGTTTGCATGTAGACCAATAAGCGGACAAGTTCACGATTCATTGTATGGTTGCCCGCAGGAAATTCCTCGGCGAGGTTCTCGCGGAAAGTTGCGTAATCTTCGACTTGGAGGTCGCTCCGCATCAATGCGAGCTGAATCACGCGCAGCATGGCCACGAAGTCTTGGTCACTGATGAAGTCCTCCATAAGTGCGCTAAATCGTTGCAGGATCGCCAGGGCGTTGTCATTGTTCGGTTGACTTGTCATCAACGCCACGGCGCCTTGTACGAAACTCCGGTGATCGTCGGTTTCGAGTATTTCATCCCGCCATGTTTCAGTTGGCATGCGTTCGAGTAAACGCCGGGCTGCCCACGATTCAAAGCGGTCATCCGAGGCCAGGAGTGGCAACAAGGACTCCAGAGGAGGCGATTGTGTTGCGCGGAGAAGCGCTTCGCAGACTTTTCGCCGAACCATCCGATCGGGGTCGTCGAGAAGTTCAATTAATCTCTGTTTGGTGGTCTCATCGGCATGCAGGCCCATGAGATCGACTGCCTTGGCACGCACCAGCTCACTTTCTTCTTCAGAGAGTTCAACCAGTAATTCAGTACTGGGTGGTGGTCCGTAGAGTTGCATGATGTCAAGCGCCCGCGTTCGATAATACCAGGGGTTTTCGTTGCTGCGCGTGACACTTTCGATGCGCAGGTCCCACTCTTCCCCCATTTCTCGTTGGATGCGAGCGATTTTCTGCCTGCCCCAGGCGCTTTGTAGTTGTGGTTGTCGAATGGCCGCGGCGATTCCCTCACCCAGGTTTGTGACACTACTGGGTACCTTGCCTTTCCAGGTCACCCTGTAAATGGCGCCACGCGTTCCCCGGCCACCGGTAGCAAAATACAGTCCACCTTCGGGCCCAACGTCGAGGTCGGTCACATTGAGGGGCGTGCCTTCCAGAAAGACCTCACTATTCGCAGTGTAGGAACTGCCTTGTTGTTTGAATCGAATGGACAGTATGCGACCGCTTGCCCAATCCGCCAGGAAGATCGAGTTGTGGTATTTTTCCGGGAACATGTAGTGGCTGTAGGTGACTGCACCGGTAGGTGATCCACGCCCAGTTTCCAGAACACTGGGAAGGCGATCCACAAAATGCTCTGGCCACTTTGCCCACCCGCTGCGCCAACCAAACTCGCTACCCGCAGTTACGTGATAGAGGCTTGGAGGGCGGTACCAGGTCATTCCCTGGTCGGCTTCCAGATCGCTGTCTTGTACGAACAGATCACCCAACTGGTTGAATGTTAGGTCGTACGCATTTCGCAGTCCTCCCGCCACAACTTGCACGGAGCTACCATCGACGTCGGTGCGTAGGACAACTCCACCCGGCGCTTGTACGCCTGCTGCGTGACCATTGGGGTCTTCGTACCGAGGTTGAATCAGATCGCCTTCATAATAGTCATGATATGGGCTGTCGGTGTCGTACGGGCGATCGGTATCGGTGAGATTACCCACAACCAAGTAGAGCAACCCATCGGGCCCGAGAGTGACGCCATGAGGCCCGTGCTCGACGTTCTCACCCCGCATGGGAATGAGTGTTTTTACGGTTTCCATTGTGCCGTTGCGGTCTTTGTCGGAGAGGCGGTAGAGTGCCTGACCGTCCGGCCCGTCCCCTGTCACAAACACCGATCCATTGAGCGCGAGGATTCCTTGGCAGTTGGTGACCTGGTCGCAGTAGATACTTACTTTGTGCAACGGACTATCCGGCTCTTCACTGCTCAGCAGCAATAATGGACCATTTTCGACGGAGGCGATGATTCGCCCAAATTCATCGAACGTGAAGGCAATCAGCGAAGCGGAATCGTAGTCGGCGCCGTCGAAGATGCGTTCGACTCTAAATTCACGGCGCACCTGAAAGCTCTCGGGCTGGTCGAGCTCCGCCTCTTCTGCTTCCGGTTCCTGTGCGGTCGCGTTGTCCTGATCCCAGGGGGCCGTTTCTCCCAACTTCCCAAAGGTCTGTGCCGTTTTCCAGCCGAAGTCGTTGTAGATCGACGTCTGCCAGAGCGGAAACGGCCGCAGATTCGTCTTCCAGGAATCATCGGTCGAAAAAGAGGTCCAATCTTCGCCGTCTTCCTTGACCATGACGCGCGCCGCGACAGCTGCGGTGGAGCCCTTTTGATTACGGATGCGCAACGCCAGTGTATTGGTGCCGCTCTTGACGAGTTTGCTCACGTCGATCTGGTCGAGTTGCCGTATACCTTTACCTTGACCGATGAGCCGACCGTTAAGAAACAACTCATAGGAGTCGTCTGCGGCCAGGGTAATCGTAGCCTCGGAGGGGTTCTTGACCTTAAAGTTTTTGCGGAAATAACACGAACCGAGCGGTACCTTTGTCTTCTCATGCTCGGGTGACCAGATCCACTCAGCTTCTTGCGCATAGGCTTGGTGCGCAAAGGATGGTACGAGTAACGCCGGTAACAGGAGAGCAACGAATGTCAGTCGGTTTGCGTATCGGTAACGAGCACGCGTGCGGTCAACAAGCAGCCTTGTCATTTCTGTTCCTCTTCCTCATTGCTCGGAGATCACGTTTGCCTGGTCGGCGGCGCGGTTTGCACCAAACAGGTGATGCACGCCGCAGTCGCGGGGCGGGGAGAGTAACGGCAAACAGGCTTTTAGATCAACACGAAACGGGCCTGCGAACAGGCAGGCCCGTTGAGATGTACCTTGGCTGGTAGCCGCGGCGGGTCGGGAGCGAGTGGCGCGGGGTGATTGGCCGGGAAGTCGCTGTTAGACAGGAGCTGGATAATTGTTGGTATATCTGACCGTAGTATTAGCGGTTTTCTGGCCAAACCAGGCATGTCTAGTCAGCAAGAGTGCCGTGGTTTTAGGTATTTTCCGCTGAAGCGGGTAAAGAAATTTCGCCCCAAACGGCGATAAGGCTGATGAGCTGGGTAGCGATTATGCCGGTTATGCCTGTTGTGATGGTCAGCCGGGTTTCGGTCAGTGGACTTTGTCGCGGGGGGGATTGGCTACTTATTTGCCCTGTGTTCCCTGTTTTGTTACTCGAAAAGTCCATATTGGGGCAGAACGCAATTTGTTTGCAATCGAACTAAAGCCGGAGTAGCCTGGATCGTGTGAATATGCGTATTTTTCCTAATATTCGCAAAATTTCTATTTTGATAGGGGCCTAGGGCCACTTGGTTGGGGGGGGCGTGCGTTTGGGAGGCGAGGTTGGGTCCTTTCTCCTCGCTGCATTTGAGTTTGCTTGAGGCACGGAAATAGACATGAGAAAATCACGCTGGGGCAATTCTGCCAACTACCGTAAGAATCGTTGCAACTCCTTAAAGAAAAGTACTTTAAGGAGTAGATTCTTGCGTGCCGAGGCACTTGAGAATCGGATCTTGCTTGCTGCCGATTGGAACAACCCTTGGCACAATGACGCCGATCCTGGCGACGTCAATGGTGACGGTTGGCGCGCACCCAACGATGTGCTGCAGGTGGTGTCTGAATTGAATCGCAATGGTTCGCGCGAGTTGACACCTGGGCCTACCGGTGGGGCTGAAGGCGAAGCTGGCAGTGACCTTTACTGGGACGTCGATGGCGATGGATTTCTGTCGGCTTCCGATGCCCTTCGTGGTATCCATCTGTTGGCCGAAGGGGAGGCCCGAGGTGGTGCCGAGTGGGTGCGTGTTCGGTTGTACGCGTTGGATGCACTGAATCCCGATTTGCAGAGCCCCCTGACCGAGGTCAATGCAGGTGAAGAATTCATCCTGCGCACCACCGTGCAGGACATCCGGAACGAAAACGGGGTGCCGGTCGACGGCAATTTTGGCGTCGGCGCTATCTATGTTGATATTGGCTACGACGCGGACCAGATTGAGGTCAAAGCGGGTACCTCGACGGCGAAGCCAGGTGTCAGTACCGAACTCGACTTTGCAGTCACCTACAAGGATCCCGAGAGCAGCACCGGAATCAACGACCTTGATTACCCCTATTCGAATGCGATTAGCGGTACGTTGACCGACCTGGACGACATTGATTTGCAGGTTAACGCGGGCGAGTCATTGCCTGTGGGTGCGGGTGCAATAAACGAATTTGGTGGCTTTACGACGCTGAGTTTTGGCACGGTTGAAAAGTTTGTGACTGATACGAGTGTACTCGCCAAATCAGTCGCCGCTGTCGACGACAGCTTTACGGTCCAAGAGGATGAAACGACAAGTTTGGACGTACTGGCCAATGGTGACGGGATTGTCAGTGGTGAGGTCACTATTACGCCGAGTCCATCGGATTTTGAACCCGCCAGCGAAATTGTCATGTTGGCGACCGCCAACGATTGGGCGCTGGAGGTCGATCGTGTCGACGAAGTCGTCTACGAAGATGTTGTGTTTTCCGTCACGAACGACGCGACCAGTTTTCAATTAACGGAAGTCTTGAACGTTCCTGAAGGTCACACCGCTGTGATCGACGACAACGGGACCAGCGATCCAACGGACGATGTAATCGTCTATACACCACCTCTCGATTTCGTGGGTGATGTTTCTTTTACATACGAGATTCAGGACAATCTCGGGAATGCTGACACGGCGGACGTCACGGTGACCGTGTTGAATGTCAACGACACGCCAGTGGCGCTGGACGTGTCGGGCGTGGCCGCGACAGAGGATGGGGATGCGGTTACGGGAACTTTTGACGCTGACGACGTCGATGACGATGACAATCCTGGTTCGCTGACGTACGAAATTACAGCAGGACCAGCGGAAGGTGCCGCAGCCACCGACGGGAGCCAGACTTTCAGCTTTGATCCGGGGGATGATTTTCAGGATTTGCCCTTGGATAACACACGTGATGTGACTTTTACCTATACCGCGACGGATAGCCACGATGTGGCTAGTGCGCCGGCGACTGTCACCGTGACGGTGACGGGTGTCAATGACGCACCGACGGCCAATGACGACAATTTGGACGCGGTCAATACCGGTGTGACGGTCGTTCTGGATGTGCTGGCCAACGATGTCGACCCGGACGACCCGGATCCGCTCAAGATCGTAGCGCTGAGCGATACAGGTTCGATTCAAGGCGCCGTTGCCATTTCCGCCGATGAGTTGATGGTTGAATTCACGCCCGATGCCGGGTTGATTGGCCAGGAGACGGTGGCCGGTCAATTCGATGTTACGATCGAAGACAGCGCGGGAGCCCAAGCGACAGCGACGGTGGTTGTCAACCTGGTAGACAATCAGCCACCGGTGGCGAACGACGACGCCTTTGTGGGTCATGAAGATGAGACGATTGACGGGACGGTTAATGTACTGGCGGACAATGGTGCTGGTGTCGACAGTGATCCGGAGGGAGACGAATTTTCGGTCAGTGCGTTTGAAGCTGTCAGCGCGCTTGGGGCGGCCGTGGACATCACGAGCACAGGTGCATTGAGCTATGATCCCACGTCCGCGGTGGGAGCCCAGGCGATTGCGCAGGGAGAAACAGCGGACGACACATTCACCTATACGATCCAGGATGCGCCCGGCGGCGAGGGCGTGGGGACGGTGACGGTGACATTGACCGGCGCCAACGACGCGCCGAGTGCCACCAATGACCTGGTGAACATGGATGAGGAAGCGACGCACAACGGAGATTTGAACGACAACGCGGATGATCCTGATGCTTCTGATGTGTTGACGTTTGCGGTTGATGACAACGTCGATCAGGGTGTGTTGTCATTGGATTCCAACGGCATCTACAGCTACACGCCAACGACTGATTTTTTCGGGACCGACGCGTTCACATTTACGGCTACGGATCCGCATGGCGAAATCGCCAGCGCGACGATCACATTCAACGTGCAAGCGGTTAATGATGCTCCTCTGGCGACCGACGTCAGCTTGGTGGCGACGCGTGAGGCAGCCAGTTCTCACCCGTTTCCAGTGCAGGATGTGGACAACAGTGCTAGTGAGCTGACGATCGCCATTACCGCGGATTTGCCGAGTGGCGACGGCGCGGTCAGCGACAACGGTGACGGGACCTTCTCGTTCGATCCGGAAGATGATTTCGATGCGCTGCAGCCCGGTGATTCCCGAGTCATTACTTTTTCCTTTGAGGCGACCGATCCGGGGGGGCTTACCAGCGAGGAGGCGACGGTTACGATCACAGTGGTGGCCAATCACCCGCCGACTGCGGCCGATGACGACGGTTTTGCCACGGACGAAGAAACCGATGTGTCGGGTAACGTGCTGGCTGATAATGGCAATGGTGTCGACAGTGACATCGAGGGAGACCCGATTGAGGTGACCGCGGTTGCCGTGTCGGCGAATGGCGCCAATGTGACGTTTGCGGCCAATGGTGACTTTACCTACCAGGCGGGGACAGCCGCCGCGCTCAACGCGCTGGCAGTGGGTGAGCAGGTGGTCGACACGTTTGAGTACACAATTACCGATTTTGTGAACGGTAATGCCAACGGGACTGACGTCGGCACGGTTACCGTCACGGTTACGGGGCTCAATGACGCTCCCCAGGCAGTCGACGCCACACTCAGTGTCAGCGAGGATAACGACCTGGCCGGAACCCTGGAGGATCATGCCAGTGACCCGGACGCCAGCGATATCCTCACGTATGAAATTGCTACGGATGTTAACCACGGTGCACTAACGCTGGCCAGCGACGGTGGATTCACGTATAGCCCGGCAGCCGAGTTCTTTGGCACGGATGCGTTTACCTTCACCGCCACCGATCCCTCGGGAATGGCCAGCAGCGCGACCATTACGATTGAAGTCAGTGCTGTCAATGACGCGCCGCAGGCGATTGACGATACGATCTTTATCTTGACCGATGGCGGTGTGCAGACTGTCGATCCTCTGGCGAACGACCTCCCCGGCCCGGTCGCCGAGTCGCCGTACAATGAAGATGCGCAGTCACTTTCTATTGTCAGTTTCACTGATCTGACCCTGGTGGATTGTGAAGTCGGTCCTTGCGAGACGGGGACTCTGATCCAGGACGGCGACGGGTTCCAGTATGAACCGCCGGTGGGATTTGAAGGGACCGTCGAGTTTGCCGTCACGATTACGGATGATGATCCTGTGGAGCCGCTGACCGATACGCAAACGGTCGAATTGCGGGTGATCAAGTTTCTGCCAAACTCGATTTCTGGACACGTTTACTACGACCAGAATGACAATAGTCAGAAAGATGAGGGCGA
>PAQH01000119.1 GCA_002709225.1 Planctomycetaceae bacterium
CGCGACACGGCTACCTCCTGGTGCCTTGTCAAAGGTTTGAGACAACAAGGTGGTAGCTGTTCTTGTTTTCGCAGCGAATCCCAATTAAGGGAAAGAGACCAGGCATGAATGCCCGGGCATCATTTTGAATCTGTTTTGTCTGGACGGTCATTTATTCCGCCGACATCTACGGCTGAAATCGGCTGGGGAATTACCCCAGTCCAGACCACGCGCGCAGTACGCAACTGCTGGTCCGCTGCCCAGCCAAACAAATAGCGGGTGACGGCTTCCCGCACCTGAGAACGCACCTCGGGCCACTTCCGTGCCCCCGCTGTGACCTCCAGACATTGAATCAAATGAATCCCAAATCGCGTACGCGCCGGACCGCCTACCTGCCCCGCCTCTAGTGCGAAGGCAACCTTGGTAAATGCATCGGGCATTGGTTCGTTTCGTTGAATCACTCCGATATCCCCACCCTGCCTCGCTGTAGGGGCATCCGAATAACGCCGAGCGGCGGCAGCGAACGACACTTCACCTGCACGGATTCGCCGGCCTAATTGGGCCGCCCGTTCCTGCAGTAGCGCCTGTTGTTTCGCCGGTACGTCCGGGGAACATTTGAACAAGATGTGGGCCACGCGCATGGTTGTCCCGTCAAAATCACGCACATGTTGCTTGAAGTACTGCTTGAGATTTGCCTCGGTCAAATGGCGATCAAGATAACGCCGCCAGCCTATCCGCCATGCCAAATCAGCGCGCAATTCTGTTGCCGTCATGTGTTGACGCACGAGATGGTCTTCCAGAGTCACTTTTCGCTCGCTCAATCGACTCTTCAAACTCTCGACTGCAACTGCAACTTCCTGTTGACTGGCCGCCAACTGCTGTCCATGAAGGTACAGTTGGACCAGCCGGCGTTGAATCAGTTGCCGTAGCACCTCTGTTTTCATATGCGGCGCCGCGACCGCCGAAATCGGCTGCCGGCGGTGAAGCCGGCGAAGCTGGCTGGTAACTTCACGCACCAGGATAGGTTGCCCATTAACTCGAGCGGCAACGGACTCCTGCTGTTGTTGCGCCGACAAGCCAGGTTGTTGTTCGCAATAGCCAATTTGGCTGAACTGCGCCATCAGCCAGAGCAGAAACACCTGTCGTCTACCAGTTTCCAGCCACCGCCCGGAAAGCGTCAGCAACACGTCTCGTGACATGGTCGCATTCCAGCTGCTCAACAAGTCCGACACATTAATTTCCCTGCGGTCAAACAACCAGCTGGCCACATCACCAACCTGCCAAACTGTTCATTGCTAGCACGTATTATGACGTTCCGGGCAAACGCCGGGCAAATCCACGGACGATTCAGCAGACAGACTGGCCTCAGCGGCCAGTCATGCGCGCTACGCGACCGCAATGTCGACCCAACCCGACAAGTCGGGGGGCGCTGCCCAACTTACACAATCAGAACACGTGGAAATACTGCTTTCACATTTATTTCTGGCACAAGCGGACGCGATCATAGACCTATGTGGCGACAACTGGGCCAGACATTCGTCATGACTTGATACATCTCATTGATCGTGTTGATCGTGCAATTCCATATAGGTTGACCGATGAAATTGAATCGCAAACCACTCCGTTGGGTTCTCAGTGCGGGACTCTGCTGTTTCTCGCTAGGTTGCTCGCGAGAATACTACCGACTGCAGGCGGATCGCGACGTCTACGAGACGATTGCGACGAATTCCAGCGACCCGCGTTGGGCTGAACCTCAGTTCTCGATCGAACTTGACCCTCGCAGTCGCTACTACAATATCGACAACACCGATTTGCCGCCCAGGCCCGAGGATGACCCGGCTTCAGCGGAGTTCATGAATCGCGTCAGCGCCAAAGAGTGGGACAAATACGGGGAGAATCCCAACTTCGAAAACCCGTATTGGCGGGAGAAACTGGCCGACTATGTCCCCATGACGGAAGATGGCAAAATCATTCTCAATCGCAACTCCGTACTCAAGTTGAAGTACATCCACTCTCCCGACTACCAGCAACAACTGGAAAACTTGTACCTAAATGCCGTCGATGTCACCACCGAGCGGTTTCGCTTTGAGACTCAGTTTTTTGGTGGCAATGACACCTCTTTCGGTGTCGGGGAAGGCTTCAGTGGACCGCAAAGTACACTTCGCAGTGTGACCGGAGACCGCAGTCGGCTGATCACACGGAACTTTACTACGGCAGCATCGATGATGATCGGCTTTGCCAATACACTCGTTTGGCAATTCAGTGGGGACAACACCAGCGGGAATAGCTCGCTCATCAACTTCTCACTCGTCCAGCCGCTGCTTTCGCGTGGAGGCAAGGCATTCACCACGGAGCGGTTGACCAGAATCCAACGCGGCATGCTGGGCAACTTGCGAAACCTGGCGCGCTATCGCAAGGGTTTCTACACCGAGACGATCATCGGCAGCTCGGGGACTCGAGGAGTCGGTCGTAGCGGCGGTGGCTTTGGTGGTACCGGACTAACCGCCTTCACGGGCACCGGTTCGGGTGGTCAGGGTGGTGTCGCCTCCGGTGGTGGTTTCGGTGGCTTCAACTTCGGTGGTGGTGGCGGTGGTGGTGCCACAGTGGGTGGTGCGGCCGGTGGTGGTGCAGGTACCGTAGGCGGTTTTGTCGGTCTGTTGCAACGAATTCAACAGATTCGCAACGATCAATATAGTGCCAGCCTGCAGGGTCGCACGTTGACGCTGTTGGAAGCCAACCTAGAAGCCGGACTAATTGACCTCGTCCAGGTCGACAACTTCCGCCAGTCGTACCAGACGCTTACTGCCAACCTGCTACAAACGACTACCGCCTTCGAAGGTCAAATTGAGACCTACCTGCAGGGCCTGGGCTTGCCACCCGAACTGCCTGCGGAACTCGATGACTCCTTTGTCAGTCAATTTGAATTTATTGATCGCAAGGTAACACGGCTGCAGGATGACCTGGCTGACTTCCAGGCCCGCATGGGAGCTTTACCCGCCGAACCGGAAGCTGCCGGTTTAGCGCCATTTTTTGAAGAATCTCAGATGATGGTAGCCAGGATTCAAACCCTGCTGGAAGAAACAGGCGTCGATCTGAATGAAATGGAATCGGCCGTCCCGTTGCGAAACAATTTGATGTCTGAAGCCGCCCAGCAGACGTTTGATAACGACCGCAAGCTGATAGCTGAAGAGTACGCGAAGTTTGCACCCCAGCTGGAAGAACTAATTAACACGCTCAAGCAACTGCAAGACGGGCTGACCGCAGAAACTGCCTCCAACACCCTCCGACTGCTGGTTGGTTGGAGCCGAGCGATCGGCAACCAGGTTCAATCCATCAGCCTGATCCAGGCACGAGCAAGACTGGAGACCGTGACGCTAGAACCTGTCACGATCGACGCGGTAACCGCCTACGAAACAGCCCGTACGTATCGACTCGACTACATGAACGCCAAAGCGAGTTTGGTCGATTCCTGGCGGCTGATCGAATTCAATGCCAACCAGCTACAATCGGCGTTGAGTATCAGCCTGAACGGCGGCATCGGAACCACGCCGGACAACCCGGTCGATTTCCGGGGTGCGGAAGGCAATATGAGTGTCGGCGTGTCCATCGATGCACCGCTGACGCGACTCATTGAACGGAATAATTACCGCCAACAGCTGATCACCTACGCACAAGGCTTGCGTAGTTGGGTCAACTTTGAAGACGACCTGAGGCAGGGTTTTCGCCAGGACATTCGAAATCTGAACCAACTGCAACAGAACCTGGAAATCCAACGGCAAGCGGTGGTCATCGCGATTCGGCGCGTTGACTTCACTCAATCCGAATTAAGCGCTCCACTACCGGTTCCCGTCCCTGGATCTCCACCACCGACATTTGGTCCAACCGCCGTGCAGAACTTGCTGCAAGCGTTGGCGGATCTGAGTGGCGCCCAGAATGCCTTCATGAGCGTTTGGCTCAACTACTACCAAAACCGGATGGAACTGGTCCGCGATCTGGGAATCATGCAACTCGACGCCGAAGGACGCTGGATCGAGAAACCGATCCCGGAAATTCTTCAAGAATTGCAGAACGGAAGCGGAGGCGCGCCAACCGCCGCCAACTTACCAGAAATTCCCAATGCGTTCTGGCGTCTGAGTCAACCTCCACAAGCAACCGCGGCGGCGGCTCAAGCCGCGCCCCAGGGCACCCCGCAACAAGCCGTGGGCTCGGCGGCGAACTATGCCGCGCCTACCGCTGGAACACCGGTTGGCGTTTATCAACAACAACCGAGAACCCAAGCAGCTGCACCGCCGACGGGGTATCAGCCACCGGGGCAACACCAGACGCCTCAGTATCAGGCGCCCAATCGTCCCGCCAGCACGCCAGCTGGTGGCGCCACAGCCCCGGCGGCCCGCTACCCGCTGGGCACCCCGTGACGGGAAGCGTGAAAATTCGGCATCGAACTCTAGCCGATCGGGACGACGTCCCGGTCGGCTATTTTTCTGCAATCAGTTTGTTCTTGAGGATGCCGACACCTTGAATCTCGACCTCCACTGAATCACCGATTTCCATCCCCTGCGTCTTGCCAGGGGTGCCTGTGAAAATCAAGTCTCCCGGCCTCAGGGTAATTCGCTTACTGATGAAACTGATTGTCGTTGCCAAATCATGAATTTGGTTCTTGGTATTGGTCTTTTGGCGAACCTCTCCATTGACTCTTAGCTCCATGTCGAGGTTGTTGTAGTCCAACCCGGAAACAATATAGGGACCAACGGGCCCGAATGTGTCCGAACCCTTCGCGCGCCACCACTGCACATCATTTTTTTGCCAGTCACGTGCGCTAATGTCGTTGCCGCAGGTGATCCCCAAAACAAAATCCAACGCTTGTTCGGGCGCAACATTCCTGGCCCTCTTGCCGATTACCACAACCAGTTCAGCCTCGTAGTGCACAGGGGCGTGATCCTTGGGCTGAATAATCTTACCACCGTGCCGAAGCAAGCAGGATGGCAGCTTGAAGAACGGTTCGGGTGTCATCGGAGGTTCCTTATCCCCCAGGTGGTCCTTGTAATTCCCCGCCAAAGCAATCACTTTGCTGGGCCGCGGACTGGGAACCAAAATGCGCACGTCTTTCAATGGGTGTGTCTTTTCGGTTCGCTCCCATTTACCAAAAAGGTTCCCCTTGAGCTGATGCACAACATCACCGTCGAGAATTCCATACGCCACGGTTTTTCCGGCGCGAAAACGCAAATACCGGGTTACTTTTTCCTGCCCCATGCTGACCGTCAAGAACAAAACATTCAGTCCCAAACCCAGGACGACGATACTGGCTCTTTTCGAGTGAGATAACATATTTAGCTCTCCTGCAAGCAACGCTGGTCAAATCAGGCCACGTTTGGTTCCAACAACTTGTTGCACCAACAGGTTCTGAATTTAGCCCTCGCCATAGCACGAAGCAAGCAGTTTCAACCAGTAACACCCGGGAAAGTCCTCCTGTCCCAAATGGACCTTGCAAATGCGTCTCGTAGGCGTATTCTCTACAGTCATTAGGCAACTGCAGACGACCTTGTCGACCTGCTGCGTCTTGTGAACACCGTTTTGGCCCCTTCCCATCCCGCTCACAGTCGGCTGTCCGTTATGAGCGAGATTCTCCTGGACTACAATCGCATACATGTGACGACTTGGGGCTATCTGTCGTCATTGCTACTCATCGGTTTGTTCTTCAAGTTCAACCGGTTCTGGAGCATCCGCAACCTGGATTTGATGGTTCTAATCCTGCTCGCTCCGGGGCTGCTACTAGTCCAAGTGGGCCACCAAAACAAATCACGTCTCACCCCCAGAATCTTGGAAGTTTCCGCATCGGACTCCCTGTCATCCGACCAAGACCTGGCAACCGGTCGCAACCGTGAGAACCAGTCAACGAATCCTGCCTCCGCAGAGCTTACCGATAACGCCTCAGTTCCCACTGCCAACTCGACTACTGAAATTATCAACTCGGAAGCTGAATCTGCGGACCAAACCGCGCAACAGAAACTCGTTCAGGACGCGCGCCGGATACAACGCGCTGGTTACTTTTGGTTATTCGTAACTGGCAGTCTGTTGTTGATTCGCCTGCTAGTAGATCCACAGATGATCCGCCGACCCTTGTTAGAACCTAATCTGACAAGCGGCGGGATGGTCTTCATTGGCTGTTCGTTATTTATGTTCTTGATCGCCAATGTCATGAGCAGCAACCCGACCACCTCACAGTCGAAACCAGGGGCACCTGGAAACCCTATGCTGCAAGAAGTAACAGAATTCACAAATCTGCCTGCAGATACATTACCCAGTGGTGTCCCGTTGGCTGCGCCAAATCGTCAACTGACGCAGTCGGTCGCAGTGCTGGCACAGTTGGCCATCATGCTAGGAATCATCTGCGTCGGACACTGGCACTTTCACAACCTCAAGATGGGGTTGGGACCAGCGGTCATTTACCTGCTGCTCCCGTCGGCGTCCATTACTCCCGGCCAACTCGCTCACGTAGTACCCGCAGCGTTACTTGTGTGGGCAATCGTGTGGTACCGCTACCCGCTCGTAAGTGGTGCACTTGTTGGCATCGCAATCGGGACTATCTATTACCCTCTGTTCCTGCTTCCTCTCTGGTTGAGCTATTATTGGCGCAAAGGCTGGAAGCGTTTCCTGTCAGGCGTCCTCGTCGCCTCGAGCGCAATGGCACTCGTCTCAGGATGGTTGACCAGCGGCGAGCGCCCTTTCGTCGAAATGTTACAGCAAATGTATGGGATCATGCGGCCCCGAATGGAAGGCCTCAGTGGTATTTGGGACTTGGGCTGGGACCCCATCTACCGCTTGCCTGTACTGTTCACTTTTGCTGCCCTGAGTATCACTTTTGCCGTTTGGCCGGCACAAAAAAACTTCGGCACGCTGTTGAATTGCTCAGCTACGATCATGCTGGCTACCCAATTCTGGCACGGAAACAATGGTGGCATCTACCTGGAATGGTATCTACCTTTGGTTTTGCTCACGATGTTCCGCCCTAATCTCGAAGACCGCCTGGCTGCTGCCGTCGTCGCTGGCCCTTGGCTGCCTGGCTGGCCCGAAAAAAAGACCGCCCGTCCGGAGGCCTCACCATGACCGCCCCAACTGGACGCCACGCGTCCCAAGCCACCTTGGGCCTGGGCAGCAACACCCCGCAACATTTCGCTACTTTCCTACGGATTTGACGACACCCTGCACCGCTAAACGGGTTAAAAGGTGCTATGGAGTCATCAGAATATAGCTTGCGATCACGTCGGCCGAGACGCAGGCAAGCTATACAGCCCACATGCTGTCAACGCACGTCATTTCTTTCGGAGTTGTTGCCCCCTTTTTTCATCACCCATGTTCTTCATCACATATTCACCGCCGCGTTCCCTGGGTTATTGCACGCAAACTGCCAGGGCACCAGCACCATCACGGCAGGCCTCTGATCCCTACTCCCCGCACCAGCAATCGGGACCGTGCCCTTGCCTCTCACGATCGAGGAGAATTCGCATGTTGCGCTCATTCACCGGTCTAAACATGCTCCTGTTGTTGATGAACTACGCAGCCGCACAACCCACGTCAAATCAAGCGGCAACACGAATCGATCAACAACTCCAAGAAGAGATCGGCAGCGTGCCAGCCGGTGGATTTGCGCCACAGACAGACGATGCCACTTTCTTGCGACGTGCATTTTTGGATTTGCTGGGGGAACTCCCTAGCGAGGAAGATACACTCGCGTTTCTTCTCGATGACGCATCCACAAAACGCGAAAAACTGCTGGAGGATTTGCTGGAAGATCCCGCTTTTGGATTGCGTTGGGGTAGATACTGGAGAGATGTAATCCTCTACCGCCGTACCGAACCTCGGGCCATTCTAAGTTCGGATGCACTCACCCAGTTCCTCAAAACAGAGCTCAACGCGGGAACGTCTTGGGACTCACTTGCGCGTAACTTCATTACCGCCAATGGAGATATCAAACAAAACGGTGCAACAGGTCTGATTATGGCTCATGGCGGTCGACCAGAAGAAACCGTCGCTGAATTATCACGCATCTTCATGGGAATCCAAATTCAGTGCGCCCAATGCCATGACCATCCCACCGACCGCTGGAAACGCGAACAATTCCACCAGCTGGCTGCGTTCTTTCCGCGGGTCGCAATTCGCCCTCAACGCAATGGAAATGACCGCACTTTTCTTGTTGAAGGAAGAGACACGTTTCCGCGTCGGCGTCGCATGAACAACAACCGATATATCGGCACCGCGGAACACCGAATGCCGAATCTGGAACAGCCGGAGCAACCCGGCACCATCACCCAACCTGTTTTTTTTGTCAACGGGAATCAGCTTGGTCTCGGGTCGGACGATACGCTGCGCAGGGAGCAACTTGCGCAGTGGATGACCTCAACCGAGAACCCGTGGTTTGCAGCCGCTGTTGTCAATCGCCTGTGGTCTCAACTAGTAGGCCAAGGATTCTATGAGCCTGTCGACGACCTGGGACCTGACCGGCAGTGTACCGCACCCAAAACACTGAATTATCTCGTTGGCGCGTTTCAGGCAAATGACCACGACTTGAAATGGCTGTTTCGCACGATCATGTCTACCGCAGCCTACCAGCGAGAAAGTCGCAGCCAGCCTGTAGCAGAAACATCCGCATTTCTGGCAAATCGTCCACAGCGACTAAGTGCGGATACGCTGTTCAACACAATTGCTGGAGCGCTCGGTATCCCTGAACGTGTACAGCGCAGTAACGGCCGCACACGGAACGGCGCTCGCAGGCTCTTTAACAGCACGTTCGGATATGACCCGAGCTTGACCCGTGACTCGATCAGTGGCTCTGTCCAACAGTCCCTACTGATGATGAACTCGCAACTGGTAAATAACGCGATCCAAGCCAAATCGGGGACCAGGCTGGGGCGGCTCTTGCAACAAATCCCGAATAATCGCCGCCTGCTGCTGGCACTCTATTTGCGAATCCTCGCCCGCCAGCCAACACCAGTAGAAGAGAAGACCTGCCTCGACTACCTCAGAGACAGCACCAGTCGAGACGAAGGCTTTGAAGACATCCTCTGGTCGCTCGTTAACTCGACCGAGTTTCTACATCGCAACTAGACCTAAGCCAACTATTAAACAGTGACACGACCGACCGCGTTGCAGTACCCGCATTGAACCCGGAGCAGCCATGACTCACTCTGGATTTTGGCAAACGGACATTTCTATCCGCGGCAATCAGGCGATTCATCGTCGCCAGCTTTTGCGTTTGGCAACGGGATTGGGTAGCGCGAGCGCCCTGAGCTTTCCAGCGTTGTTGGCGCAGGGTGCAAACAAACTTCAACGGCAAGGAAAATCATGCATCTTGCTGTGGATGCAAGGTGGTCCCAGCCAGTTTGAAACGTTCTCGCCCAAACCGGCACATTCGAATGGTGGTGACACCAAAGCCATCTCAACCCAGGTACCTGGTATCCAGATTGCGGAGAATTTGCCCCGGGTCTCACGTGTCATGCAGGACATCTGTTTGATTCGATCAATGAACAGCAAGGAGGGAAGCCATCCGCGTGCGCAGAGTTTGTTGCACACGGGCTACCTGCCAACCGCCAGTGTCCAGTTCCCTACACTAGGCTCGCATGCAGCGCACCAGTTAGGTGATCCTGACGACGAACTACCTAACTTTGTGCGCATTGGCCGCGCAGGTCGTGGTGGTGGCGGGGGCCTGCTCGGTGTCACCTACGATCCCTTTGTGATGAACGACGCAAGTCGCATGCCCGATAATACGACTGTTACAACATCCAATCGTCGCTACCGTCGCCGGCTCAAATTACGCAATCAACTGGAAAGCCAATTCGCTAAACGTGGCGCGCGCCAAGAAGTAGCGAATCAGAAAGAGCTCTACGCAAAATCATCCCGCATGGTACTCAGTCCCAAGATGGACGCCTTTGACATCAGTCAAGAATCAAAATCCATGCATTCCGCATACGGAGATACCGCCTTCGGAAAAGGCTGTTTGCTGGCCCGACGCCTTCTTGAATCCGGCGTGACCTTTGTCGAAGTTGTCGCGGGCAACTGGGATACTCACTTTGACAACTTCTCCCGATCTCACACCCTTTGCCAACAAATCGATCAACCTTACGCTCAACTGCTACAAGATTTGAAGCGACGTGGAATTCTCGAACAAACACTGGTGATCTGGATGGGAGAATTTGGCCGCACACCGCGCATTAATCCCCGAGGTGGCAGAGACCATTTTCCACGCGCTTTCAATGTGGCTCTGTCGGGATCCGGTATTCGTGGCGGCCAAGTGATCGGGCGTACCAATGAACCAGGTACCAGCGTGAGCGATCGTCCGATTAGTGTGCCAGACCTTTTTCAGACTTTTTGCCAAGCGCTGGACATCGATGCCGATCACGAAAACCTGAGTGGAATTGGGCGTCCAATCAAAATTGTCGACGGCGGAGCCGCCGTCACTGAAGCGTTCAGTTAAGATGTTCTTGGTCACGAAACAGGCGTTCAGCCGCTTTTAGCATAGAAATTCAGTGTACCATCCAAGCCAGCTGCGGCTGGCATGGCGCAACCTCCACGCCGCTCCTCCCAATCAAACGTCACGGGTTACCGTATACCCACCAAGTACGGTTCGCTGGCAGCCTACTTGGAATTGCCCCAGATTCCATTGACTGGAAGGCTTCGTATCACATTGTTGGAATTTGCGGGTTAGACTATAATTCCGCCGTCGCACTGGAGCACAAGCCTTGTTCTTCAGCTGCATCCCGCCCTCCCGAGGCTCCTGCTCAACTCTTTGAGAGATGACGTCGCACGTGTTTCGCGTTGGGAATGGACACGATAGCCACCGACTCGCTGATGGCGGTCCATTGGTATTGGGCGGCATTTCAGTTCCGCACAACCGCCATTCAGTGGGGCACAGTGATGCTGACGTGTTACTGCACGCAATCACCGATGCGATCTTGGGTGCCGCAGCAGAAGGTGATATCGGTGAGTGGTTTCCCGACACCGCCGAAGTAAATCGTGGGCGTTGTTCATCAGAAATGTTGTTGGAAGTCTGGACGACCATCCAACAGCATGGCTACTCGATTGTTAATCTAGATTGCACCGTTTTTGCTCAACGCCCCAAATTGGGTTCCCACAAACTGAAAATCCGTCAACACATTGCCGAACTGCTGAAAATAGAAATTACGCAAATAGGATTGAAGGCCAAAACAGGGGAACATGTCGGTCCCATTGGCCATGAAGAAGCGATCGCTGCGCACTGCGCTGTGCTTCTGCAACGAACCGATTCATTGGTCTGAAAAGGACTGAGCCTCGGGCTTGAAAATTCGATGCGACTCCTGAAAAAGGGGGTCAAGAAATCAGGCTATCCATACATCACCTGCCGGTACAAGCTACCTGCAATGGTTCCAATACTGCCCCGCTGCAAGTCGAGATACAGATGCCCATTCGCGTATACAACACGCTGACGAGAACCAAGGAAGATTTCCGGACAATCTCACCCGGTAAAGTCGGCATCTATCTATGCGGACCTACGGTATATAAGGAAGCACACATCGGGCATATGGTCGGACCTGTCATATTCGACACCATCAAACGCTACCTCGCCTATAACCGGTTCGAGGTTACCTGGGTCGTGAATATCACTGACGTCGACGACAAGTTGATTGCCCAGTCAAGAGTACGCGGCATTCCAATGTCTCAGATCGCAACTGAAATGACGATGGACTATTGCGCCAACTTAATGGCATTGGGAGTCGACCAGATCACCCATATGCCCAAAGCCACTGAACACATCGACGATATCATTACATTCATACGGAACCTGATCGAGCGTGACTATGCATACGAGTCAGAGGGCGATGTCTTCTTTGCCGTGGGCAAAGATAGCGAATACGGGAAGCTGAGCAACCGGCGCCCCGAAGAACAAGCCGGGATGGGCGGTGACGCTGCTTCCAAAAAACGAGCACCTGGTGACTTTGCTCTTTGGAAAGAGGCAAAACCGAACGAGCCGTCCTGGCCCAGTCCCTGGGGAAACGGTCGACCGGGCTGGCACATCGAATGCTCCGCGATGTCCCACAAGATCCTGGGAAACAGTTTCGATATACATGGCGGCGGACTGGATCTCATCTTCCCGCACCATGAGAACGAAGTCGCACAGAGCGAGTGCTGCCACAACTTGCCGATGGCACGATACTGGATGCACAATGGTTTGTTACGTTCGGGCGAAGCGGGCAAAGTCGGCGGCAGAGCAACATCGGAAGCAAATTCCCAATCGAACATTGAACCTACTACTCAGAAAATGAGCCGTTCTGAAGGAGCCGGTGGACTGCGCGGATTGATCGAACGACTAGGCGGCGAACGGATCCGTTTTTACCTGCTGCGAACGCACTACCGTAGCACGATCGTTTTCAGCGAAGAACGTGTCGCCGAAGCGAGCGGGGCGCTCGAAAAATTCTACCTTTTCTTCGAACGCTACCAGCGCGTCACCAAACAGCCGTTCTATCACGCATCCGGCCAGATTTCGGGCATGGCACCACGCTTTCGTGACCATCAACAAAGCTATACCGGCAACTCCTCCTTGTTGACTGAAGTGGACAGACTACGCGGCGACTTCCTGCGAAAAATGGATGATGACTTCAATACTGGCGCAGCGATGAGCGACCTGTTCCAGTTGCTCACAGCACTCAACCGCTTTGCTGACGAGAACAACCTGGAAGACGAGCAGACAAGTAATACTGCACTCGGTGACTTTCGCACTGGTGTGGAAACACTGCGTGAACTGGCCTACCTACTAGGATTATTCATCAAACCCCCTGTTCGCGCCAGTGAAGAACCGGAAGGAGACCTCGCCGATTCCCTCGTCCGGCTGCTTATCAACTTGCGAAACGAAGCTCGCCGGAACAAGAACTTTGACACCGCTGACCAGATTCGCGATTCTCTCACGGATATGGGAATCATTCTGGAAGACGCGCAAGGCACTACGCGGTGGCGGAGCGAATGACATCATCCACACAGTTCGCGAACCCCGACTCGTAAGACCCAAACACACCAGGCCCACGCCCCCCAGCATAGAACACCTTAGTCCCAGCACAGAACACCCATAGGCAAGGAACGCCACTATGCGAGACGGACCCACGCCGACACCAACCAAAATATTGGGAGTCGATCCTGGACTCGGGATAACTGGCTACGGTGTACTCGAAGTGACATGTGGCAATCCACATTTGGTCGAAGCTGGAGTTGTGCGAGGCGGTCGCGGTTCCCTCGAGCAACGACTGTTGACACTACATGAAGGAATCGCGGACGCCATTGCTTCCTTCCAACCAACTGTGGTTGCGATTGAAGAACTCTACAGCCACTACGAACGCCCTCGTACAGCAATCATCATGGGGCACGCCAGGGGTGTCATTTGCCTGGCAGCAGCCCAGGCAAAACTACCCGTTTACCACTATGCTGCGACGCAGGTCAAGAAATTACTGACGGGCAACGGCCGCGCACCGAAGGCGCAAGTACAACTCGCCGTCTGCCAAGAATTCGCCTTGGCGCAAGCGCCTGAGCCACCCGATGTGGCAGACGCTTTGGCCATTGCACTGTGCCACGCTTTCATGGAAACAAATGCCTTACAGCGGCAACATAAGATTACCGAATCCGCCAAACAGTTGCCTTACTAGTCCCCTCGCATATGGCGCACTGCCCTGGCGGATTCCAGGCTCACAGTCGAACCATCGAGAAAGGTGAAACAACCGTTATGATCCCTGATTTAGTTCTCTAGAAAACGGATATTTCGTCGTGATTACCAGGATTCATGGAAAACTGCTCCGCGTTGGAGAAAATACAGCAACCCTATCATGTGCTCCATTCGACTACGAAATTCTCGTACCTGAATTTGCACGCCGCCAGCTTGAAACTGAAGTCGGCCAAGAAATCCACCTGCATACAGTTCACTACCTGGAAGGAAATCCGGCCCAGGGTCGCCTGACTCCTAGATTGGTAGGGTTCACTAGTGACGTAGAACGTGAGTTCTTCGAATTGTTCTGTTCCGTCGATGGAGTCGGCGTGCGCAAAGCGCTGCGTGCCATGGTCCGTCCCGTGCGTGAAGTCGCGTCCGCGATTGGTAATCAAGACGCCAAAGCACTCGCCTCACTTCCAGGTGTCGGCCCAGCAACCGCCGAGCGTGTAATCGCAAAGCTGCGGCGCAAAATGGCAAAATTCGCTCTCCTGGTCGATGTCAGTCAAGCGAGCCACGTGGCGGATGTGGAACAAGATTTGGTAGAAGAAGTTTTCCAGATACTGGTACATCTCGGACACTCTGAAAACGACTCTCGCAAGTTGCTCGACACGGTTTTGGCCAAGGAAACATCTTTCAAGGACGTCGACAGCATGCTACAAGCCGTGTACAGCAGTTCTGAAAAACCTTGAGCGGATTGCATTGGGGCAGCAACTTGAGAATACTGCCACAGCGTTCGCTTCCACAAGAGCCTATTACCGATTTAGTCCCCATCGAATCCCTGCTGATCGAGTACTATGGTCCGTGAAACCGTCATCGACGGAGGCAACCGCCCGGGCGAAGATCCGGAACGCGATTTACGCCCCAAACGAATCGATGAGATGGTCGGCCAGCACGAAGTCATCGCCCGTTTGCGGATTGCAATCGAAGCAGCACGTGTACGTGGTGAAGCCCTGGGACATCTGTTGCTGGATGGTCCTCCGGGCCTGGGAAAAACAACCTTCGCCACCTGTATTCCTCGCGAAATGCAGGTGGGGCTCCAGATGACCAGCGGCGCTATCTTGAAAGCGCCCCGCGATTTGGTGCCCTACCTGACAAATGCTGAGGAACACTCCGTCCTATTCATCGACGAGATACACCGTATTCCCAAGATCGTCGAAGAATACCTCTACACTGCGATGGAAGACTTTCGCGTTGATATCATTCTCGGGGATGGGATCAATGCACGCACCCACAACCTGTGGATCAAGCCATTTACACTGATCGGTGCGACGACGCGATCTGGAATGCTTACAGGCCCTCTGCGGGATCGATTCCAAATACGCGAACATCTCGGTTTCTATAGCGACGAAGAGTTGACCCAAATAATCGTGCGCAATGCAAGCCAGTTGAACACTGAAATTGCACCCCAGGCAGCCGACGAAATCGCCCGCCGCAGCCGCGGGACACCGCGTATTGCCAACAACCGCTTGCGTTGGGTACGCGATTACGCACAAACCAAGGCGGATGGTACCGTCACTATGGACGTGACCTTCGCGGCACTGGAAATGCTTGGCATCGATAATACTGGCATGGACCCGCTCGACCGCGAATACCTGCAGACGATGATTCGTGTGTTTGAAGGTGGGCCCGTCGGAATCGATGCGCTCGCGCACACCATGAACACGTCTAAGGACACTCTTGAAGACGAAGTCGAGCCATTTCTGTTACGCAATGGATTTGTGGTACGCACTCCACGTGGGCGCATGGCGACAAGCAAAACATATGAACACCTGCAACTGCTGCCACCGGAACCAGGCGTCGCTTAAGTACGCCAGACGAAGGCAGCTTCCCAATAACCGTAACGGGAAACCTGGACATCCTCCTCGGTAGTATTTCAAGAGAACTGCACGACCAGAGCGGACACCATTCACGACAGCCGGCTAATGAGGCTGAGTCTCAACACAAACAGGCGCCGCAGCACCACAGACAACTCTCTCCGCACCCCCCCAAAAGCTGCTGAACTTCCGGCCCAGCCCGTTTCGGGCTGGACTTACAACAGACACTCGTTATGATGCGCTGGAGATGCGGGAAACAGATAAAATGAAGCCATAATAAACATACTTCCCTCCACGAAAATCGGGGACCCCATGAATCCAGCGAAGATGGTCGACCAGCTGAATGAAGTACTTCGTCACGAATGGACAGGACTGGCTCAGTATGCGCAAGCCAGTTTTGTCGTCACTGGACTGTGGCGGGAAGTCTACTCGCAGATGTTTTGGGGCAGCGCACAAGAGTGCCTAACTCACGGCCAGCAGATCGGTGAGAAAATCGTCTCCTTGGGAGGGGTTCCGACCGTCGAGCGGAATTCGATCAAGCAGTCGAATGAAATTGAAGAGATGCTGAACTTCTCACTCGATTTTGAGAGGACAGCCGTCGCGCACTACGTGGATGCGATTCAACTAGCGGAAGAAAGTCCGGAAGACCGCGCTCTCGTCATCCTGCTGGAAGACATCCTCAAGCAAGAACAACAGGGAGTCGACGACCTGGGAAAACTACTGCGCGACCACCGGCAGATGTCCGTGAACATCGACAAGAACTCAATGGCTGGTTAACTCTGACAAACGCCTCAAAAGGTGGTGCGCAGATACGCCCAATGACACGGGCGAGAACCTGTACCAATGAAAACACTGGCGAGGCTGCCTTCTGGCCGAGCAGTCCACGACGGCCTGCGAAGGCCACCAGCCAGAATCAAGCTGAGTCCGCACGCGCTATACGAGGCTGCCAATACCTCTCGGACACCTTACGGAACTTAGCAGGCAAGCGCGGCTTTGTCTGCGAAACGCCCAATACATTGCGTAAATCGGCCACCTGGCGGGGACTCATCTCGACGGAACTCTGGGTAAACCAACCGATTCCTTCGCCCCATGATTGCTGTCGCAATTCCAGGCTGTTCGAACCCATGACTGGCTGGGAAAGCACAATCACTACACGATCGTTTTCGGTCTGCCCCGGCAAAGTCCCGATAATAGTTTCCTGATCCATCCGTCGCACTCTCGCCGCAAATTCCACGGGCGCCATAAACAGGGCACTAATTGAGTCTCAGTATCAAACCATTCTAAGTGCGTGCAAATAATTGTCAACGAGCCCGCTGCCCCTTCCCCTGGGAACTTGCCAATAAAAAACGACCACGCCTGCACGTGGTCGTTCAGAGACTTCTGCTGCTACTATTCGGTCAAGCAAATAGATGCGTCAGCGCTTCCGCTTTGACCAGTTCCCGCGGCTGTTTGAGATGGTTCAGGACGATGCTTTGTGGATTGATACCAGTAGCGTGATAGATCGTCGCTAATAGCTCAATAGGATGTACCGGATCCGTCTTCGGGGCCGAGGCAGTCTGATCCGATTCACCGTGCACATAACCGCGTTTAATGCCAGCTCCCGCCACCACGGCCGTGTAACAGTAGGGCCAGTGGTCACGACCATCGTCACTGTTACTATTCCCAGAAGTGCTCACACCACGTTGTGGACTGCGCCCAAATTCACCCAGACACACCACTAACGTCTCGTCCAACATGCCTCGTTGATCAAGGTCTTCGATCAAAGCAGACAAACCCGCATCCAACATCGGGCTGTTTTCATTTTTCATGCGACCAGAAAGACCCACATGGACATCCCATGAATGCCGATCCGAATTCGCCACCTTTGGCCAAATCACCTCAATGACTCGTGTCCCGGCCTCTGCCAATCGACGTGCTAACAAGCAACATTGACCGAACGTATTCCTTCCATACCGATCTCGGACGGCATCTGTCTCTTTGTCCAGTGCAAACGCGTTTCGCGCCCGACCGGAACTGATCAACGTTAATGCCGACTTGTAGTATTCATTGAGGTCATATTTCCCGACAGCACGATCAACTTCAGGAAGCCCCTTATTGATCAGGTCTCGTAGACGAGCCCGGCGGGCCAAACGGTAACGCGACACCTCATCACGCAGCTTCAAGTCATTAACATTAATCTTGTCCATCTTGTTCATGTCCAGATCGTCGCCTGGTGGGAACAAGTAATACGGATCGTAAGCGCGTCCTAGGAACCCAGCTGTTCCCGCTTTATTAACCACGTTACTCTCTTGGAGCGGACGGGGCATCATGACAAAGGGCAGCATCGGAGTTTCGGGCGGCTTAACCCGAACAATATTCGACCCGAAGTTGGGAAAGTCCTTCGGCGATGGGGGCTCTAATTGCCCAGATGGACTGACTTTGTCTGCTGTGTAGCCGGTATGGAGTTGATAGATAGCTGCAGTGTGATTGAATAAGCCCACCGGGGTATAGCTCATCGACCGAATCATCGTGAACTTGTCATTCACCTTGGCCAACTTGGAAAGGTTTTCGGTGTAATGCACTCCAGGAAGCTGTGTCGGTATATTCTTAAAAACACTCTGCACGTTGTCGGGACAATTTTCTTTTGGATCCCATAGATCCAAATGACTTGGCCCCCCCTGTAGATAAAGCATGATGACCCGTTTGGCCTTGTTCCAACCAGGACCGCCAACGGAACCTTCATTGGCAGAAGCAGCCTGTAGCTGAAGTACCTGCCCCAAACTCATCCCCATGAGCGCAGATCCACCAACACGAAGAATATCTCGTCGCGTCGAACCTAAATGGCGATCACAAAGGTCCTTACCAGGTTGGCCAGGAATACAGAACATCGTGTCCCTCGGTTCATTCATGAGGAGAAAAAAAACTTCTTCTGCGCACAGCCCTTAGGCGCGCAGCAAAACTGTCACAACAGGTAGCATAGTATATTGGTTCGGACACTCCATTGTCAATCTTGCGTCGAACCGAAAATGACTTAACCAAAGGTTTCAAAAGGACTTGGGCCAATATTGCATCAACCGCCCGATGTCTAGTCCCAGGACCCCAGATCGTCCGCAGCAAGAAAACGGCCGTGTCTGTCTGCGGTCGAAGCAGCCAGCGCTGCTAGCAGCCCCCGGTAGGCTGCGGACATTCCGCTTGCCGCAGCCGCGCAATTTCTGTAGAAGTCGCACCCTTCTCTGCATTTAGATCCTTTCGGACGACTCTTCTGGTCACCTTGGGAGGCAAACCTATGCGCACGACTGTATTCCGAGCTCTAGTGATGTTTGTCACAGCTTTGCCTCTAACCGGCTATTTTCGGACCACAGCGACCGGCGGCGTGTTCAACCGTACGTCAGCTCGAAAACTGAGTCTAAGTGACCAGCTAAAACTGGGCCTCCGGGCAAGAAACTCGGAAGACAGGGCGTATATCGAAAGCGTCGTCAAATCCGTAGAACGAGGAAAAATTCCGCGACGCCTGGTGAATGCGGCGTACAGCTATGCGCGACGACGGCGTGCTAACTATCCGTTCCCTTACTTCCGGCGAGCGTTGGAAATCCTCACTGCGCGACGCTGCTAGCTTTCCACTTCATTGCACGCAGCGTTACGGGACCCTGGCCATTGTGTAACGAACTTATTCGTTAGTCACATCTGCCGCTGACTCCTCGTACTTTGCCCTGCGCGTGAGACCAAGAAGAGCGGCTGAATACCCTCATGTTTCACGCTAACCTGTGCGCGCAACGGATTTCAGAAGGCACGCTTCAGGCTCTCGCAACAGTAGGCCAGACAAGAGGGCCAAGCATTCACGCGTGTACTCGTCGATCACCACCAGAAACCTCAGTTGACGACCGTCTTAGGTGCGATCGGCAACGAAGTCGTACGACCAGACATGGTCCTTGTGGCGTGCCTGGTGTCGGACGCAGCTGTTCTCGCTGCCGCCGAGCTTCAAGCGTCGTCGGCGA
>PAQH01000120.1 GCA_002709225.1 Planctomycetaceae bacterium
CCCAACTGACCACCGTAGAAGCTACGGAAGAGACGGCTCAGACGGACGACACGGGTCCCCAGTTACCCAGTAGAAATCGCCGCAAGTCGGCGGCAGCAGGTGGTGCTGGCATGGCGGGCATGGGTGGCGGCATGGCCTCCGGTGCCGGTATGGCTGGCGGTGGTGGCATGGCCTCTGGTGCCGGCATGGCTGGCGGCGGTGGCATGGCCTCTGGTGCTGGCATGGCTGGCGGCGGTGGAATGGCTGGTGGTGCTGGTGGTGGCGGCATGGCCTCGGGAGCCGGCATGGCTGGCGGTGGTGGCATGGCCTCGGGAGCCGGTATGGCTGGCGGTGGTGGCATGGCCTCGGGAGCCGGTATGGCTGGTGGTGGTGGCATGGCCTCGGGAGCCGGTATGGCTGGCGGTGGCATGGCTGCAGCTATTGGCGGTAATCGAACTGTCTCCAAGTACAAACTTGTCCGCTTTTTTGATTTTGATGCGGAGCCGGGAAAGAAATACCGCTATCGGATTCGCCTGGCGCTGGAAGACCCAAACAATTCACCCACTGCCGGACAGGAAGTCCCCCTGCGTCATTTGGACGCGGCGGCTCTCAAAAGGGTCCAGCAGCAGCGTGCCAGCGAGGCTGACCTGATTCCCAAATACAAGGCGTTGAAATACGAGGACGAAGACGCCCAGGCAGAGGCTCACCGCGAAGCATGCCAGATCACTACCGAATGGAGTGAGGCAACCAACGTTGTTGCGCTGCCGAGCCTCGATCGTTTCTACGCAGGCAATGTTCCTCGTAACGACCCCAAATCGATCAAACTCGGCAATGGTGAAACCGTGACATATCAGAGTAATGAAATTCAAGGAACATTATTGCCGGTCGCCTTCGACGCGGAGCATGCGGTCCATGTTCCCTGCGCCCGTTCAGTCCTACGTGGGTCTGTCCTCAATTTCACCGCCACCGCGAACGTCGCACATCCGATTTCGATGCTTATTAAATCGATGCCTGACTACGATTTTCGGTTGAATGCCCTGGTCGTAGATATTCGTGGTGGAGAAAGACTCCCGGGTAGCAGCAAAGACCCACTCCTGTCACCGGCGGAATTTGCCGTCATCGATGCCAATGGCGAGTTTGTGGTACAAAGTGAACTGGACGACATGGATGACTTCCGGAAATTCACTTACTACGAAGAAGACACGCCGGCCACCGATGGCTCAGGTGGCATGGGTGGCATGGGTGGCATGGGTGGCGCCGGCGGTGGCGGCGGTGCCGGAGCGCCCGCAGGACTTAATCCTTTTGGCCCGGGTGGGGGACAGTAACGGAGGTGTTACACGCCTGACGACTCGCCGTGCTACTCAAATGGCTAGCCGCCAGACGGTCGAACCTGGACCAATGCTTCACTGATATTTCCCTGCAATACCCCATCAATGAGGATTTCTGCGGTCAGCAGACGCCGGCGCCCGTCTGATTTCGCCGGCGCTGTAGCTTGAAACACAAGTTCACCGCGTGCGCCAGCCGCTAAACGTAACGACTGATACTTCTCTGTCGACGACCAGCCTGTCGGTACTCGTAAACGAGCTTCGTAAACAACGGCCCGCGGTTGATTGTTGCGTAACAACAAGCGGTATTCCTGTACCGCGTCAGGCTCAATACACGCCACATAAGGCAACAAACGAGCCCAAAAAAGATCGATATAATGATCTGCCGGTTCAGAAACCAGGTTACTGAACACACGTTCTTTGCGGGCAATGAAATCACAATACTCATCAAGCTTCTCTTTATTGCAGGTGAGTACATCACGATGCCCAGGACAAATCATCTCAGGCGCAACCTGTCGCATAACTTCCGCGCAACGGCGGTGCATTGAGAGCTGGAAACTGTTTCGCAAAACCGTTGTCTGGTAAGGGCGTGTTTCAATCTGTCCGCCCTCCAGAACCTCTGCCTCGAAATAGTTGTCACCTGTAAATGCGACTTTGCGACCGTCGATCTGCCCCGCGTAGATGGAGTGAAATTCAGTCTGTCCCGGTGCAAAATGGATCTCAAATTCGTACTCCTCCCACTGAAACCGCTCTCCGTCAGCAAGCCAACGGTCAATGCGTATGGGCTTCGGGAAAGTGCACGGCGTACTTGTCCAGGCAGCGGGATCAGCCAACACCTGTCCCACTTCCTGAAGCGCCCAGCATTGAGTTCCATGATGTCGCTGAAGATAGGGAATTCCGCACGTGTGATCATCATGAATGTGCGTTGGAACCACTAGTGCAAACTCAGTTACACCGTAATCTTCACGCAACTCATCAAGGTGGTGTTCCACAAACCGCATGGTTTCCATTCCATCGTGGTCGGGCCCCATGTGCATGTGTGGCCAAAATGCGTGTCCGTAATCCACAAACATCGCTTTCCCACTATCGCTGAGCACGACATAGAAATTGGAGCAAGTCCAGATACCGCCCCAGAGCAGGTGTCTAGAGAGCGGCACGAACTTTGGCTGCGGCAGGAACACCGGCTCTGGAATACTATCGCGGCCAGCAACCCGCATTCCCCGTCCCAAACGCACACAATCCATTAGCCGATTCTCAAGCCGCTGGATGTCACCAGCCACATCCTCGATGACATCGCCATGCGAAGGATAGCACGTCGCAACATTCTGCTTCTGCAACGCCTGGATCGACTGGATCGTAAACAGCACACCTTCCATAGAGCCATAGGCGTACTCCATGGCATGTAATTGGTAGAGTTTTCCGTCACGACACAAGAGGTCACCAGTAAAGCCAACTCGACGGCCGTCTACTCGCACTACGAGTGTACTCGACCCCAGAGTGTGGCCCTTGGCAGGCAACACCTCAAAGTCATAACCCCGCCAATGAAATACTTCGTAATCTTCCAGCAGCGCATCGACACGCAGGTCCTCGCCAATCGCGAAAAACGTATTGCGATCATTGTAGTTGTCAAAAACGCGCCGGGTCTGCCAGAACAACTCCGCTTGCTCAAATAAATGGCGCTCGTATTCTGGCACCGCTACCCGCGCACCGGCAGCCTGCACGCTGGGTGTTCCCATGCATTGATCACGATGGTGATGTGTATGCAACACCCAATCGACCTGTTGTACGCCGATCTCCCGCAAGGCATCCAGGACTGCCCCCGAACCAGAATCAATCAACAACGCGTGGTCACCATCCACCAAAACATAAACCTGGCAGGTATCGGTGAAGCAGTAGAGGTGCGGCGACAACTGAACCAGAGACGATTCCATGAATTGCTCCAAAATGGAAACGTGGTGACACCACGAAACAGCAAGACCATTGTCATCGTCGGCGAATCGCCCGAACAGAGGGGGGGGTCCGTCCCGAACAGTTCAACCCCTCAGCGGTACGCTGATATCCAGACAACCACGCGGCCCCTTGAGGATGAGGTCAAAAACGTCCGACGGACTTCGTTTCCCGAGTCAACATCCGCAGGTCGCCCAAACGCAAACGCCCATCATGTAATGCAGAGGCCACCAATGCACCGTCACACCCCGCCTTCACAAGCGCATCAAGGTCCGCATAGCCGCGCACACCACCACCTGAAATAAGCTGAACATCCGGCCATCTCCGACGGATCTCCTGGCACACTGAAATCGACTGGTTACCAGACGCCATCCCCACATCGGCCAAATCCAAAACGATGATTTGGCGAAACCCCACACCTACAGCGAGTTCGGCAATTTCCATTGGACTAGCCACATCCCAAGTTTCTCGCACCAGCGGTGTGCCGGCCTGCAAATCCAAACTGAAAATTGCCTTGTCGACTCCGAGTGTATCCAGCAATGCTCTCAATTGAGAGGAATTACGAAGCGACTCCAGGGCGACGATTACGCGGTGCAAACTCGCTCCCGCCTGATTCCACGCTTTCACCTGTCGAGCCTTGTCTACCGAATCAATACCCGCATCTAGTAGCAATTTGCTCCCGGCTCGTATCATCTCACCAAGTGAGCGCTCATCAACAGGTGCTCCGCCAATCGCATCCAGGTCCGCCACGTATATTTCATGTAATGCGAACTGCTGGATGAATCCCCGCGCCACGTCAAACGGTAAAGCGGTCCGGGAAAGCTGGCTGCGCACCGGTTGGTAATGCTGGCGGGCGCCCGCGACTCCACGAACAACACGCCCCTGCTTCAAATCAATGACCGGAATCACCTGCACGGGTTCACTCTCACTCGCATTTCGAAATATCACGACGCCACCCACTAGGTGCGGTAGGAATTGATCCACGGCCTGCATCCTGAGGACAGCACATACTTCACCCCTCACTCAAGCCCCCCACCGCCTGGTTAGTCCCCATCGCGTCGAGGGGGAAATCGACTGGACTTCCTGCGCAGCTTACCGCCACGCCGCGGATTCTGTGATCGTCGCCGACCGGCCTGCAAGCGTTGTTCATTTTGGACACGACTCATCCGCTCTCGCAGCGGCGAATCAAGTACACGAATTACTCCCTGTGCACGTCCGCCGAGTTTCTCAAGATCCGCAGTCAGCCGCACAAGTGTCACGGAAAGTTCATTCCGGTTGCCCCGCGCCTGATGAATATTCGCCATCCCGGCCAGTCCCAGAGCGCGTTGCTCAATCAGGTCTTCACCCAAATCGGCGAGCTGACGATACAGCGACAACGCTTCGAGTGCTCGCCCCTGGTCGAACAAGATGTGAGCGAGTTCTGCATTTGCCTTGGAGACATACTGCCGACTTTCGGTCTGGCGTTCTCCACCAAAATAGTGCGCCACCGCTTCCCAAGACGGCTGCGACGGCTCAAGAAGCGCATGAAGGTACTGCAAACGAGCCGATTTCTTCTTTTCGACTCGCGGATGATCGGCGTAGCTCACCTCGAGGATCGACCTCGGCATTCGGAGGTATGCGCTGGCCGTCCCCAGGATGGTCCCACAAATCAGCCCCCAACCGACAACCGAGACCATACGACGATTCGGCCGATCTGTACTCTCCACTTTCATTAACGCATCCAGTTTTTGCGTCGCATCCAACCGCGCATTGTCAAGTGCCCGATAGTCAGTGGCATTTTCTGCAAAATGCCACTGACTATCGGAATCTTCCAAACCGAGTCCGTGCAAATCGTAGATCAATTCCGTTGCGGACTCGTACCGCTCGTCCGGCTTTTTGCCAAGTAGCTTGTGAACGATATCACAGAGGGAACGAGGTAAATCCGCACGCAACGTTTCCAGACGCGCAGCTTCTTCATGAAGGTGCTGAACAGCGACGTTGAGTGCCGTTTCACCCGCAAACGGCGTGGTTCCCGCGAGGATCTCGTAAGCCGTCACACCTAGCGAGTACAAGTCACTCCGCGGATCCACCTGGCCACCTTGAATCTGTTCCGGACTCATGTACAGCGGAGTTCCTAAAGTCAGTCCCTGCTGCGTCAATTTCAAGTCCACCATTTGCTCACCGATTGCCAGCCTAGCTAACCCAAAATCTGCGACTTTGGCTTCGCCATTCTTGGTAAGCAAGATATTTTCTGGCTTGATATCTCGATGGATCACCCCGTGCTGACTCGCGCATTCAAGGGCTGCCGCAACCTGTCGTACCACAGCCACGGCCTTACCGGCGGAGCATCCGCTCGATCCGGCGAGCCATTGCCGCACTGTCCCTCCGGCAACGTACTCTTGGACAAGGTAATGACAATCTCTCAAACAACCCACTTCATAAATCTGGACAATATTGCCGTGCACCAGCGACGCTGCAGCACGAGCCTCCTGCTGAAATCTGCGGACGCACTTCTCATCACGCGTCAAACTGGACTTCAATACTTTGAACGCAACATTCCGGTCCAGTGACACTTGCCGCGCCAGATACACCTCCGCCATTGCCCCACTGCCCAGTCGACGCAGTAGTTGGTAATCCCCCAGTTGCTGGCCGTTTAGATCCGGCTCACGCCGCGAAGCCGGCGATGGAAACGTTTCATTCATAGCCACCCAGCCCTTCCGCCGCAACGCACAACGCGCTGCGTTCCACACACTTGCTGGCTCTCAGAGCGTTTGCAGAAAACATCGGCCAATCTTGGTCGCAACCGTGCCGATGTCGTAATAACCAACGGAAATCTGGCCAACATGCGTTAGTAAGTCATAAGCTCTCCATCGATCCCAACCGTACTCGCTTTCCATCCAGAGAATCAACTCGGCATACCCTTGCGCAATAGCTCGCTCCATGGGTCGACCGGTTGCAACAGTCATGATTTCATTCGCGTTTTCGATTCGTGGACCTGGAATGGTTTTCTGTTGGAGGTCAACGCGGATCGTCGTGTTTGAAGGCATCTCCAGGCCACTCGCGGATAATTCTCCGTGTCCCATGGCCGCGTGCGCGTCCCCCAAATAGAGCAAAGCACCTTCCACAAACACAGGAAGAAAAACGGTACTTCCCGGACAGGCCTCAACGATGTCCATGTTGCCCCCGTGGGGTCCCGCTGGCCCGGTTGTCGGGACTCCAGCCCTTGGTGCAGTACCAATACACCCCAACATCGGCCGGTAGGGAATGCGTACGTGATCACTCCAGATGATCTCTCCCTCACGAATAGGACATACATGAGTCCCGTGCGGGCAGTCTGTCCCGAGCCACTGAGCAAGTTGCTGCGGGTCGCTGGTACGCGTCGCACACTGGCCCAAGGACGGTTCAATGCTCTCAATCTGAATCGCCAAAGTATCCCCTGGATGGGCATCTTCGACCCAGATCGGTCCCGTCTGTGGGTTCCCTTCCGGACAGGCCTCTTTATCGCGTCGATCGCCATCATCGCGAATTTGGCCCGAGAAAGCGTCTTCGGTCTCGACGAGCACTGTTTCCCCCGCAGCAATACGCAAGCGAGGTTCGCAATGGCGGCTGAATTCGTAGTGCAAAGGACCCAAAGACAGTTTTTTCATGGTGCTCGATTCAAAACGCGACAGAGAGGTTGTTTGGCAAGACGGGATGAACCCCTGCAATGTACCACATAGAATGAATCTGCATCGTCTTGACCCACCGTTTCGCCCACTCATCCCGAAACACAGGTCCCCCTACAGGACGATCAAGACTTGGTTTACTCCATACGCACCCCCCCTTGTTCCCTTCGACGGCTATTGGATAAGCAATGACAAACCACACTTTTGATATCCTGCTACGCCAGGGAGAAGTCATCGACCCCTCACAGACGCTACACGGCACACGTGATGTCGGAATTCGCGATGGCAAAATCGCGCGGGTTGCGGAGGATCTGAAAGATTGCAGCGCGACGCACGTCGTCGATGCTCGAGGCCTTTATGTCGTACCTGGACTGATCGATCTCCACGTCCACGTCTACCGTGACCACTGTCCACTATCCCTGGATCCGGATGAACTCTGCCCAGCCGGTGGCGTAACAACCATGCTCGACGCGGGCAGCGCCGGGCCACTTAACTTCGGTGGCTTCCGACGAGACGTTATAGAACGTCACGACACACAGGTATTGGCACTAGTTAACCTGTCTTGTATCGGTCTTGTCGCCTTTCAATTCGGGGAACTAATGGACCCGCGTTATGCAGATCGGAAAGGCGTTGTCCAAACACTCGAGAAACACGCTGGCATCGCGGTGGGCGTCAAGATTCGAGCGAGCAAGCACATCATCGGCGACGGACAGCAAGGATGGAACAATTTTACGGAAGCTATCGGCGCTGCACGTGACTCGAACACCTGGCTGATGGTCCACATCGGTGAAAGTCCGATGTCGATTCCCGAGATGCTGCAACATCTCGAGCCAGGCGATTGCATTACCCACTGCTTCAAAGGGGGTAGCGAAACAATCCTTGGATCCGGTGGAAAACTTCACCCCGCTGTTCGCGAAGCCTCGCAACGAGGTGTCGTCTTTGACGTAGGGCACGGCGCGGGAAGCTTTCACTGGGACATCGTACAAGCCGCCCTCGACCAAGGGTTCGAGCCGACGACCATTAGCACAGATTTGCATACATTGAATGTGCACGGCCCGGTTTATGACATGCCAACAACAATGTCCAAATTTCTGGCCCTTGGCGTGCCACTGGATCGTGTCATAAATATGTCAACAACAAATCCCGCCCAAGTATTAGGCCGGAGTAGTGAACTGGGAACCCTTCGAGAAGGGACGGTCGCGGATGTGGCCGTACTGGAAAAGACCGCCGGAAAATTTCTGCTTACTGATAGTTATGGCACTCGTCGTGTCGGTAACGAGCTGCTGGTGGCCGCCGCGACCATTCGACGCGGCACCCTGGTTTCTGGTGGTGGTGGCACGCGCATGCGACACCGCGCCGAATAGCAAACATGTGGATTCAAGGCTCCGCTCGCACTCCCTGCGGCGACTTGGCCTACTCACCGAACAGTGGCACGCCGGTCATCACATTCTCTGTAATTGACAGAGTTTTGGCAGCCCACGTAACCCCAAATAATCGCGTTCCATACCAACTTGCCATGGTTCCTTTTGCTCGGTTACGCGGCAGATTAGTATGGTAGGTAGGATGTAGCACAAGGGTATTGCATGACCGCAGAACGAGTCTTCATGATGGGTGAGTTCGCTGCCCAATTCCCCAGCGATCGACATTACGCCCGAAATCACATGTGGGCCATGGGAACCAATGGCCAATGGAAATTTGGCTTTACGGCCTACGCTGTTCGGTTGCTCCAGGATGTTTACTTTCTCGACTGGACGGTTGAACCCGAAACAACACTTCGGGAAAAGGACGAAATTGGATCTATCGAAAGCAAGAAAGCGGAAAGTGACCTCTACGCCCCCATCGCGGGCACAGTGGTTCGCCTCAACGACCAGCTACTTCAGGATCCCTCGACAATTAATGTCGACAAGTACGGCAACGGCTGGTTGTTTGAGATGACGGGTGTGGGGGATAATCTGATCAACGTCGACGAGTACATCACACATCTGAATGGGGTCTGGGAAGTCACTCAACGTACGATCAAAGGTCAACTCAACGAATAACATTTCGTGGTATTCGTCGCTCGTGCAGGACGCCACCAAATCGGTTACTCTGAATTACATTTTCTGCCCACACACACGAACAGGCTGACCAGCGATGGCGAAACGGATCACCGCGATTGTCTCACAAGGACAAAGCCAAAACCCTGTAAAGCGACAACTCGAAGAAGACGTTGTCACCGCTCTGGTGTTCGAACCCGGTATCGATGTCATCGTGATCCCCCATCTCTATGACCTTCGCAGCGATGCAACAGGAATGCTGGCTTTACAGGGCGTGAAGGGCAACATGATTGTCCTGTCATGGCTTTACGAACGCGCGGCGCGTTGGATTCTAGACCGCAATTCAGTGAGCGGCCTTATCGGAAAATCACTCATCCAATCGGAAGCGGATGATGATGATGATGAATCCGCAGAGGACACCGTCGATCGCGTCGCCAATGCCCGGCCAGTGCCAGAGCGCCTCATCTATTGCCTTGATCTGCGATGCGATGACTCCGCCACGACCTACATCGAAGAAGTCAAACGTATCGCTGCCGAAAACAGTGCCGAAGTAGTGCCGTTAATGGATTGGATCTCAGGCGACCCGAAACCGGAACAACTGGACCGCTACCTTCACTCCACAGCAGCCCAGGAGTCTCTTGCGACTTCGCCCGCCTCTGCAACAACCCGTGAAGCCACGGATTCGGTGTCAGAATCAGCCCCAGACGCCGAGCGACATCTGACATCGCCTGAACAACGTCGCTGGTATCCAGTCATCGACTTTAGTCGGTGCACTAATTGCATGGAATGTATCGACTTCTGTCTGTTTGGTGTTTACGGAGTCGACCAAACGGACACGATTCTCGTCGAACAACCCGACAACTGCCGGAAAGGCTGCCCAGCCTGCAGTCGGGTCTGTCCTGAAAATGCAATCATTTTCCCCCAGCACAAAACTCCCGCGATTGCGGGTGCGCAGATCGAAGCTGGTTCGTTAAAAATCGATTTATCCAAACTATTTGGGGCCCCCGAAACAGACGAATCCGCCGCCCAGGCCGCGAGCAGAGAACGGGATGAACAACTGGTTATGGCCGGCAGATCCCCCGTCGCGTCAAAGCCAAGTCCCGCCACACCGCAGGTCGCCGAACTCCCGGAAGCAAAGGATCATTTAGATGACCTGCTCGACGAATTGGACGAACTTGACTTGTAGTTCACGCGTCCACGGAATAGCACGACGACAGCTGCCACCCGCGGCAGAATCCCAAATTCAATCAACCACCCAACTTCGCCAGCAGATTGAAAAGGTCCTAACATCTCCGCCGAACGCCGGCCCACGATGCCCAGGTTTACCTATACGACGCCTGTGATCGAGTCGGTTCTGTCAGGCTAACCCGGCGCGCGAGACTCGGGCCAACTCCCAGCGGACTCAACCGCCAGCCTGCTCTCACTCGCCAATAGAGCGTTCTTTCTACTCGATGTTGCCATGACAACTGATCTTATTCTCGGCACTGCCGGACACATCGACCACGGGAAAACATCCTTAATCAATGCGTTAACCGGGATCGACACCGATCGTCTGCCAGAAGAAAAGCGACGTGGAATTACGATCGAACTTGGTTTTGCGGAAATGACGCTGGGAGATTTTCGCCTCGGAATAGTCGATGTACCGGGCCACGAACGTTTCGTTCGCAACATGCTTGCCGGGGCGACCGGGATGGACCTGGCTATGCTGGTGGTAGCGGCCGACGATTCAATCAAACAACAAACTCGAGAACATCTGGAAATCCTTCGGTTACTGAACCTCGCTGCGGGTGTCATAGCGATTACGAAATGCGATCTTGTCGAACCCGATTGGCTGGAACTAGTCGAAGAAGAAATCCGAGAACTCGTCGCTGGCAGTTTCCTCGAATCGGCAGCGATTGTTCGCACGAGCAGTTCCGTGGGAACGGGTTTGGACGAACTGCGAGACGCAATCGTTGCCGCGGCTCGTCGCGCAGCGGGACTCGATCGAGTAACGCACCTCGACACTCCATTTCGCATGGCCATCGACCGGTGTTTTACCTTGACCGGCCATGGAACTGTCGTCACCGGAAGTGCGGGCAGCGGCACCGTATCGGTTGGAGATGAACTCGAACTCCAACCCAGCGGCACGGCCGTAAGGGTACGTCGACTGCACAATCATGACCGAGAAGCGGAAAACGCTCACCGTGGTCAACGTGTTGCGATCAATCTCGCGGGTGTCCACCATGATGAAATCCAACGCGGCCAGGAGCTTGCCGCGCGGGACTACCTAAAGGCTGGCAAACTACTGACTGTATGGCTGCTTTACCTTGACTCCACACGCCGCCCCCTCAAACACCGCTCGCAAATTCGCCTTCATCTCGGTACGGCGGAAATCATCGCGTCCCTGGTTCTCATTGACCAGGAATCATTGGCGCCTGGCGGGTCCTGTTTTGCGCAGCTGTTCTTGCATGACACCGTTGCCACCACCTGGAACCAGCCTTTTGTGCTACGCAGCGAATCACCCGCAATGACAATCGGCGGTGGCCAAGTCCTGGTACCCTCTGCCTCCAAACTCCGTGGGCTGGCCGACCTGGATCGGCAAATGCTGTCAGCTCTACGCTCCGAAAATGCTACACAACGGGCCTCTGCCGCCAGCTATTTCTCTGGATTGCGTTCCGTCGAGCCACAAGATCTCGCACGCCTCGCGGGCGTGGAACACTTTGCGGATGTCCACCAGCGACTACTCAACGAGGGCGAGTTGTTGACCATCACGATTTCACCGACCCGCACCGCCCATTTACACCGCCAGGTGATCGAATCGCTTTGCCAACGGTTTGAAGCGGCGCTTCGCAACCTCCACGAGCAAAACCCATTGAGAAGCTCGCTCGATCGTGCTCCGTTTGTAAGAGGCTTTGAATACCTCGGTGAAAGCGCGATCATCGAAGCGGTACTCAATTCCCTCCATCGGTCCGGTCGAATTCGATTGACGAAAAAGTCCATCGCACTGGTTGGCTGTGGGCCCAAATTATCCCAGAACGAACGCAAGCTCCTGGCGACGTTGCTCTCGCAATTTCGCGCTGCGGGCCTGGGCACACCAACCGTCAAGGAGGCACAACAACAAGCGAAAAAGAACCAAGACTCCGTACCACAATTGATCACCCTGGCCGCGACCGACGGGGATCTCGTGGAAATCAGCAGTGACTATTTCGTCCATGCAGAAGTGCTCGACCAGGTCCAGCAAACCCTGCGCGACACAATCAGTCCGGACGAGGGAATGACGATGAGCCAAATACGCGAATGCCTCTCTACAACAAGGAAGTTTGCCATCCCTCTCTGTGAATATTTCGATCGCATTGGGTTCACTCGTCGCGACGGAGACGTACGTTATCTCGTCGAGCCATGAGTACGACCAGTCTCGACCACCTATACTAGCGTCCACCACCCGCCAGACCTGTTTCGCGCGTGCAACCCGTAAACTATCAGGCGATGATCACCAGCCAATCATCTCTTCGAGTCTCCCTCCCATTTCCCCGCAACATAAATTGGCCCCTTCATCCAAACGTGGAGTATTCGTCCGTGAAGTCCAAGCCACTTCGTAATATCCCATCGGTACACGAACTGCTGGAGAGCCCGCCTCTCCAGAACTTGGTTGAGCGCGCCAACCGCAATGTCGTAGTCAATGGAGTACGAACCTTTCTCGACAACCTGCGTCAGGAGATGCAAACCAGCGCCGATTTACCAATCCCGAATCCAACGGAACTCGCCGAACGTATTGTTCATTGGATTCAGGAAGACGAGACGCCATCATTACGACCGGTGGTCAACGCCACTGGAATTCTTCTGCACACCGGACTTGGCCGCGCACCGCTCGCCACCGAAGCGTTACGGGCGGTGCAAGAAGTATCGCGTGATTACGCGAGCCTGGAAGTTGACCTGACAACTGGGCAACGTTCCCAGCGGGTCGCCGCGGTCACCAAACTTCTCAAACAACTCACAGGGGCCGAAGCTTCTGTCGTCGTCAATAACAACGCAGGGGCAACACTGTTAACCTTGGCTGCCTTAGCCCAGGGCAAGGAAGTCATTGTCGCACGCGGGGAATTAGTAGAAATAGGTGGAAGCTTCCGACTTCCAGAGGTAATGGAACAAAGTGGGGCAGTGCTGCGTGAGGTTGGGTCCACTAACAAGACCAGGGCCACAGATTACCGAAACGCCATCTCCGAGCGCACCGCCGCCCTGCTGAAAGTCCACCCCAGCAACTACGTTGTCACGGGATTCACGGAAGAGGCCTCCCTTGACGATCTCATCACACTAGGGCGTCAACGGCACATACCCGTAGTTCATGACATTGGATCGGGAGCACTTCTTGATTTTGCGCAATTCGGCGTCGAAGGTGAGCCCTTGGCTACTCACAGCCTCCGTCAAGGCGCAGATGTTGTACTCTTTAGTGGGGACAAGTTACTAGGTGGCCCCCAGTGCGGAATTATTTGCGGTTCTCGGGTCTACATTGATCGAATCGCCTCGCACCCGCTCATGCGCGCGCTGCGTGTCGACAAAATGACACTGGCAGCCTTGGCGGCGACACTACGACTTTATCGCGACCCCCAAGAGGCGATACAGGCAGTCCCGCTATTGCGGCTGCTCAATACGCCTGTCGACAACCTACGCCAGCGAGCTGAAAAACTCAGCATACAATTCGCGACACTGCCAACGATTGCTACGGCAAAACCTGTGGACGACGTCAGCTTCCTCGGCGGCGGCTCGTTGCCGAATCAGCAACTTGCCACGGTTTGTGTTGCTTTGGTTCCAGTGTCAGGCCGTGTGAACCAGGCCGCCGCCGAGTTGCGTGCCGCAGATCCTGCCGTGTTTGCCCGCGTACATAACGAGCAAATCCTCCTCGACCTTCGCTCGGTCTCCCCGTCGGAGGACCAGAAGCTCATGGAGGCAGCCCACCAACTTACCGCGGGATGAGTTGCTCACCTGCCGTCCGCCGGCTACCCGCCGGGCGAGTACGACGACCGAACTCCAACTCCACGAGATCTCGCGTACCCTGCTGCACCGGCAGTTGGTCCCGTCGGGAGCTGTCTTGGTCGTCAAGTCCTGGCAAATGAGCTAGACTGATGAGATCAACTTTTTGCCTGTTTCCTAACATGGTTCCTGGCTGTGCACTATGTGTGGTTCTGTGGTTCATCGCTCGCTGTTATTTCTCAGCTGGTGCCTGCTTACTAGCTCGCTGGTGGGGACCGTTTATGGACAACAGCCACCCACACTCCGGCAAACCGACTCCTGGGCAAAATTCAGCCCCGGCACCCGCAAACGCGTACGAATCGTTGTGCAAAAACTGGACGGAAAGGGATATATCGAGTCCACCGCCACCAAAGAAACTCAGTCTTTTCTCGAAAAGGTCACCGACCAGGGTTACAGTTTGCGAATCGAGACCACGTCGGACGTCGCAGGAAAACGTATTACAACCGATCCCCAAATCGTGCGCCGTGGTTACCTCGGCGAAATCAATGATGAAACCAGCAAGGTGCGAACTACTGGCGAAACCAACGTCGTCATTAATGGGCTGTCAATTGCCTGCCAAGTACGACAAATCACCATCCAGGGAACCAGCAGCGCTCGAATCAGTACGATCCATTACTCTCCTACGCGATTCCCCCATATCCTTCACCGAGTGATGAAGTCGCCCGCTGGCACAGCCACCCCGACGATGATACAGGCCGATGCGATTGCACTGGACATGCCTTTGCATCTGCTGGGCCTTGATAAGACTGGATCGCACATCCTGACAACACGCCGGTCACCTTTAGCAACCACCAGTACATTAGAGATTCACTGTGGCGATGTTCCTGGCTCCCTGGTCTCGCTTACTTCCACCACCCGCAATAAGTCGGGAAAGGTCACTGAACGAAGTCAGCTCGACCTGATCAGCTACCGCGTCGTTATCGGCGAAGGGCGACAACCAACTAGTCGACCCCGTCTACGTTTGTTCCAACGGGCATCACCGCGGTAGTATGTGCCCCCTGTCACAGCACTTGTCAAGTACGTCCAAACAGCTCGAAGCAGACTCACAAGGACTCCAGGTTATGAAGACCTTTACATCAATTCTCTGGCTCGCAGCATTCGTAACCGGCCTACCTCTTACTGGTACTACAGAAGAGATCTTACGCGTCGGAATCATCGGCTTGGACACTTCCCATGTCATTGCGTTCACCAAAGAGATGAACAACAAAGAAGCGAGTGGCTACCTGGCCCGCTGTCGTGTTGTCGCAGCCTATCCCAAAGGCAGCCCAGACATCGAATCCAGCGTCAAACGAGTCCCGATGTATACGCGTCAAATGAAGGAGATGGGAGTCGAGATTGTCGACTCAATCGATACGCTCCTCTCCCACGTCGATGCAATACTACTGGAAACCAACGACGGCCGCCCTCACCTAAAACAGGCCATTCCCTGCTTCAAGGCAGGCAAACCTGTCTTCATCGACAAACCAATCGCAGGATCTCTGGCAGACGCCGCAGCTATCTTCGCCGCGGCGAAAAAGTACAATACGCCAACGTTCTCATCCTCCTCCCTGCGTTACGGAAAAACCAGCCAAGCCGCGAGGAATGGGGCGCTCGGAAAAGTTACACGCTGCCAGACACACAGCCCCGCAACTCTCGAAAAGACACATCCAGATCTGTTCTGGTACGGCATTCATGGAGTTGAGTCCCTATTCACTGTACTGGGCCCTGGGTGTATTTCTGTGCGCCGCACCACAACAGGCGATGGAAAAATTGAGGTGGTAGGTCGCTGGAAAAATGGTGTAACGGGCATCTTTCGCGAGGGGCGGGGCTACGGGGGAATGGCAGAAGGCACCCAACGCAACGGTAACGTGGGGTCCTACGACGGCTATAAACCTCTGGTCGTCGAAATCGCAAAGTTCTTTTGCACCAAAAAGGTGCCCGTGTCCGCAGAAGAAACACTCGAAATCTACGCGTTTATGGAAGCCGCCGACGAAAGTAAAAGGCAGCAGGGAGCAGAAGTGACTCTCGCCAGCGTCTTGGCCAAAGCCGGCGTGGAGAAAACGCGTTGACACGTCACTATCCGCGTCTCAAACCGCCAGGGAATCGCCTGTTTAATGCCGGATGCTGGTAACGTCCCTCGGCGTGACGACAATTCAGCCTCGATAGGCAGCGTCTTCTTCCGCGCGCTCGGCGTCTCCGTCGCCGCCCAGGAGTTCCCGCATGGCAGCCCCATTGCCCTTGAACCAGTCAAACAGGATGCTGACGTCAGTGCCAATGCAAAAGTGTTTGACGCCCCAATCTAAATATTGCGCAGCCTCTTCTGGACGCGAGATCTCAGCCCTGGGGGCAACGCCCATCTTCAACGCCGTTTCAATCACATAGCGTTCCGCCTCTTTCACACGAGGGTGAGTCCACTGTCCTGTCAAACCCAGACTCATCGAATAGTCGGCCGGACCAAATTGCACCATGTCCACGCCTTTGACCGCCAACAGATCTTCTAGGTTCTCCACAGCAGATTCTTTCTCGATCATGATTGCGACGACGGCATCATCGAGTGCCTGGACAAACTCAGGCGACCCACCTTCCATTACAAACCGAACGTCGCGCCGCATGCCGACACCATGTAAACCACCCGTCGCCGGACTTTCAGCTCGAACCGCTCGCACACATTCCTCGACGTCTTCGACGGTGCGTGGATCCGCAAACAAAACATTCTGAATTCCAGACCCGATAGCTCGCACTGCCAGGTAGGTACGAGGTTCCTGCTCAATCTTCATCATTGCTGACATATGCCCGAACAGATCAACGGCACGCCCCAGATTCTCCAACGCGTACAGGTCATACGGGGCGTACTCAGCAACAAACTCGACGTAGTCGAACTTGTTGCTGTGCCCAACAAGCTCAGTGATCGAAGGCCATGATGAATGAATATGGGTTCCCAGACTCGGTTGATCCGCAGCAAGCAATTTGCGCAAACGATTTTCTCTCATGTCCCGACACCTTCACTGTAAATGAATTCCCAACCCCAGCAGGTGGTCAACAGTGTAGCCATCGTGAGACGGTAACGCTACAACCGACGCGTAGGAGTGTCGCTACTGGCACGGACTGAATCAGAACGGGCTAGTATGTACCACAGCCGCCCGTGTCCGCTTCACATCGCGCGCCCCACCCACACTGCTTCGAGTGGTATACCAATCCAAGCATGGCACCTGCGTGCGCCTCTAGGGATTTGCAAAACGTGCTACTTCACCAGGTCGCCGCGCGTCGAGCAGACTGAAATTGCTGAAGGACGTCTCCAGATCGGAAGCGTTTTCCAGCCGTCGAATTTCACCCTGGGCCAATGTCGCCAGATCACGCTCACCACGATACTGGTGGAGCACGGCCAGATTGTGCCAGACCGCCCTGCTGGGTACCCGTGTGGCACTTTGTTTCAGGACCGCCAGAGCTCTTGCCCAGGCCCCCGTGCGGGCAAGCAGTACGCCCAGCTCATTCCCGGCCAGTTCATGACTGGAATTAACCCTCAGTGTCGCGCTAAAGTAGACTTTAGCCAATTGGGCCGCGCGCGAGTCGGCCTCCTGCGTCATACTCTCACGGGAAGAGAGCTGCCCCAATCCATAGAGCGCCTCCGCGGCCAGCGGCTCATTTCCACACGCAGCAGCCAGCTCCGCAGTGGCGTACGCGCTATAGCGATCAATCGCCATTCGTGCCGAGAGGAATTTCTCTTGCGTCCCCTTCAGCACGGGCGACTGATGCGTAACGGCCATCGCATTAGGATCTAGCTGGACCTGCGCGTCCGGGGCGTAAAAGTCGCGCATCTCGCGCATCGCAACAAGGGCGTTTACTAGTGATTGGCTGGCTGTCAGCGAGACGTGCGCTTTAACCCGCGCCATCGCCACCTCCCTCAACGCGGCGTGGAAACGGTCACGAGCGGCTGGGGCGGCGCGACGGGCTACCTGGCGAAATCCCTCCGCCAGATGCTGCCGGACACGCAGGCCCGCAGCGGTCGCCCGAGCCGACCGACGATCGGATGTCCGGCGAGCCGCGACGCGCAAACCCGTGTCCGGTAAACGCCTCAACGTTTGTGAACTGCGGCGCACATCACCCCCAGTGGCGATCTCTCCCGCAAAAGCGGAGCAGACCCCCAAGACTACCCAGAATAACAGGAGCTGTGTGCGGAAACCGTACATTCCATCTCGTTTGTAGTGAGCATCAACCAGCAATAGAGTCCCCTAGGAAAAATCGTCTTCCCCAGCCTCAGACATCAAGGATTTGTCAGGTCTCATCATCCGTCTACGCCCAACGTGCCTGAACTTCCGCACAATCGGTACAGTTTGACAGCCCGCTGGGTGGGATTCGTCGGGAAACGCCGGACTAGAGCAAATCAAAGCAATTGCCCCGGAGCCACGCCGGCGCTCCGATGCACTACCCGCGTCTCTCGCCAGCGCCGCACCACGAGCACCGAATGAACTAGTCGGCGCTAGTGAACGGGCGTTTGAAAACGCATCGAGTTCGTCGAGTCACACTTTCACCGGGAGCGAAATGTCCGGTTGGTTTTTGCGTAGGCTATCTTGCCATCCCCATTGGGGTCCGCCAGAATGGACGCCGCAGGAGCCGCATCCGGCCCCTTCTCTCCTTACAACTTGGTCACTGCTTCGTCTCCAGGAGTGTCGTAATGTTTCGCAACATCGTGGCGATGTGGATCGTCCTGAATGCAGCACAGACAGCGCGCATACACGCCCAGGACGCCTACGAGCTAAAGATCCCTCTCGGCCTCAAGGCAATGAAACTGCCTGCGGACAACCCGCTAACCGCCGCGAAGATCTCGCTGGGAAAACAACTCTATTTTGACAAGCGGCTTTCGATCGATAACACCGTCTCGTGCGCCAGCTGCCACGACCCTCAAAAGGGTTGGTCCAATGGGACCCCGTTTGCGACTGGCGTCCGCAATCAGGTTGGGGGACGGAGTGCACCTTCGATCATCAACGCGGGCTACCAAACACGCGCAACTTTCTGGGACGGCCGCGCTGCCCAAACAAAGCGGCGTTCCAACAACGCCCTGGAAGCCCAAGCTTTGGGGCCAATACAGAATCCCATTGAAATGGATATGAAATTGGAGACCTTAATCCCGAAGTTGAACAAGATCGAAGGCTATCGCAAACAGTTTCAGGCTGTCTTCGGCACTGACGCTACTGCCGACGGAGTCGCCAAAGCCATTGCCTCTTTTGAACGTACAGTGCTAAGTGGAAACGCTCCATACGACCGGTATAAAGCCGGTGATAAAGACGCCCTTTCGGAAGCAGCTCAACGAGGGCGACGTGTCTTTTTCAACAAAGCCAATTGCAGTGCCTGCCATATCGGCGGCAACTTTACCGACAACGGCTACCATAACATTGGAATTGGTACGGACCAGGACAAACCAGATCCTGGTAGAGTTGCGGTCAGTAAACTTGAGGGGGATACCGCGGCATTCAAGACTCCTACACTCCGTGAAATCGCCCGCAGCGCGCCTTACATGCACGATGGCCGGTTCAAAACACTTGAAGAGGTGGTGAATTTTTATGACAAAGGTGGAATCAAGAATCCTCAGTTAGACGAAGAGCTTTATCCACTAAAATTGTCCGATCAGGACAAAGCGGACCTTGTGGTCTTTCTGAAGGAGGGCTTAAGCAGTCCTGAATACCCTGATACCAAACCACCTAAGTTGCCTGAATAAGCTTTCGCTACAAATTCCCTGTCGCGCCTCAGCGGCGCAACGCTTGACCCTGAAACCTACTTGCTCATCTCGAGGAGACCGAACGGTGAGACTACTTTCTTTTCCCAGTCTGGCAATCTTGTCCCTTTTATGGATCTCGGCGGTGCGTGCCGACCATCACGTTGAAACGGTTCTAGATGGGCTCAACAACCCATGTGGAGTTGCTATTCAACCCGAAACGGGTGATGTATTCGTTGCTGACAGCGCCGCGGGTAAAGTCGTCCGTGTCAAGGATGGCAAAGCCAGCGACGTCATCGTTGAATTCCCGCTTGGCTCCTATGGCAAAGGTCCGAAGTTTGCCATCGGCCCCTTGGGCCTCCTATTCCTTGATAAGAACACACTGGTTGTCGGTGGCGGCGGTGCTGCTGATGGCGAAGAGCTCCTCAGTGTCTTCACGATTGGTGATGCCGGCGCGGACGCCAAGAAGGCAGATGCCGCGGAACAAACGTTCAAACTCGAAGGCAAAGACGAACTCAAGGGCGAGGGCAATTTCTACGCACTTACCCGAACCGAGACCCATGTCTACGTCACCTGCAACGGCGACGACACCAAGGGGTGGGTTGCTCGGGCAGCTATCAAAGATGGCAACCGCTTGGAAAACTACGAACGCTACCTCGCTACCAAAGAAGCGACCGAGGTTGACGCCCCCGTGGGAATCGCCACTTCACCCGACGATGCTTCCTCCAAATTCATCGTCGTCGGCCAGATGGGAGAGATTAACCAGGAAGGCGACTCGCTCCTGACGTTTTACAGCGAAGACAAGAAGATGCTGCTCAACCTGGAAACGGGTTTGAACGACATTACCGCCCTGGCCTACAGCACCAAAGCCCGCGGATCACGTAAGCAACTATACGCCCTCGATTTTAGCTGGCTCGACACAAAGCAAGGCGGAATCTTCCGTCTTGTCGACGATGGAAAAGGTGGTGTCCAGGCCAAGAAAATCGCCGGGCTGGACAAGCCAACCGCCATGGCTTTCGGCGCGGACGGGGTGCTTTACGTCACCGTGATCGGCACGAAGGAGGAAGGCGCGGAGAAAGAGGCTGGCAAACTGCTCAAGATTGCCGCCGACTCGGTTGATGGAGAAGTGGCCGAGTAATTGTGCGACAAACTCGCATTGTCGTCGACCAGTACAGTACTTCGAAACCGGCTACCATGACTGGTAGCCGGTTTTTTTTGGTTCCCGCTTGCCGTGGTCACACACTCTTGCCCCGTTTGTCTTTTTGCCAGCCCGTCTATCGCTGCTATCTGACCGCCATTTTGCCAGCTCATTGCCCCTCTAGTTCGGTTTCATCGTCCTCTGGACCTAGTTGGCTTGCGCGTGATTCCCAGTTTTCATATCAGGGTTTCGGCGAAGGTATGCCAACTCCGTATTCCTGCTGTTTCACATCTGCCACCTACTCGTTATGACAAACACACCAGAATTCGATTCACCGGATGACAAACGGGGCAAGGGGTTCCCTTGGTTGCGAAAACACCTCTGGATCCCGCTGACGATCGCGGGTGTGACCATTGGCGTACGCGCAGTGTCTGGCGATTTCGACTCGGCCTGGGCAACCGTGACATGCTTGATTCTAGGCGTCATCAGTGCGGCAACGCTGCTGTCCAAATGGCTCCGCAAAACCGTTACCGCTCGCCGCTGGTTGTCTTCTGTTACCGGCATGATATTGATCGTAGTACTACTCCTGAGTTTCCGTATCGATACTTTTTCAGGCAGCCTCTGGCCCAGATTCGAACCACGCTGGCTGACTCCACACGACGAATCTCTTAACGCTCTGTCACCCACCGGCGAGACAATCGCCCTCTCGCGGACCACTGCTGTTGACTTCCCACAGTTCCTGGGGCCGCTGCGCGACAACTCAGTTTCCCATGTACGCTTGCACCCCGACTGGAACGCCAATCCACCGCGTCGCCTGTGGAAGCGTCCCGTCGGAGCTGGCTGGGGAGGATTCGCGGCTGTCAATGGATACGCCGTTACGATGGAACAACGCGGTCCAACGGAACTGGTCGTTTGCTACGACATCGAAACGGGTAAGCCGCATTGGTCACACGCCGAAGAAACCCGACACGCTTCACTCATGGGCGGTATTGGCCCACGCTCAACACCCACCATTGACCAGGGCCAGGTATTCACGCTTGGTGCCACAGGTCTCCTCCTTTGCCTTGATGGGGCCACCGGGAAGCCAATCTGGAAGTTTGATTTACTTGCACACTACGGCATTTCCCCCGCAGAAGAATCCGCTGCGATTGCCTGGGGGCGTTCCGGATCCCCCCTGGTAACAAACGACCTTGTCATCATTCCAGCCGGCGGCTCGCGTCAGAAACGGGTTTCGCTGATCGCCTTGAACCGCAACACTGGCCAAGTCGTCTGGGAAGGTGGCAACAGCCAGGTTAGTTACGCCTCACCCAGCCTGGCAACATTGGCGGGCGTGCCACAGATCTTGATCGTGAACGAAAGCACTGTTACTGCACATGCCCCCACCTCCGGGAAACTTTTGTGGTCACACCCCTGGGAGGGAGGCAGTAGTTCCAACGCCTCAGTTTCCCAAGCGTTCGCTGCGAGCGAAACGACGGTATTGCTATCGAAAGGCTATGGAATCGGCGCCGAGTTACTTCAGTTGAAACTGGATGACAACCAGCGGATCCAGGTCCGCTCACTTTGGGCAAGTTCACGCGTGCTGAAAACCAAGTTCACCAACGCCTGTCTGTACGAGGGGTACGCGTACGGATTATCGGACGGTGTTCTTGAATGCGTGGAAATCAGCAGCGGTAGGCGCGCGTGGAAACGTGGTCGTTTTGGCCACGGGCAACTGCTCCGCGTAGGTACTCTACTTCTCGTGCAAGCTGAATCGGGGGAGATTTTTCTGCTCGAAGCCAATCCGCAACGCTTCCAACAACTCGGATCGATTCCGGCGCTTGCTGGACAAACGTGGAACAACCTGTGCCTTTACGAAAACCGACTGCTGGCTCGCAATGCCCGCGAAGCGACTTGTTATGCACTCACTAATGAACCGTAGCTAAACCCTTACCTCCGTTCACTTGCTGTTGCTGCCAGGCCCCCGATTCCGAGACGCAATTCCATGGTCACGGTTCCTTCGGGTGCGAATCCTCTCGCGCCATTAAACGCAGCAATTCCAGATAACGCTGATCGCGTTCCACCTGCCTGGCGTGCAGTGTCTCAGATGTATAAGAGAAGATACCCTGTTTCGTTTTCGCGCCATAACACCCCCGCTCCACCAGGGATGAAATAAGGTCCGGAAGTTGCTGATCGCTACGCAGATCTGGAACCAGATTACGATATACCGTACTCGTAATATCAAGCCCGGCAAAATCATTAATCGCTAACGGACCCAGTGCCGCTAAACGCATACCCATACTGCCGCGAATCGCAGTATCCATTTCCTCCGCGGTCACCACACCTCGATCCACGAGGTCCCAAATTTCCCGGTACATCGCGATTTGGACTCGGTTGACCAAGAACCCTGGCAACTCGGATCTAATATGAACCGGCTGCTGCCCGATCTGCTTGAGCAGCTCCATCGTTCTTTCAACGGTAACTGGACTCGTCCGTGAACCTGGCACTACTTCCACCACCGGAATAATTTGCGGTGGATTAAACCAATGAGCCAAGACGGCTCTCTCAGGGTGGTTGAGGTGCGCGGCGCTCTGGGACACGGGAAAACTCGAGCTATTGCTCGCCAGGATCGCATCGGGTCGCGCCGCGCTCTCCATTTGCTGAAACACATCTCGTTTCGCATCGAGACATTCGTTAATCGCTTCGGTCGCCCAATAGACATCTGCCATCGTCTCAGGTAACGAGTCACATAGCTGAATTGCCTCTAATGTCGACGCCACCGCATCTTTCAACACCAATCCCATCTCCACCATCGGCGACAAATTGCTCCGTACGCGGTCGACCAAGGACTCGCAGAGTTCCTCCGATTCGTCGTAACAACGTACGTGATGTCCCGCCATGGCGAACCGCTGTACGATCCCATGTCCCATCGTTCCTAGCCCGATCACGGCGATAACCTGTCGATCCATGGATTGTTTCCACCTACTGAGAAATAAGGATGCGGTGATTTCCGCTGAGATGTGGCCATCCTGCCGAAGGGCACGGCCGCCGTCAAGTTGCCGCTTGACGCCCCGCTGCGCCTCGTCATGATTAATTCATGTCCGAGGCACAACCGCCGTTGAATCCAGAGATCCCGGCTGAAGCCAATCAAGGGTAGTCAACCAGCTGTACAGCCAGTACCAACCGATCATGAACGACGGCTACCTGTCCAGCCTACCCGTCTCCTGCCGGGGACTCGACTCGCACCGAGCTGCACATGACGCGATCACCAGCAACTGCTACCTCAACGGGCCTGGTCACGGACCTGTATCAATTGACGATGGCATACGCCTATTGGAAGCACGGGCTTGCGGAGCGGGAAGCGGTATTTCACCTCAGTTTTCGCGAGCAGCCGTTCGCAGGCTCGTTCTCCCTTTGCTGCGGACTCGACTCAGCTCTGGATTTCCTGACAAACTGGCGCTTTGATGCAACGGACCTGCATTACCTGGAGACGCTGACAGATCACACTGACAATCGTCTGTTTCCAAACGACTTCCTGGACTACTTGTCTGGCCTGCGCTACACCGGTGACATCGACGCCATTCCAGAAGGCACCATCGTCTTTCCGCACCAACCCCTCGTCAGGGTACGCGGACCACTGCTCGCCGCACAACTTATCGAATCCGGCCTGCTGAATATCATCAATTACCAGACGTTGATCTGCACCAAAGCATCCCGTATCTGCCTGGCAGCAGCACCAACTACCGTGCTGGAATTCGGCCTCCGCCGGGCGCAGGGAATCGATGGCGCGCTTGCTGCGACACGCGCTTCGTACATCGGTGGCTGTCGTGCCACCTCAAGTTTGTGGGCAGGCAAACAATTGGGCATCCCAGTACGCGGCACCCATGCGCACAGCTGGGTGCTCGCGTTCGATGACGAACCGACGGCGTTTGCCGCTTTTGCTGAAGTCTATCCCGACAACTGTGTCTTTCTGGTAGACACCTTTGATACCTTGCAAGGTATTCAACACGCGATCCAAGTCGGCCAGCGTTTGCGGGCGACAGGCCACGACCTGGTCGGTATACGACTTGACTCCGGTGACCTCGGCACACTTAGTCACCAGGCCCGACAACTACTCGATCAGGCGAATTTCCATGAAACTGTGATCGTGGCAAGCAACGACCTCGATGAACACGCGATTGCGCACTGGAAAAGCCAACAGGCACCGATCGGAATCTGGGGGGTCGGCACGCGTCTCGTTACAGCCTCCGACCAACCATCCCTGGGCGGTGTTTACAAGCTTTCTGCATTACGCACTTCCCAAGGAGAATGGCAACACAAACTTAAACGATCTGAAAACGACGAAAAACTCACGTTACCCGGCATGTTGCAAGTGCGACGCTACCATCGCAATGGCACACCACACGGTGATATGCTCTACGATGAACTAACCGAACAGAGCAACTGCGCTGTGCCGATGAATGAAAACACTAAACCGATAGTCATGGACAAATCACTCGCAGCCGAAGAACTATTAACTCCCGTCATGCGCGCGGGGAGCGTCGTCACGCATTCTCCCAGCTTGCTCCAGCTGCAACAACGCACTCAAGACCAACTCACACTATTCGGAATTACAAGCTGGCAACACCGCGACCGCGGCAAATCCTACCATGTCACAACCGAGCGCAATTTCTTTGACCACACTCAGACACTTCTCCGCGCCGCAAAGGAAACTACCTCATGAAGTTTATTAAGGTAGCCGCAGCTGCGCTGAACCAAACCCCACTGGCATGGGACACGAACCAGACCCACATCTTGCAGGCGATCTCTGAGGCGCGCCAACAAGAAGCCAGTATTCTCTGCCTGCCCGAGATGTGTATTACAGGGTATGGGTGCGAAGACGCATTCCATTCGTCTGCCGTACAAGCAGAAGCCATGCGTGTGCTGCTGGAGATTGCCCCACACACGGCGGGAATGATCGTTTCCCTGGGCCTACCCGTGCCGCACAGCGGTGGACTGTTCAACTGTGTCTGCTGCGTTGCCGACGGCACAATAAGGGGGTTTGTGGGGAAGCAAAACCTGGCCGGCGAGGGAATCCATTACGAACCACGCTGGTTCCAACCCTGGCCCGCTGGCGTTCGGGTGACGGTGCAAGCCGCTGGTCAAGATTACCCACTGGGAGACCTCCTCTTCAATTGCGACGGTGTACTCCTGGGTTTTGAGATCTGCGAAGATGCCTGGGTCGCCCAGCGCCCCGGAGCCGAACTGGCCTCACGTGGTGTCGACATTATCCTCAATCCCAGTGCCAGCCACTTTGCTTTTGGCAAGAATGACATCCGTAAACGTTTTGTGCTGGAAGGCTCCAGAGCATTTCACGCAGGCTACATCTACGTAAACCTACTTGGCAATGAAGCCGGCAGAGCGATCTACGACGGCGGAGCAATGATTGCCAACGACGGCCAGTTGAAAGCGCAGGGCCCCCGTTTTTCATTTTCCGACGTATGCCTGACAACGGCCGTCCTCGATGTCGACGAGGCACGCATGAACCGCACACGGGCGGGTCATCTGCAAGCTCGTCTGGAGCAGGAATCCGCGGGCCAGGTAAACTGCCCGTTTACCTTTCCTGCCGCGAGTCCAATACCGCCGAAGCCCCGCGTCGCGCCCTATGATTGCGGACCGCATGTCAAGGAGGAATCCTTTACACACGCCGTCTCACTCGCCCTCTTTGACTACCTCCGCAAGAGTCATTCCCGTGGATTCATTGTCTCACTCAGTGGCGGCGCTGATTCGACCGCGGTCGCCTTGCTGTGTGGGACGATGGTTCAGTTTGGAACGCGTGAACTGGGTGTCGCCGCGTTTCGCGATAAGATCGCCTACCTGCAAAACGCAGAGCATGTGGATTCCGTTGACGCGCTTATCGGAGAATTGCTTACCTGTGTCTATCAGTCCACTCGCAACAGCTCCGATACGACACGGTCCGCAGCACGCTCGGTGGCAGCGAGTATCGGTGCGACATTTATTGAATGGGATGTCGACGCGCTCGTGCAAGACTATATCCAATTGATTTCCGGCGCACTCCGACGCGATCTTACCTGGGACAAGGATGACCTGGCCCTACAGAACATCCAAGCACGGGTCCGAGGCCCGGGAGTCTGGATGCTCGCAAATCTACAAGGAGCGCTGCTGCTGGCCACCAGTAACCGGAGTGAAGCCGCTGTTGGATACGCGACCATGGATGGAGATACCTGCGGCGGCTTGTCCCCGATCGCCGGCATTGACAAGGCGTTTCTGCGACATTGGCTGCAATGGATGGAAACGACAGGCCCTGCTGACCTGGGTGCCCTGCCATCGCTGTCCGCCGTTACGAACCAACAACCGACCGCCGAATTGCGGCCCTTGGCTGCCCACCAAACCGATGAAGCCGACCTGATGCCTTATGAAGTGCTGGATGCGATCGAACGGGCCGCCATCCGAGATAAACATTCCCCTGCCGAAGCCTGGCGTCTCCTACAGGTGCATTTCCCGAACTACACACCGCATCAACTAGGAAAATGGACAGACCGTTTCTACCGCCTGTGGTGCCGCAACCAATGGAAACGCGAGCGGTACGCGCCTTCTTTTCATCTCGATGACGAAAACCTCGATCCCAAGACGTGGTGCCGTTTCCCCATCTTGTCAGGTGGATTCGAACGAGAATTAACGCAATTGAAAGAACTGATCAGCAACGACTCGCGAGAGTAGTACACAGTAAAACCGAGTGGTACATCTCCAGGGACGACCGCTACTCGGGATAGAGGCACACCGCTGCCTTGCCTACTTCGTTACTTCCATGACGTTGCTGCATCACTCGCCAACTCGTCCCCGCGGCTGCCGGTGCACGGACATCTCGGTCGGCTGGAGCACGTTTCGCAGATGCGCCAAGGCGGCAGCTGGATCCGGCATGCCACATGAAAACACATCGATTGCTGCGTATTCGTGTTCGGGATAAGTGTGGATCGCAGCATGCGATTCGGACAATAACACCAGCGCCGTCACACCGGACTCCTCACCAGGAAATTTATGGCTGCAATGCGACAACACATTAAAATCGGCCTTGCGCAATGCTTCAAGCAAACAATCGACGATCGCCTGTTCCTCGGTCAACAATTCGGGCCGAATCCCAAATAGATCGGCGACCAGGTGCATCCCCACAAGAGGCAACGAACTGCGGGCAACCGTGCGCATCGAATTATCCGTTATCGCCATCCTGCTACCGTCCTGTTCAAAGCATTACGAACCATATCAAGCAACCGCACCCGATAGTATATGCTGCCAACTGACCCGCCGCTTCCCCACGTAGATCATGCGGTCGCCATGACTGGGATGCACGGAAGCAAAGGACGTGAGCATGTCATCTTCGCGTTGCACACAGACCAATGACATATCCTGGTTCACCATCGATGACGCGAGATTGCGATACGAATACTCGTCAGGAGGGTCAATGACTTCGGTCGCAAACAAACACGATTCGTGAATATTGCTGGTCAGCGCGTCCATCATACGTGCGACGCCTGGATCAAGGATTTCTTGAGTCAACAAATTGCCGGAAATCGTATGGCTAAAAACAACCGCGTCACAGCGCACCGAGTCGAACAGCATCCGATGCCGCGGAGCGAGACACTCTGCAACGGTGTAGATCGAGTCATTCATACTCTCGATCACCGCCACTGCGGAAGCAACCACAGCATCACTGGTGGTATCGCCATAGTCTGTTGCCAGAACAATTGCCAGACGCGCGCGATCGATTTTCGCTCGTCGGTACGTTTCGTCATCCAAGACAGCGCCTTTGACGAAAGACAGCTTCCTCCGCCGCAAGGGAAGTTCATCAATCTTGTCGGTGACGATGACAATCTCACGACCACCGTGATCACGGTCAGCACGCAACTCGTCGATAATCTGTTCGATCCGATGTAACGATGGAAAATTCACGATCAGAATATGTCCTTCAGCGCTGATCGAACCCATTCCTTTATGCTCCCTTGAAAGGCGGTCTGCGACGCACTCAAACAACATTCCTACCATCAACGAAAAGGAACCCAGCCCGAGAATGACGACGAACACCACGGTTCCCAAACGAGCGCCCAGCGAGTCTGCCTGTAAATCACCGTATCCGATCGTGCTCAAAGAAATCACGCTGAACCACAGCGCGTCTCCGACCGTTGGTTCTTTCACATGGTCAAACACATAGTAGCAAGTCGCATTGCCCAGAATGCTAATTGACAGTACTAGGCCAAAGAGCACCGCGCTGACATCTCGCCGCTGTCGAAACAACCGAAGCCAGCGATTAACGGTACGCCAGTGCATTAAGCAATGTCCATCGATCGCCAGGAAAATACTATTCGTTTCAGTACACCGACTAGAGGCACAGCTACAAACGAAATTCCGGGTTGGCGCGTCGCTTCCAAATGAAGCCATCTAGAATATAGTGGCTCAACTGCGGCGTTGCCAACAGAGGTACAAGAAACGTCTCGGCCACCGGTTCCAGCCCAATCGGCGCGCCAAACAGCCATGCGTTCTCATGCCAGATAGTACGGTCCCAAATCAATTCCTCGGCATACGCCAGCACCCAGATCGTTGCGACAAACCAGACTACCCCGCGCCACCGCGCGGTACCCGCCGCATTTGCCCGAGAGCCTCGGCGCGTCCAGTACCAGTACACCAACACCATGTAGGGCACACCATGGATGACCACATTCGTGACCGTGAACGCATAATCTGAATTGAAAGCGACGATACCCAGGTACCAGCACGCCGCCGTCGTCACCACCACGAGATCCTTACCAGGATTCGGAGTTCCCCTGACCCACCGCAGCAGCGCTGTCGTGGCATAGAGCCCCAGCGCCAAACAGTAGACTGGCCAGCACCACATCTCCAGACTTTCGGGAAGGGCGCGGAAATCGTCCGCTTTGAACCAGAAAAAACGACGTGGCAAATGAGCATGCCAATAGATCAGTGGATACAGCGTGGCAGCGTAAATCGCCAACATATCGACCCACTTGCTCAAACGTCCGGTTTCCCCAGCCTTGGAGCGATACAGCGCGACCCACCCATATTGTTGCCGCACAAAATGAAAAACCGCGAAATAAGCCAGCACCTGCCAGAACAGCGTCTCCCCTTCGCTATAGAGCACCACACCCAAGAAATAACCCACCAGGGGCGTTCCCCCATACAACCAAGGACGGCGTGACAGCTCTTGGCGGTCAAAATAGACGCGAAACCCCGTGGCGTAGACATGTGCGACGTCAATCAACAGGATACAGGTCACCCAAGACCATTCCGGTACGTCTCTATCGAGTAAACCTGACGTTGCTCCCCACGCCAGCAACATCAACGAAAGCAGCGCGCTACCGGCGAAGGCAGCCAGGTCCACCGGCGCCGAAAACAACCAGGGCCACGGTGTCCTGCTGAGTTGCTGGTCTGGTACGACAGTGGGTCCCGACACGACAAAATCCGTCCTTGCTGACATTTATAGGATCGAATCCACACGTCCCCGCAACGCGGCCAGCACCTCTTCAGCAGCCCGCGTCCCGTGAAAAAATGCCTCTTCAAATAGCGCGATTCCACTTAGATCTGAATGGCCGAAATGGACACCGCGAAAAGGCTGGGATGCCAACTGGCGCGCTTTCCCCCAGACAAAACCTGGACGCGGCTGAATCATCGCGTGCCCCCAGCGCATCACATCCACGCGCTGGGCGGATTCTCGGATTCCCGTATGCGCGCGCCCTAAATCCGCCAGCGCAATTTCCGCCCACTCTTCACGGTCAAGCTGTAGCAACCGCTGGCGGGCCGCTCGTGGATCGTCGTCACACAGCGGGTAGTAATAGGTGATCAGGGCGGGCCCATAATCCAAGCCACGCTGATAACTCGTCGCCACATATCCCAGTGAAGGACTCTCGTACAGAACATTATCCCAAGCCAGTGGGAATCCCTCACTCTGTGGTATCTCAGAGAGGGTTAGATTGGCAACGGCCCACGCTCCATAAGAAAACTCCGTCACGTGTCGGGGAGTATTGTCGCGGTAATCCCGAATCAGGTAACGCGACAAAAACTGTGGCGCCGCAAAGATCACCCTCTCCGCCCGATAGCCAAACAACTGCTGAGACTCGGCTTTCACACCCAGTACATCGACGACCGCTTTTCCCTCAACCTGCCGGGGAGTCACCTCGGTTACGGCGGCACCCAGCAGACACTGGGATCGCACGCCGGAATACAGATGGTGAACCAATCGGCCATTTCCTTCAGGCCAAGTCACAAATGGCCGTGCAGCGGCGCCTACCTCGGGGATTCGAGCACAATAATAGTAGATTCCCGCCCAGGCACTCGTCTGCTCAAGGCGCAAACCGTAATCATCTCGACAGGCATAGTCGACCCACCACCGTAGTCGCGGTGAATCAAAACCGCGCTGGTCCAGCCACTGGGCCATCGTAATTGCGTCCAGAGCACGCACAACCGGATCATCGGACCCAGCCGCAACAGGAACGGCGAACGCGCGTCTTCCGCGCCCATCCCGCCACGCCACCCAGCGATCCATCTCTGCCCGAAAACGGGTCATTTGGCGATGGTCATCAACGGAAGCACCCGAGGCCAAATAGAGCCCCTCGTACCAGATCCCCTTGTAATACAGGCGTTCTTCGGGATGCCTACAGCGAAATTCCTCGGCGACAACTGGATCCCCAACCGCATCTGTTCCCTCGAAAACCCCCACCTCGTCAAACAGTTGAACCAAGGCCGGAAATTCTCTGGTTGGCGCGGGTACGTAGTGGGCTCCCCACGGATAAGCAACGATGTCCGACTGGCCGCTTCGCGAAGTGCCACCGGCTTCCGGCTCCAATTCCAAGAGCACGAAATCTTCGATCCCTTCCTGGTGAAGCCGTCGCGCTGCCGCCAGCCCGGCGATCCCACCACCGACGATCACAACCTGAGTCGCCTGCAATTCGCGTTCGGGAAACGAGAGCCGCAACCCGTCACGAATCCTGTGCCCCAACGCGACCGACGGACCGACTAACTCGCCAGGGGGGAGACCGATGTCCCTCTCCCTTGACTGGCACCCCTCCAAGAGAACGGCTCCAGATGCCCCCAGGAAGGACGCCAGCAGATCTCGGCGATCCAAATCCGCAGCACTCGCACCTCGTGATTGACCGCGTGTTTTCACCATAAACCGGCAATCTCACTACCTGACGATTTCCCATTCTCGGTCGTAGTAGTAAACCAGAATCTGATTATCCAAACGATTAATCTCGGTCGCAACCTGCTGCATGTCGTTCGGCAATTGGAATAGAGCCTCCACCACGCGGTCGTTCAAAAATCGCAGGTCTCCCCGGCAACCCTGGGGAACTACGAAGGGTTTCAGTTGGGCTAAGGCAAATCCCCACACCCCGAACGACGGAACCGAAACACGGTAGGGGCGCACGGAAAACCCCGCGGACTGTAGCGTGTTCACGATACACCAGAACGAACGAGGTGCTTCAAGCGGTGAAGTACATTGGATCGCGACCGCCGCATCCTCCGCCAAACAGGATTTCAGCTGCCGGTAAAAGCGACGCGTATACAACTTACCGAGTGAAAAATTATTCGGGTCTGGAAAGTCGATAATAACCAAGTCAAACGGTTCGTCAGGCTGCTCCAGCCAGATCATCGCGTCCGCATTTACTACCCGCACTCTACTGTCTCGAAATGCCCCGCCGTTCAACTCGTCCAGAGGAGGAAAGCGTGCGGACAACCCCGTCATCGCCGGGTCCAAATCAACCAGCGTAACGTGCTTTACTGTGTCGTACTTCAGTATTTCACGCAGCGCCAGTCCGTCACCACCACCCAGAACTAACACCCGTTTCGGACGCTGCGTCAGCATCGCGGCCGGATGAACCAGTGCTTCGTGGTACCGGTACTCATCACGTGAACTGAATTGCAGATTCCCGTCCAACCAGAGCTGAAAACCACTCGCACGTTGCGTTAACACGATGCGTTGGTATCGGGACGTCTGGGAGTAAACAACCGCATCGCTGTAAAGCTGGTCTTCAGACCACGTCGTAAAACTGTCCGCTTTGATGAACCCGGCAACGAGCAACACAATGACCAGCACACCACGTATCCGCAGGAAGATGACGCCTCCCCCTAACCCAGTCTCAAGCACCCAGGTCCCCCACAGCCCAACAACTGCATTACAGATCCCGAACAGCAACGAAGTCCGCACGAGCCCCAGATCAGGCACCAGAAAAATCGGGAACAACAGCGATGCCAGCAGGCAACCCACATAGTCAAATGTGAGAACGCGAGAGACCAGGTGCTTGAAATCCAGATCTTCGCGCAGAATTCGCATGAGCAGTGGCAATTCCAGGCCCACCAGGGTGCCGATCACCAGGATCATGCAATACAACACGACGGAAAAAAATTGCAAGCTGGCAAAGCTCAGAAACAGGAGTGGCGCGGAAAAGCCACCTAACAGAGCGACCGCCAGCTCCACCTCGATGAAATACCGCGCCAGTGACTTATCCAGGAAACTGGACAGCCAGGCGCCAACTCCCAAGGCGAACAAATAGACTCCGATACAGGTCGAAAACTGCGTCACCGAATCGCCGAGCAGATAACTGGCTAGCGTACCGGCAAGCAGCTCATAAATAAGCCCACACGTCGCGATCACAAACACATTTAGGTACAAGATCGCGGTGCGAGACATTACAGACGCTTAACCCAATATTGCCGCTGAGAGAATGATCGCCATTCCCAAAATCATGGCCCCCACGATAATACCCAAAGCCACATTCTGGTCCTCTTCGATTTCACGGCGGATGGAAAAGGGCGCCAGTCGCACGATAAGCCAAATGCTAATCCCAAATAATACCAGCCCAACCGATGTGAATACCACCGCGAGCACGAGCGGTTTAACCGGGTCGGCGACAACATCCAGCCCGGCACTGGATGCGGAGTCACCTGTGTCTGAAATCGCTTGCGCCGCCGGTGCGGCAGGAGACGACTCCGCTGCGGTTTGCGCCCAAAGCGACACTCCCCCCATCGAAACCAGTAACAGTATCACTCCAGCAAATCGAAACGTTCCCCAGTTGCGCATTTTCAATCTCCCATTATCCTTGAAACCAGTCTATTTTCGAATGCCGCGCCCAAGCGATCATTTTCCCCCGCCATAACCCGACCCATAGTAGCTAGACCTACTTCTCCCATAGGAGGATGCGTATCTACGAGGAGCCGGTTTGGGTTTGAGATCCTTTGTGGACGGCCAGATTTCCACACCTCGAAACGATGTAACCACATAACTGAGCATCAACACACCACTGAACCCGAAATAGAGCATCTTTGCCATAACCCAAATCCCTCAAACGACTTCAATCCGCGTTACTGTTATGCCAGCGCCGGCCCGCAAACACGAAGTGCCCAAGGCCAACCAGACCAAGTGGAACTGCGAATGCTCCCAGCAAAACGAGCAAATTCCCACTTGACCGAACATTCTGTTCCACTCGAATTGCAACTTTCTCGTTCAGCGCCCCGCCCGCGGATGTGCGGGTGCCAGACCCATGAGTCACCTTCGCACGCAACGTATACTCTGACGCCGGCAGCGCGGAAATCACCTTCCGGGTTCGCCCCTTGCCTCGCACGAGGGCTGCGAAACTGCCTTGGGTGTACAACAACTTCTTCCGTTTCTCATCGTAGAAACGTCCTGTGACCCATATCCACTCGTTACGCCTCAAGGTGGAGGACTCGATTGTCACGCCGATATTGCTGCCACCGGTGATCTTCAGTGGGCCCTGCTCGATTTCGGAAAACTGGCTTACCAGGTCGACCTGTCCCGTGCTCAGCTTTCGTGGCAGTTTGGCCACCGTGAACAATCCTCCGACCAACAAGGCCGCCAACAGTACACAAACGATCGGAAAATAGAAGTGCTTGTAGGGGTATGGCTGATGCGGGGCGATTCCAGAGACGCTGGGAAGGTCCTTGCCGAATGCCATTTCGACTTCACTGAGCGGTACATACTCCGCAAGCGTGTAATTCACTTCGCGCTTCGCCGTCTCTTCCTCTGCCGCATCATTCGATTCATCGCTGGAGTCGGCTTTCTCGTACCACCAACGCGCCTGTGCACCCGCTTTTCCCCGCTGCTTCTTCTTGCGCCGCGGCGGTTTCGCTTTGTTAGGCTGGGTTACTTCACGAGAAAGCATGAATGGCGACCGCACAAAATCCCATGCGGCAACCTGTTCACCCAAACGCACCTTCCAGTAAAACTCACCGTAGACCGCCTTAACCACAGGTTTTGACGCCTCGTAGAGCTTGAAATTCTGCCCCTTATAGGCGGCGTTTGAATAAGTCATCGTCACATCGCCCGCCGAGACAGGCTTGCCGAGTGACCAATGCCCGTCACTGTGAATCAACCAGTGAAAGGGGAGCCGCGGGGTCTGCAACAGGTACTCGTCCCAATTAAAGCCATCCGCCTGCCGTCTAACAAAACCGATGACCGTATACGCTCTACCGCGCAACTCGCCTTTCGTCCCCAAAGGTAGCGTGGGAGAAGCTTTTTGTTTGAGCGCTTTGAGGAACTTCAGATTCCCGTCGTTGCAGTCCAGCAGAGAATCGCAATACACGCAGGCATACCGCTCAGCTTTCGCCGGGTCCTTGACCTCAATCGCGCCACCACAATGTGGACAACTTGCCGAAACAGCAGCAGCAGCAGCCAACTCACTCTGGCGGGACTCAATTGCGTCGGAAATCCCCAATTGGCGCAACGAAATCTCGCGTCCCAAGAACAGCTCCCACTGCCCATCGTTGTCATCGAGAGTCGCGTACTTTCCGGAACTTCCCTGCAAATCCAGAAACCGAACTTCCTCACCAGGCCGCACGGAAACGGGGATCTCACCCTCGGCAGCCACGACCTGCGCCTCACCCTTCTCGACCACGACCATCCTTCCGCTCCCCGGAATCGTGATCTTGTGTTCGATGGTAATCTCGTCGTAGTCCGGAATGTCAACTTCCGCGGGTAGATCTTTGGGAAAAGTCAGGTAATAACGTCCCTGCGCTTCGGCCAACCACCCCCATCGCTCTCCGCTGTTGAACGCAACAAACCACTCGCTCCAGATGGCCCCCTCCGGGTGCTGCAGCTGAATGCGACCGGAAATGTCAAAGGTCCTGCCCTTCACCGTCCCGGAAATCCCTGCCTGCAAAGGCGAATCTGTTTGGGTCAGATCAGAGGCCTTCCCATAGTCCTCCAACGCGTCACCGCTGCGACCAACAAGCGAGCCACAGTGCGGACACGTAAGCGTCACCGAGTTTTCAAAACGAAACTCGACCTCTCCCCCACATCCAGGACAGGATCCCTGAAACCCCATGCCGCAAGCCCTTCCTTTGGACAAACTGGCTGACCGTCATCCGCGCGACGCCCCGATGGGAGCCGGCACAACGCCAATCGAACGAATCAGAGGAACATTATACGTTGACGCTCCAAAAATTACAGGGGAATCATAAACTCCGCTGGATTCCGCGCGCAGTCGATTCTGTGTGGGCCAATACGAGTTTCAGCGTACAAACCAGCGACAATGGATCGCGCAGCTTTGGGTAGACTGCTTTTTTTTGCCTGGATACAATGGTTCCAGGGACCAATAGCAAGACAAGCAGCGTTCTTTTTTTTGGCAAGTTGTATCACATACAATTCTCCTGGGAGTGTGCACCATGCTGCGTACGTATGTTGGGTTGATTCTTGCGGCGACTACCGGTTTTTCCGCCGCCAGCGAGATTGACGGAGTCTACATAGAAACACGAACCTGCGCCGTCTACACCGGACCTTGCTTTGCCAACGCGGAAATGGGCCTGGCGGGAAAAGACGCAATCATGGCCTGGAGCATCGAATCGGGGGCACAGGATGGCGTTGACCTCGCTGGGTTGAACGTCGTGGTGGTGATCAGTGCCAACCAGACGCTCGGCTTTCGGGGTGTGAACGACGCCAAACAGCTTAAGAGCCTGATCCTGATTGACGATCGGGCCAACCCCTTGCAGCGACAAGCCCTGCTCGCGTTTGCCCGCAGCCACGCGGGACGAGCCGGCAAGTCGGCGGTACGTATTGATGTGGCACCCATCCATATGCAGCTAGACTTTGTCAACCTCAAGGGCCACCTGCAAGCAGGCAAAGTAGTGACACTCAAATCGCGCAAGACGCGCCCCGGCGAGTGCATCTGCAAGAACGAAGTCGAATACTATCCCCCGCTCGCTCAAGTCAGTCAGGCCACCCCAGCAACGGCCGAGGAGGGCGAATTTCGCGGACGAGGCCTGGGCCGCCGCTGGTCCACGCCCGGCGCCCGCAGCGTCTACATGGGTACCTTTACCTACTAGTACCTACTAGCGGTATCCACTTGAGGGGTCTCCTGTTCTCCGGCGACCACCCTCACAAGGGAACGCCAGGCTCGCAGAGAACATCGTGGACTGAAATGACCCGCGTCTCATTTGGGGCGCGGGTTTCTTCTGCGCCGACGGCAATCGACAAACGCCGTAGACAGACAGCGTCAGAGCCAGCCATCCGAGCACTCCAGTGTATGGCGGCGGCTAACAGTCAAAGCCCGGAAATGCGTAGACAAGCCCCGGCATTTCCACCGAGGCAATCAGCGGATCAAGAATCCGGCATCACCTTGGGTTGACGCAGAAAATCGGTCACCGAACTGCTCGCGGGATCAATCCGCGGGGCAGGATCTGGAGTCAGCGCAGCCTTGGTCCGACCCCACGCTCGCTTGGTACCTCGCTTCATTTTCTGCCACATCGAGGGGCGTTTCGAAGTGCGGGCTGGGCTGGCCTTGGAGCTTCCCCATTGCGGCCATTTCCAACTCCCCGTATACCAGGAACCCTGCCTCGCTTCAGCCCCTCCCCGAGACCGCATTGTTCCGGTCGATTCGGCTCGCTGGCTGGTTACTGTAGCGCACCCACCAATGAACACCAGGCAGAATACGACTCCACACCAAGTACGAAACACCATCATCACTCTCTCTCCAACGCGAACCAGCAATAACTTTGGGAGTGTGGCAGAACCACCCCAGCGCGTCTAGATCATTCGTACCGCAGTGCGAAATCACTGTAGCGGCGAGGCAATAACAGATAAACCACTGTCGATGGGATCGGTCGTGTACGCCAGCCAGCGCCACCTGACAAAGTAGCTTGCCAGACAGCGCCACCGAGAGATACCGTGGATTGCCCCACATGTAAGACCCAATCGATCAACGACCAGCATGAGGGCCACGCGGTCTTTCACTGACCCGAATACTTAGGGTACTTGATGAAACGCCAACGCATGGCGCAGATCCAGTCCAGTCGCGAGACAAGTTCATAGGAGCTGGAACGCCATGTCGAAACGCGACCGACAGCTGACCGCGCCGACCTGATTCGCTGTCCGCGGTGCCGCGTCCAACGGATGAACACGGAACAGGTTCTGTTGACCGGCGTCCAGACGATTCCTTTCAGCTCGACATTTGCCGGCAATGCCAAATGGCCTGGTTTGACGGTGGCGGACCGGCCACGCTCCAACTCGACTACGAGTCAAGTATCGAGGTAATTGACCAATGAGAACGCCAGCAACGCCTCAGCAGCAACCACAAGGAGCACCTCAAGACGCTGAGCGCAGCGGTAACGATGGCGTCGCATCGCCGCGGAACACACCTTGTCAATCGTTGACCGCGGAGCGACCCTGACGTTCTGTTGACCACTCGCCCGAGACTCTGGATGCCGAGCTTTTTCGGCGACACCAAGCGCGTGAATTACCTGCCAGGCACTCCCTGCCCGCTCGTTGGATTAGAGCTTGAAGTAATCGGCCTACTACGCCACGAACAGACGTCCGCAAGCCCCCTCACAAGTACCGCGCCGGACACGGAACCCACCAAACCCAACCCGGGTCCAAGCAACCCAATACGCCGAGCCTAAAACACCCCCAAAGCCATCAAGCTGTAGCGGACTACAAATCCTGCAGCGACCACACTGACCATGCTCATCAGCTTGATGAGGATGTTCAAACTTGGCCCACTGGTGTCTTTGAACGGATCGCCAACCGTATCACCCACGACACCCGCCTTGTGTGCATCCGAACCCTTACCGCCAAAATGGCCGGCCTCGATGTACTTCTTGGCATTGTCCCAGGCACCTCCCGCATTGGCCATAAAAATGGCCACACAGAAACCACAAGTCAACGTACCTACCAGGAGCCCCAACACTCCGCCGACGCCCAGCAGGAAGCCGGTGACGATCGGGGTAATTAGTCCCAACAGCGAAGGCATCAACATCTCTTTCTGGGCAGCCACCGTACTGATCCTGACGGGGGCCGCATAATCGGGTGTGGAAGTACCCGCCATAATGCCATCGTCTTCGCGGAATTGGCGACGTACCTCTTCAACCATACCCTGCGCCGCACGCCCCACCGCCTCCATGGTCATCGCGCAAAACACGAAGGTTGCCATGCAGCCGATAAAGATCCCTACCAATACCTTGGGATTCATCAGTGAAGCGTCGTAGTACCGTGCATAATCGGGCAGGCTCGCATGTTTTGCCGAGACCAATACGAGTGTTGCAGCACCGTCCGCGCCTTTGACCGTAAGCTCACGGGTTCGCGTGCCCTCGCCGACCAAGTCGTTTTGGATCGGTCCAGCATCAAGTGCTCCCCAGGCGGGCTTACGTGCATCCACGGGCATGATCAGCCAAGCCTGATTACCATCGTGACCTTCAGCCGTGGCCTTCTGCACCACGAGTTCGTCCGTCAGCTTGTACCAGCCCGGCGCCGCGGTCTCGGCAATCACCGTATCAACCGGATCTTCGGCCCAGTGCTCAAACCCCATACGGACTTCTTCGATATAGGCCGCCAGTAGTGCCAGGGCCGTCAGCGCCGCTGAGCCGATGGCAAAGCCTTTACCCGTTGCCGCCGTTGTGTTCCCCAGGCTATCGAGCGCATCAGTCCGCTCACGTACAATCGGTTCCAGCCCGGACATTTCAGCGTTGCCACCGGCATTATCGGCAATGGGCCCGTACGCATCGGTCGCCAGCGTGATACCTAGCGTGCTCAGCATGCCAACCGCGGCGATTCCGACACCGTACAAACCAAGCGCAAAATATTGGACTTCGGCAAAACCGCGTCCCCACGTCGCCGCACCAAAGGCACCCAAGGTCGCCAGACAGACCACGATAATCGGAACCCAGACACTCTTCATACCGGCAGCGACGCCACCAATAATGACTGTCGCCGGACCGGTAACGCACTGTGCGGCTAGATCCTGCGTCGGCTTGAATTCGTCGCTAGTTTCATATTCCGTCCACCAACCAATGAGCCAACCTGCGGCCAGCCCGATCATCACACTGATCGCCACGCCCCAGAATTGACCATTCCAAATCCACAGCGTCAACGCGATTGCCGCTAACGCCACCGCTCCTGTCGATAGATTGATACCTTTACCCAATGCCTTGAGTAGCGCTTTCTGGCTGGCATCTTCATCCGTCTTGACCATCTTGATACCCAAGATAGAGAGGCCAATCCCGACGCCAGCGATCACCATCGGCAAGAACAACGCCCTGAGCTGCCAATCCAACACTGACCCGCCTAAATTCTGACTTTCGATCAAGTCACCGCTGGCAAAGGCGGCCACACCCAGTGCGGCCGTCGCCAAAATCGACCCACAGTAGGATTCATACAAGTCAGCGCCCATACCCGCCACATCGCCAACGTTGTCGCCCACATTGTCCGCGATGGTCGCTGGATTACGGGGGTCATCTTCGGGAATGCCCGCTTCCACCTTACCGACCAGATCGGCACCAACGTCGGCGGCCTTAGTGAAAATACCACCACCGACACGTGCGAACAGGGCCTGACAACTGGCTCCCATTCCAAAACAAAGCATCGTCACGGTGATCTCGACAAGTCCGACATCAAAGACCACCCGCAGAACCGCATACCAGATCGTAATGTCAAGCAAACCCAGACCGACGACGGTCAAACCCATCACCGCTCCCGAGCGGAACGCGACTTGCAATCCCGCGTTGAGCGACTGCTGCGCGCCGGCGGCGGTACGACTACTCGCCCAGGTCGCCGTTTTCATACCAAAATAGCCGGCCAGCCCGGAGAAAAAGCCACCCGTCAAGAAAGCGAACGGAACGAATCTGCTCTGCACACCCAGCCCGTAAGCCGCAAACGCGAGCAACAACCCAATGACCACGAAAAAGACGAATACAACCTTATATTGCTGAGCCAGATAGGCCTTTGCCCCATCGCGCACATGGCCGGCAATCTCGATCATTTTAGGATTGCCCTCATCCGCCGTCATCATGTCCTTGTAGAACTTCACAGCGAACCCGAGCGCCACGATCGATCCCACAAAGGCGATACCCCACCAGACCCACTCCATCACCCCCACTTCTCCCGCGGAGGCTGCCCCTGCATCCTGGGCGAACAACGATGACTGAAAAGCGGGTAACAATAGCGCAGCCAAGGCCAACATGACACAAGACCAACGACCGAACAGGCCCCTGGATTGAGCCAACATCCGTCGAGTTTCCATCGTTTTCCGATTCCTTCTCCGAAATTACCAAACGAAAATAGGGGACCCTACTCCGGGAACAATACGCCAGCGAGTCGCCAGTCACATCCGGCAACCACGTTTCGAAATGAGAGCGTGCGACAAGGCAGGTGCTCAACTCGTCCCTGATTCGCACGGCCGCTGGTAAAGGTAGGCATTGTTGCTCAGCAAGCCGTTCTTGTCGGAATCTACCGACGTGACATCCGGCAGTGGTGGCCGGAAAGCCCATAAAACCGCGAAGTGTAAATGATGATGTCAAGAAATGTCAACTGCTACCTCACAGAGGTCCGTATTCCCGGAAGCCACGCACCCCCCGAACCATCTTCCAGCGCCGCTATCCGCCACTCTGCACGCGGGAGGTGGCCAGCGAAAATCCCTACTCTGCCGCCAACCAGCCCTGCCACGGTGGCAACCGATTACGGGGAAAATCCGCCATCGGCCGTGGGTGGATTTCGCCCAGCCAAAGCCAGTTGTTGGTACAGCGGGGGCGGTAATGGGCCCGCCAGCAGGCTGTCGACCGCCTGCCGGACCTGCGCAGGCGAGCTGAAACCGACGATCGCAGCCTGGATCTGCGGATGACCGAGTACGTAACGTAACCCTGCGTCCGCCAGCGACTCCCCTGGATCCAGCAGATCGGCGAGCTGCGATGCCCGATCAGAATCGCGTTGAAACAGGTCCAGCGGGAAAAATTTGGTCTTGAAAGTATGCGGTGCGGGAGGCTGGCCGACGAGCGCGCCGCCCGCGTAAACTCGTATCGCGAAGACACCCATCCGCTGCGCCGCGCAGGCATCAATCACATTGCCGTAATCAGTTTCTGGAAAGGTCTCAGAAGCCACACACCCGGCGCTTGAATTGAGCAGATTGTAGGGCACCTGCATCGTCGCAAAACGCCCGCTGCCAATCACTTCACGCAACGCGTCCGGTTGCCCAATTCCGGTCAAACCAAGATGCTCCACGACCCCCCGGGAACGCAGCCGCTCGAGCGTCTCCAGGACCCCACCGGGTCCGATGACGTCCTGCGGGGTGAGACTGGTCGCCTCGTCACCGCGGCAGGTGGTGACCGAGTTGTGTAGCTGCAACAACGTCAGCCGCTGCACGCCCAGCCGCGACAGGCTCCCCATCACGGAAGCCTCTACCTTTCCCGCAATATCATCGAGATCGGTGGGCAGCAAGCGAACTTTTGTCGCTAAATGCACCTTATTCAGAGCCGCCAATTCCGCGAGTGCCGTTCCCAGGCTCTCTTCGGACTTACCCATTCCGTAGGTCGCGGCAGTATCAAACCAATTGACACCCGACTCCAGCGCCTGCTCGACAGTGGCTCGCTGCATCCGCCCAGCATCTTCGGTCATCAACTGGGGAATCGGCCCGGCGCCAAACGCCACGCGGGAAACCTTCAGGTCCGTACCGCCCAAGGTGACGTACTCCATCAGGCCAGGCCCTTCTCTGCTGGCGGAGGAGGGGTTTTCCCACGTGCCGCATCCGCCAGGTAGCCTGGGTCCTCCAGCCCAAACGCATCCGCAACGCGGTTGAACCAGGCAAACATGGCCGTGACATAGACCGCTTCCGCAATCTGGGGATCCTGCCATCCCGCAGTCCGTAGCTCTTCCGCATCAGTCGCCGTGATACGGTAAGACTCGCGAGTCAAGCGGGCAACAAACTCGAGCAACTTGCGTTCCGCCAAGTCGAGTCCCGCCGCTGCCACATCACCTCGACAGAGCGCTTCGATCTGGCTCTCCTGGGCTCCCTGCAACTGCAGGAAATATCCATGCGAACCCGTTCAGTAGGGGCACTGGTTCAACGCGGAAACCAGCGTCGCAATCATCTCTTTCAGCCGACGTGTCAAATGACCTTCCGAAAACTGCAGGCCGTAGCTGAATTCCACCACCGATCGCAGCAAGGCCGGATTAAGACTGAAGCACTTGAGAATTTCGGGCACCTCGGTCCGCTGCGGATTGGCAGTTAACCAAGCCTGGTAGACGTCCCCCACGGTGCCAGTCGCCTGCTCCTCATCGACCCAACGAATCCAAGGCGACACAACCCACTCCTTGCGTTTGTACGGCAGCGACATCCGCGAGCGGAGCCCGCGCTGGCCACCTCGAATCAGCGGCAACCCGCGGCTCAGCCTGCCGCAAAAAACGCCCAGCGTCAAGCTGGGGGCCAGCGAGAGCGTACCGCCACCTCAAGGCGGCTCCACCGCCGTCGCAACTACGACCATGGCCCGGCCTCTCGCGGTTGCTGCGCGGTGCTTAGCGGCCAGTGAAGCCAACGTTCTGTTCGACCTGTCGGGCGCGCGAATCAAGACCAAATCGCTCTCCGTGAGGTCGAAACTGCTCCGTCCAGGAATCGGTTTGCAACTCCGAGTCGGCCCGCGGCAACGGCTGCCAACTGGCACAACCCTCCGCCGCTGCCATAATGGCACACACTCCCAACACGAACCCACTGCGAAGTTGCCTCACTAGTCGATTCCTTTGCAGACAGGAAACGTGGTCCAAGCGGACCGCCAGAACTGACACCGAGCTGGCGCGGAGGTTGGCAAAATCTTTCCTACCTGTCCAGACCACTCTACCGACTTCGGAAACAGAAAATGAACCCAGTAGACATCCTGGCAATCGCCCCCCACCCCGACGACGTCGAACTCGGCATGGGAGGCTGCCTGCTGCGCGCGATCTCGGAAGGTCTGCGCGTCGGCATACTGGACTTGACCGACGGCGAACCGACCCCACATGGTTCCCCTGAAATTCGGGCGCGGGAAACCAGCTCAGCATCCCAAATCTTGGGGCTGCAGTGGCGCCACAACCTAGGCCTCTCCAATCGGCGACTGGAAGCCACGCTGGCCGCCCGGCATCAGCTCGCGGGAGTCCTTCGCCAATGTACACCGCGTTGGCTCTTTGCCCCCTACTGGATCGACGCGCACCCCGACCACGTCGCGGCTACCCAGTTGATTGAAGACGCGCGTTTCTGGGCCAAATTGACAAAATCGGACCTGCCCGGGAAACCCTGGCACCCGGAACGCATATATTACTACTACTGCGTGCATTTGAAACTGGCTCCCACACCCGCCTTCGTGCTCGACATCTCGCCGTTCTGGGAACAAAAGTTGGCGGCCATCCGCTGTTATGAAAGCCAGTTTGTTACTGGGCGGCCAACGGCACCTCCAACCTTCCTGGATCAGTTGCGCGACGAAGCCGCCTACTGGGGTAAGACTATTGGGGTGCGTTATGGAGAACCCTTTGCCACCCGTGAACCACTCGGACTGGCCAGCCTCAGCCAACTGATCTAAATTTCCGCGGGATCCCACGGAAGTTATAGCTACTGCGGCGGTGACCAACAGAGTTACGTTATAATACTTCGCTGGCGCGTCGATCGACCGCGCAACGCCCGTTCCAGCAAGATCCCGACAGGCAGGGCTCGCGAATCCGGATAGTGACCTGGCATGCAACGACGAACCCTATTGCAACAACTCGGTACGAGCCTGGGAACGCTCGCATTGAGCGGGTTCTTGACCCACGCCGCGCGCCGCGCAACGGGTACCTCACCGCTGGCCATGCGCGAGACACACTTTGTGCCGCGCGCCAAACGTGTCATTGTGCTGTTCATGTTTGGTGGCCCCTCACACCTCGATTCATTTGATCCTAAGCCACAACTGACACGCCACCACGGCCAACCGCTGCCTTTCCAGGCACCGCGCGTGCTCTCCTTTCCACTCCGCCATGGAAACCTGGTGGGGAGCCCTTTCCGCTTCCAACGTCATGGCGAGAGCGGGACCTGGGTCAGTGACCGGTTCCCACATTTAGCAAAACTGGCAGACGATCTGTGCGTCGTAAACTCGATGCACTGCAGCAATTCCCGCCACGGCGGTGCGGTGCTGGAATGGCACACCGGCACGGATACTTTTATTCGTCCAAGCCTGGGATCCTGGGTGACCTATGGCCTGGGCAGCGAAAATCAAGACCTACCCGGTTACATCACGATCTGCCAGGCGCTGAGTCAGGGGGGCGCTAACAATTTCGGATCTGCTTTTCTGCCTGCGGCCTTTCAAGGAACGCCATTGGGTTCTGGTGGCATCGCCGCCAGCGAGGCACTGATTCCGTTTATCCGCGGGAAAAACCCCCGTCACCTGCAACAACTCGAACTGGAGATGTTGCGGAAAATGGCCGCAGCACAAAACCAAGAGATTGGTTCCGACCCACAGGGAACCGCCAGACTCGCCTCGTTTGAACTCGCGCTGCGGATGCAAAACGAGGCACCACTCGCGCAAGATCTAGCTTCAGAAAGCACCGCCACTCAGAGACTTTACGGCCTGAACGATCCGGCCACAGAAGATTTCGGCAGACAGTGTCTGATGGCCCGACGTTTTGCCGAGCGTGGCGTTCGATTCGTGCAATGCAACAGCAATGGGTGGGACCACCACAGCCAGCTCGAGCAGGGAATGACGAACATGTGCCGAGCCGTGGATCAACCGATCGCTGGACTGCTCACCGACCTCAAACAACGTGGTATGCTGGAAGAAACACTCGTCATCTGGGGCGGCGAATTTGGCCGCACCCCAACAGCCGAAAATGCCAATGGCCGCGACCACAATCCACACGGTTTTACTGTCTGGATGGCGGGCGGCGGAGTACGTGCTGGCCTGACCTATGGCCAGACCGACGACTACGGATATTATGCTGTTGAGGGTAAAGTTCACTTCCACGATCTGCACGCCACCATTTTGCACCTACTGGGTCTCGATCATCAGCGTCTGACCTTTCGATATGCCGGCCGCGATTTTCGCTTGACGGATGTACATGGTGCGGTAGTGCACGACCTGTTAGCGTAACTGCAGCAACCCGTGACTTTTGCTCTAGAGCCGATTTGCTTCAAAATTCCAATCCACTGCCCTGTTGCAGGAATAAATTACGGTGGTCCACAAGGCACTCCGATTCATCGGTCAGGCGATGCAAGTCACCGGCCTGCTCGTGCTGCCGTTGGCCATGGCAATGCAATTGACCAACTCGCTGCAACGCGCGCTGCAAGTCAGTCAAATGGTCTTCATGGCGATCTTCGGAATCTGCATGTTTCTCATCGGAATGATCCTGACAAACGTCGGACGGGAGTGACTGGTGTCATGCACACGGGTCCGCCACCAGCGAGCGTCTGGATCCTGCTCACACTGCTCACCACGAACGTACTGCCAGCCCCCCGGCCGGCGGCTCGCGTCTCCCATCCCGCCTCTCCTCAAACGCGTTCCTTGCTACTTCGCGCCGAGCGCTTTGTGGCCAGCGGTGAGTGGGACGAAGGCGTGAACGCGTTACGCCTCGCGATGGACGTACACGGAGATGAACGTATCCGACTCGATCGCGAACCGGCACGCCAGCCCTCAGCGGCGGAGCCCCAACTGTTTGTCAGCGTGCGCCAATACTGCCACCTGCGATTGACCGCTTGGTCGGTCACCGCGCCAGCCGCGCTCGCGACCTATCGCAACCAGGTCGACCCCCTGGTCAAACAACAGCTACAAACCGCATTGGTCGACCGAGACTCGCATGCCCTGGCGGACATTGCCCACCGGTTCTTTGCCAGCAGTCATGCGGACGAGGCCTTATGGCACTTAGGGGAGTGGGCCCTGGAACGCGGCGACTACAATCAGGCCCGCTGGGCCTGGGAGCAGCTACATCCAGCCCTTCGTTACCGGACGACCGCCCCTTATGTGGGTATACCGTTTTGGCTTACCGTCGAAAGACGGGAACCGAAAACACATGCGGTGACTCCCCTACCTGCCGTAGACCCACCAGCCCGACGTGGATGGCCACTTGCCTACCCAGATGCGAACTACACACTGGCAGAGATCCGTGCTCGGTTGGTGCTGGTTTCCATACTTGAAGGTTCTTTGCGGCGGGCAGAAACAGAATACATGCTGTACCAGCAATGGCACTCTCAAACGGATGGCAGCCTGGGGGGGCGTCAGGGACGTATGGTGGATCTACTACGAGAGTTACTTGACAAATCGCGTCACTGGCCCAGTCCAGCACACGTACCAGGCTGGCCCACGTTCGCTGGTAATCAAGAACGTTCGTTGACGATCCCAGAAGCCGTCGACCTGGAACTTCGCCGGGTGTGGACTGTCCCCATATCGACAACTCCTCCGCCGCCGCAAGGCGAGGCCGAAGCTCCCCCTCCCTATTTCCCCGTGGTATCCGAAGATCTTGTCATCTTGCACGATGCCCAACGTATCCACGCCGTCAATCTGCAAACCGGACAACCCGCATTTCCCGCTGACAACCGGGATTCCAAAATAGCCTCCACGAGTCTCTACGAGCAAACCCAACGCGCTGTAGAGGATCGGGCCCCCAGCCCGCGCGGGCTGCAGTATTTCGCCCCCACGCTGTTTGGAAAGCAGCTGTTTGCCTCATTGGGATATAAAACAACTGGGCGGCACCAGACCGCTCCAGCCAGCGCCGCAGAAAACCAACTCGTCGGCTTGGACCTGGCCGCCGAGGGGCGTCTGCTGCGTGGTTTCCCGCTGGCGGCCCCCGACACCGGCTGGACCTGGGACGGTCCGCCTATCTGCGATGGACATCGACTTCACATCCCGCTGAGAAAGCAAACCGACACGCAAACGGAAGTCGCCCTCAGCCGCTACGACTTGACCACTGGCCAGCTACAAGGACCACTGGTGCGGGTCGCATCCAGTATGCACGCCAAGACTCCGGAGAGTGCCAGCCGGCCAGACAACCTGCTCTCACTTACCCATGGCTGCCTGCTCTACAACACCAACTTGGGAACGATCGCCGCCTTCGATACCGAGAGGGGTTCACTTAAGTGGATGTTTCAGTACCCGCGTTCGGCAGAATCTGGCCCAGCGGCAGCAAGTGGTGCCGCTGCCCTGGCTCCCAATCCGTGCCTGGTGCACAAGGATCTTGCTATCGTGGCACCGGTCGATTCCCAACACATACTGGCAATCGATATCACGACGGGACAGCTGGTCTGGAATGTACCGCGCGACAACGGGATGGAACTGGTCCACCTACTGGGAGTAACAAGAGACCGAGTTATTGCCAGTGGCAACGCAACCTATGCCTTTGACCTTTATTCCGGAAAACTGCGGGCACGGTTTCCCTCCGCCCCAGAAACCGCCACACGGGGATACGGCCGCGGATTACTGGCTGGCAACCAGCTGTATTGGCCCACGCGCCGCGCACTTTTCCTCTTGGACGCCTACAGCCTGTCGCCGGTACGGCAACCCGTCCACCTGGAACGCCTCGGTCTTCAGGGAGGCAATCTCGTACTGGTTGGGCGGACCCTGCTGCTCGCCGGCTCCCAACGCATGTCGGCACTGCGCGGCTCACCCCTAGGTGCCGTTCCTGGCTCGACACCCGCGGCGCATCAAGTCTCCCCACCCCGCCAGACTTCCGCAAACAGGTTCTAAGTATGCTACCCGACGATGACGTAAGGACTGTTCAAGAACTGCACAGTGTTTGCCAGTCTATCCAGGCTGAAGTGGCCAAAGTACTGGTCGGTCAGCAACAAGTGATCGAAGATCTCCTAACAGCCCTGCTGTCAGGCGGCCATTGCCTGCTGGTGGGAGTACCCGGCCTCGCCAAAACCTTGATGATCCGCTCACTAGCCCAGGCACTGGACGTGGAATTCAACCGCATTCAATTCACACCGGACCTGATGCCGGCAGACATTACCGGTACTGAAGTGATCCAGGAAGATCGCTCCAGTGGCCAGCGCAATTACCGGTTTCTGCCTGGCCCTATTTTCGCCAACCTCGTCCTCGCAGACGAAATCAATCGAACCCCTCCCAAAACACAAGCGGCTTTGTTGGAAGCAATGCAAGAACAGGGAGTCACCGTCGGTGGGGACACCCATGCGCTCCCCGCGCCGTTCTTTGTACTGGCAACACAGAATCCAATCGAACAGGAAGGAACGTACCCTCTTCCCGAAGCGCAGCTGGACCGATTCATGCTGCAAGTCTGGGTCGAATATCCTGATGAAGACGACGAACTGGAGATCGTAAAACGTACCACCTCCGACACGGACTCCGCGATCAAACCCCTGCTGGGTGCCGACCAATTGATTCGCTTGACATCGGTCATTCGACGAATTCCGATTGCCGATCACATCGCACGTTACGCATTGCGATTGGCGCGTTCTAGTCGACCACAATCCACGGCCGCCCCAGATTTCATCAAGGAGTTCACCCTCTGGGGCGCCGGTCCCAGGGCTAGTCAATATCTTGTACTGGGTGCCAAGTCACGAGCGGTTATTCAGGGACGGATGCACGTCGGCATTGATGACATTCGCTCCGTCGCCGCACCGGTACTCCGCCATCGCATCAAAACCAATTTCCATGCTGACGCTGAGGGAATCACCCCAGACGAACTGGTTCAACGACTCTTGATACATGTCTCCGAACAAGGCGATACGTCCCCCGCACACCCCGGCGTCGACCGCCTGTTGCGCCCGTCCTCCACCGACGACTCGTCGCCAGCAGGTTAATTCTTCCCGTGCACCGCCCCCTTCACGGGCTGGCAGCTTCCTTACTGGCAGGCTGGTGCAATGACTGCAAGTAATGCCAAAGTGCGTCAAACTGGCGCATCGCGTCACCCTTGTAATACTGGCGTAAGCTCGTCCGTTTTCCATCGGGAGCAAACCGCAGCATTTTGGTGGCAGGATCGATGCGCTGCGGATTGAGCATCCAGCGTCGATAGTAAGAAGGCCTCAGTCGCTGCGCGACATGTACCAAGTTGGTACTGCGTGCGTCAAAGGGTGCCTGTGGCTGTCGATCCGCAATCGGGTGGCAACGATGGCAAGACATTCCGGTATCCATTGCCGCCAGCTGCGCTCCAATCGCTGCCTTGCGGGGATCTACCTCGATGCGCAGAGCGGGCTCCTGGCCGTAGCCATGCTGTGCCGCCAGGCCTCGTGACAACCACTCCGCACGAGACACAAAAGCCGGCATTTGGATACGTAAATGCTCACGTGCCCGATAACCGAGTTGTCCCGCCAGCAGACGGCGAGTCCAATCTCGGCGCAACTTATCACCCACCCAGGTCAGTTCCGGAATGGCTTCTGGCGGGTGCCCTCCCACCGCCTCTTCATCCAGGATGTAACCTAAGGTGGACTGTTCCCCATCTAGCTGATGGCAAGTGGTACAACGCAAACGCTGTACTTGCCGTTGCGCAAACTCACTCGCGACACCATGCAGCCACGCCTGGGGCCCCACTTGCAACGCGGTGGCAATCGCCATGCGTTCCGCCTCACCCAGTGCAAATGCGGGAACACCGTTGGCCGGCAGATCGGGCGCGAGACATCCGGCGTTCGCTGCCGCCCCCGCGGTCTTCCACAATACGCGTGACACCGCAGGCGGACGCACTTGAACGGCGGTGAGATGGCACTGCTGACATCCTAAACTGACGAACAGCTTCTCTCCGCGCGCCGCCTCCCCCGCGGCGTGCGCGGCGACATTACCTTTTGAACTCCGCCGCAGAAACACTTCCAAATCGATTGCTTCCGATAACGTCAAACCCAGGTTCGGCATCGCCGTCCAGGCGTAATGTTGTTCCGGAGCAACAAGGAAACGCGCCAGCGTTCCCGTCTTGAATTTGGCGGCCACAAAATGAAGAGACAGCCGGTCCCACTCGTCAGTATCGCCAGGCGCGGTAAACCGATGGCAACCGATGCAGCCACGATCTTCGAAGAGTGCTTCACCACGTTCGGCGGACCCCGCCGCCACGCCCTCGTCTTTCAGGCTGCGTGGACTCTTCGCTAACAGATACGCCGTTAAATCAGCCGCTTGACGTTCGGCTGGTTCGGCAGGCAAGCCGTGCAATAATCGAGGCATGCTGCTCCGGTTGCGCACTCGCTGGGGATCTAGGAGCCACTCCACTACCCAGTCAGCACTTAGGCTACCAGCCGCTGCCAGCAAGTCGGGAGCCCGACGGTTTAGTTCCGGCATCCCGCTGGAAGCAAGTCTCATCAGCCCTGCATGACAATCAAAACAGTGCAAACGAGCAGCCAGAAACCGTCCTCTGCGAATCTGCCGCCCGCGTTCCAGGGTACGATCCGCGCTATCACAAAACAGCCTTTGCGGCGTCATGGGTTCGCGAACAAAATCCCCGCCCGACCAGTCCACACGCAATTGCGCGGCGCCGGACGATACGCTCTGATAACGAATCCGCAATCGGTTGTAACCACGCACCAAGTCAATCTGCTCCGCCGGCAAACGGTCGAGATCACCGGCAGCCCCATCCCAGATGCGGATACCGTTGATCTCCATGGACACCTGACCTTGGCCTGACAGGAAGAACTGGTAAGACCCTTTGAGTCGCAACTTGAGATACCCGGTCCATTCCACCGTAAACGGCCCGGGTGAGAGCAGGGCCGTCGGCGCCCCGCCCCGCGCAACAGTAATCGCAGGCAGGCGATCGACACGCGCATCCTGACCATGCGTTTGACCCTGATCCACCGTCTGGAAAACCGCTTGCAAACCCGGGATCAAACGGACGCGTAGATCCTTAGGAAGACGTCCCGGCCGTAGTGCTTGAAAACCAGCTGCCTGTGCCGTGAAGAAGACGGTCACGATCAAACCGGAACAACAAATCACACGTCGACACATGTTGACCGAACATCTCTTTCATCAAGGTGGACACAAAGTCAGGTCTTACCATGTCGGTACCCAAGCATAACAACAAACAACCTTATAAAATACCTCCTCCACCGCTACGGCTGATTTACATCCACACGGGTTGGGCTACGCTGGACTACGTCCCCGGGAAGGTCCGATCGGCCCAACAACGACCAGTGATCGGGGTTTTAGGTATTTTCTTCTATCGACAAGCTGCCAGACAATGCCCACATCGGACCGTCAAAAGTGGAATCACAAATACCTTGCATCAACCGGTCCCGCCACGGAACCCTCCGCCTTGATTACCGCGCTGGAGCGACACCTTCCGGAAACAGGGCGAGCATTGGACATCGCCGGCGGAGCGGGGCGTCACGCTATTTGGCTGGCTCAGCGGGGTCTTGAGGTGACTCTGGTCGACGTCGCCCCAGCGGGTTTGCGGATTGCGGAGCAGCGTGCCGTCGAAGCGGGTGTCTCGTTGACCACGATGGAACTCGACCTTGAACAGTCTGCGTTCCCCGCCGGCCCCTGGGATCTGTTGCTCTCCTCACACTACCTGCAGCGTTCGCTATTTCCGCTCTATCCGAAACAGTTAAAGGCAGGAGGGATCCTGGTCTGTCTGCAACCGACGCTGACGAACCTGGAGCGGCACTCCAAACCGTCCGCTCGTTTTCTGTTACGACCGCAAGAACTTCCCGGACTGGTGCCCGACTTGGAAATCCTACACCACCACGAGGGCTGGCTGGAAAAGGACCGGCACGAGGCAATCCTGGTAGCCCGTAAACCGCATGCCCCAGCTTGATCGACGGTTCCCGTAGATACATCACCTGCCGCCATGACTTCAGGGCGACGCCAGCCCCAGCAACTTGCGTAGTGCGGTCAACGCGATCTCACCAAACTGTAGCGCCGGGATTTGCGCAATCTGTGGATTCATCAACTCAATCGAAACGCAGCCACGGTATTCCACATCAGTGAGCCGACGAAGAATCGGTCGCCAATCAATGATCCCATCACCCGGCAAGATCCGGTCACGATCCGAGGCCAGCTCACGAGCCTGATCCCCAATGTCAGCCAATTGAACGTGAAATAGATTCTCTGTCGTCAGATAAGTTAAATCCGCTTCTTTACTGGGCCCCACGTAGTAGTGAAACGAATCGAGGCAAATCCCCAAGTGGGGGCTGCCCACTTCTTCCACGAGCGCCACGACAGTCTGCAGGTTGTTTCCGATTGCTGCGCCCGCCTGAGGTTCCACAGCAAGCCTGACACTTAACGGACCTGCCAACTGCGCCGCTTCCAAGAGTGAATGTCGAACGCGTTCAAGATCTGTGGCCGTCAGGGGGTGGGGGACGTCACAAGCCACCACAAGCGTCTCTACTTCCAGCAACTGGCAGAGCTGCAGCCGTTCGGCAAACAACTCCCAGGCGGCGCGGCGTGCATCCCCTTGGGTCGTCAACAAGCCACCATGAAAACTCGCAACAGCGGCATCCATCCCGTGGTCTTGCAGCAACCGCTGCAAGGATGGGGCCGACTCTGTTTCAAGATACGCTTCGACTTTAGTGAGCCACAGCTCCAGACTATCACACTTGCCGGCAGCATAGTCTTCGACGTCCCGCTGCAACGGAGAATTCAGTGAGCAAACCTGTGACAATGTAGGGCGCATAGGACAACACCGCTTGAGGCTTCGGATCGGGAACACGGAGTCCGCCTGCAGTGAACCACATGCGAATGATTACCACTGCCCGGTCTCCGGCAGGCGAGCCGCGACGCCCCCGTTTGTTTGATTCTATCAACCGCTGTGGAGTATGATCGTGGGAGACCAAGCTAACAACCAACGAGCAGGCAAATGATCGAAATCGGCGGGTTTCAAACCGGGTGTTGTGGCAGGATCACTCGCCGGTCGTTGCTCCGAGCATCATTCGCGATGCCGTTCGCAGGGGTTGTTGACTCATCGACACTCGCTGCGGAGAACCGGGTCAAATCGGTGATCCTGTTATGGCTGTGGGGGGGACCCAGTCACCTCGACACGTTTGATCCCAAACCGCGGGCCCCTATCGAAATCCGCGGGCCATTCAGCCCGATCGCAACACAGACCCCGGGCTTGCAGTTCAGTGAACTCCTGCCGTTGCTGGCCAGTCGGTCGCAGCTCTTTTCCGTAGTCCGCACCAACACCAACCTCACAAATGTGCACCGCGTCGCCGGTTCGATCGCTTTGACCGGAGGCGAAGGCCGTAACGGTGACAACGACTACGCACCCAATTATGGATCCGTGATTCAAAGGGTTCATCAAACTGCGGGCGAATTGCCCCCCTTTGTGGCCGTTACTCCCGGTAAACTGAGAACCGCTATTGGACCACTGAAAGGGTATGGCGGTGGACGTTGGGGGAATTCCTACGACCCATTCCCAGTCCAGTGCAACGATCGCGGAGAGATCTACCTACCCACGCTCAAGCTACTTGAAGGATTGAGCCTGACGCGGCTTGACGACCGCCGTCGTCTATTGCGCGAACTCGATCAACTTACTCGTCGCGGCGCACAATCCCGACCAGAACGTTGGACTGCTCAGCATCAAAAGGCATTCCGTTTGCTTACCTCTGCCGCGGGCCGCCGCGCCTTTGATCTGTCGGCGGAACCAGCACGCGTGCGCGCCAGCTACGGCCGGTCGCAGTTCGGACAAAGCTGTCTACTGGCGCGCCGCTTGGTCGAAACAGGCGTGCCTTACATCCAAGTCAATTGGAGCAAGTGGGTAGAGAACATCTACGACGGCCGGACCGATTTTGGCTGGGACACGCATTGGCTGAACTTTGAACACCTCGCGGACCGTCATGCGCCGATTCTCGATCGCGCGCTATCTGCCTTGCTCGACGACCTGTCCGAGCGCGGACTGCTGAAAGATACGCTGGTGTTGGCCATGGGGGAGTTCGGGCGGACGCCCAAGATCTCCGCCAATGGTGGCCGTGACCACTGGGCTCGCTGCTATAGCTCACTCTGGGCGGGCGGGGGAATCCAACCGGGACGAGTCGTCGGCAGCAGTGACTCCCGAGGCTATGACCCAGTTACCGGTGGCATTGGACCCGAGCGCGTCGGTGCCACGTTGCTCGAGCGCGCAGGCATTACCTCAGCGCAACGAGCGGCGCTGAAGATCCTACCCAATGCACAGGCCATCGAGGGGCTATTATGATCGCGATTCCCGCATGTATGGCGGGATCAAGGGATCGCTCTCTGACCACGATAGGCGATTCATTTCCGTTGTCTGCTGCCACGCTCCATCACCCGAAATCCGCAGCTATCCTTGCACTCGGACACCCAGATGTCTCACGAAATCTCCGTCTGAGGGCCCCCGCCAACAGCCACTTCGCTATTTCCTGCCGGCTCGTCCCTTGCCTCTTGGTGCTGCTGGCCACTTGCGTCAATTCGGCAGTGGGTCAGGGTGAGAATCAGCCTCGCCGATTAACGTTTGATGGGCGTCAAAAACAAGACCCGGTCTTTATTAACCAGGGTCGAGAAATTATCTACGCAGTGCAACACGAGAAACCGCGGCTCGTCTTATACCGCTTGCGGCTCTCCGATGGGCATACGGAACGTCTTCATCCCGATTCACCGCTGCCAGAATTTCGCCCCGTTTACTCTCGAGACGAAGCGACTTTTGCCTATCTGCAAATGACGGGCAACGACCGCCTGACGGTCCAAGTCCGCAGAGTTGGTATGCCACAACCCTTGGTTGTCAAACCGACAGCCGCTGTAATCTGGCACGCCGAGCTGACCCCGGATGGTCAGCACCTGCTATACGCCGCCTCGGGCCAGCTGCGTATGTACCCTCTGTCCGGCGGAACAGAGCACACTTTAACCAAAACCGAGGGACGCAATAACTGGCCTAGCGTTTCTCCCAATGGACGCCAGGTCGCCTTCGGCTCAAGCCGATTGGGCAACTATGACCTTTTCACATTGGATCTCGACCAAAAGACAACCCGCCGTTTGACAACCAACAGATCGATGGACGCTCGTCCCACCTGGTCACCTGACGGAAAACAAATCGCTTTCGTCAGCACCAGACACAGAAACTACGAACTCTACCTTATTGGTCGTGACGGAAATGGGCTGACTCGGGTCACTCAGAACCCGGAACGAGACGACTATCCCGCCTGGCACCCCGACGGACGACATCTTGTATCGGTCAGTCAACGCGACGGGCAAACCGACCTCTTCCTACACTCAATTTCGCCGCGATGACCCACGGGGACGCCACGTCCGGCTTATGCAGCCAGACGTAGGGCGGTATTCGACTCGCGCACTCCAGCAATAAACTCTTCAAAGATCCGCGAGTCAATTGCAGACGCCGAGTCCGCTTCGGGATGAAACTGCGTACCGATGGCAAACCAATCTTCCATCACGCCTTCGATCGCTTCCACCACTCCATCAGGTGCGTGGGCTGTGACCGCAAAACCCGGTGCCACGTCATCAATGGCCATATGGTGCATACTGTTGACGCGTACTTCCCCGTCACCGTAAACCCGCTCCATCAGTGAGCCAGGAACCACTTCCAGCCCATGTCGATGTCCACGATCCTGCAAATCCTTGTGCGGAAGCGCGTCGGGTAAATCCTCCGAAATGTGAAGGAACAGGCTACCCCCCTGGTCAAGATTGAGCAGTTGCATGCCGGCACCTATACCCATTACGGGCATCCGACGTTCCCCGATGACCCGCATCAGTTGTCGGTCGAAGGTCTCCCGGCGTTCCGCCATCAAACGGACCGTAGGGTGCAAACGAAAACCATCACGTCGTGGATCGAGATCGTGGCCACCAATCAATAAGAACCCGTCTAGCTTGTCCAACACCGAATCAAGATCATCACGTTCCGTGAGCGGTGGGACGATTAACGGAATTCCCCCTGCCTCCAAGATCTCATCGTAATATCCGGCGGCTAACACCGAATAGGCAGGCGCGTCATTATTGACCGTACGAAAATCCGCATTCAAACCGATGACTGGTTTCCACGACATTTGAAATTCCCTTTCAAGACTTTAGGCGTGACGCTCCGGAAACAGAGTGACGACATCACGCCCAAGAGGACACACGAACACCAAGTTGCAGGTCGCGCCGATCGCTCCATCGCCCACCGCTGATTCACCTAACGCGGTTGATCCTGTGGATCATCACGCGGCAGCCAAACCGGTCGAAAACAGGCGCGCAAGACGCGTTTACTCCATGCCGATTGTTCAACAACAAAATCGCGAGCAGTGGACCTCCTTTCGCAGCCTGCTCTCAATCCTCGGTGGAAGTGCAAGTCGAAAGTGAGTTTAAGTGCGCGCAAGAATCGGGCAACACCTACCCTTGATTTTGGGGTTGCGTTGAAGAGAATCGCAACATCCTGTGCAAGCACGCAAGTGCTAGCATGCCGTGCGAAACAACTTGAGAATACGGTTAATAAATCTTCGCACCAAACGCTGCGACGCGCCTGTTTCGCAGCAGCTTCAGGTCAAGGCGGGGTGATTCAACGGCAGGCCACGTGCGCCAACATTGTCAAAACGGTGCACAACTAGATTGTCCAGCGAAGCAGCCAGCAACACATCGCGTTGGGACCCCGCAAAAGCGACATCAGTAGGGCCTCGCAACCTCTCCCCGCGCCAATCATTAGCGAACAGTTCCAACCTGCGGCTGCTCAAATCAAATACATAAATCGCATCCGGACGATGACAGGCGATCCAGAGACGCCCCTGATCATCAAAGGCGATACCATCAGGGATGTGCCTCGGCATATGGACCACTCGTTCGAAGGCACCAGCGGTGCCGTCCCGCTTGATTTCAATGCGCGCAATCGCACTGCCAAACGTCTCGACGAAATAGAGGAAGCGCTCGTCCCCATCCAGGGCGATCGCATTGGGAGTATCAACCGGCTCCGGGTACCAAAGCTCCGCCTGCCCACCTCCAGGAGAGATGCGACAGATGCGACCATTGATTGTCTCGGACCAGTCGCCACTATCGGACACGTAGAGATTGCCAACGCGATCAAACGCCGGGTAATTGGTACACATAAAGGGCTCTCCAGCCGGCCCTGTCGCGTACTGGCTGATCGCGCCGTCGGGCGTGACGCGCAGGACATCACCCGCGGTATGCGCCAAATAAAGATTACCCGCCTCATCGACCGCAGATCCCAAGCACCGCGCCGCGGTCGTCGCGAACTGTTGCGCAGCATTATGCGCGAGGTCGACCCGGTACACCTGACAACCTGTGCCGGTCGTATACGCCTCACCGGCCGGACCAATCCCAATCGACTCGGGATGATCCACACCACGAATGTGCTCAATGAGATTCAAATCGTAAGCCTGGAAGGTCATGACATACTCTCTGCACTGGGAAATAAATGAACGACGGGACTTTCAATTCTGCGCAGATAGAATTCCCGATTAAAGTAGGCTTCCACGGTTTCCTTTAGTGCCACTGCAGTGCAACGCGGCGTGGCGACACCACCTATCCAGCAACCACAGTCCGAAGGTTACCAAACCGGGACTCGAGTGATGGAAATCTCACCCGCAAAGCACACAGCCACGTCGGAGCCAGGGTGGCTCGGGCGTCGATGGTAATCGCAACGATATTGCCAGGCGTCCGCCACACGTTCGAATCGCACAGGTAAGGGCCCCAACTCGAGCGGGCAGTCCCTGTGCGGTGGTTTCGTGACGTCACCCTCAAGAGTACCCGCCACGGACAAGTCCGGGAAATTGACATTCCAGAACTCCCGAGTTCCCAATTCGCGTTGCTGCAAACCGCCCACCACCTCCCGCGCCCAGAGGGCTGCGGAACTCCAATCTATTTCCGGGCGGCGACAGTATTGCGAGAGCGCTATCGCGGGGATTCCCAGCAAGGCCGCCTCACGGGCAGCTGCGACGGTCCCTGACATCAGTACATCCACTCCCAAGTTTCCGCCCCAGTTGATACCCGCCACTACCCAGTCGGCATCCGCGAGCACCTCGCTCAAACCGAGACGTACGCAATCGACCGGTGTGCCATCGACCGCGAACCGTCGAGCCCCCACTTCTCTCAAGTGCAGAGGGCTCTCGGTCGTCGCGTGATGACTGCATCCCGAGTGTGGTGCTTCCGGTGCCACCACACGAATCTCTCCCAGGTCAGAAACGGCCTCACAGAGTGCAGCCAATCCGGGCGCGTCGATTCCATCGTCGTTGGTCAACAAGATCTTCATGGCTGTTGATCACAGGAAGGCAACGTTCAATAAACCGGTGAAACAGCGACCGGCGGAGCCCCTTCAGGCATCATTCGGGCCGCCTAAGACAGATCGCAAGTGGAAATGGAACTTCCCCAGTTTGCCACCATAGTTACCCGCGCTAATGGCTACCACGTCTGACGCACTGGCCTCTCGCATGCCTCGGTGCATCGCGTTGTGCACCGCCTGCGCGTCGACTCCGTCGATCACGACTTCATACGCACAATTTGCTTGTTCGTGCAAACGTGAAGCCACTCGACCGCGCAACGTCGGACAGAATGCATCCGCCGTAGAAGCAACCAGCGCCGGATAACGTGAACCGACTTTACTGCCGCTGCGTGCGACGCCGCCAGGAAAAGGCGTGATCACGCCGGGGAGTTCACCGATCGCTTCCACCGCAAGGCGTGCGGCGGACAGCGCACGCTCCTGATCGCACGATTGGAGAATGAAATTTCCACCCGCAACGCCTGGGGCCATGCCCACGTTCTCCACGACCGTGAATTCACCATCCATAACGGGAATTCGCCAATACCTGTCCGTAGCCACAAGCTTGCTTTTCTGGAAGCCATCACCAAAGAACCGAAGATGTTTTCCAAGTGGCAATCGAGTCGTTGTGTCAGAGAGCCCATCAAACACCGCCGTCGATGGGCAGGTCATCACACATTGGCCGACCCGGTTGGCGACGGCTTTGGAGAGGCGTTCCTGATCAAACCCAAAAACCAGCACTGCCGCTCCCCAGCGCCCATCCGGCGTCAGTTGCGGGTCGAGCCAGTTCTCCAAGCCACATTCGGCGTCACATGCGATTACCGAGGAACTGTACCCCGTACATTCACGTATCGCCGCTTCCAACCAGAACCGGTCGTGTGCCGTAACCAAAAGTCGCGTGTATTGCATGCGGAACGCTTCCGCAAACGTGTCATCGATGTAGGTGCCGTTCAGGTTCACTCAGGACGATCTCAATGCAAAGGACAGAAAATAAAAGTCAACTCGCATCACAATGTGATGGCGAGTATTGTAGCAGCAGTCCGATTGAGTGTGACGTACACTGGACAGGCTTCGGGAGCCCCATCACCCTTTTGCGCTCCTTGCCAGTCCGCACATTCTGCGAAATAATCCTACTTCGATATCACTGTCCACAATGCTCAGAGCCCCGTCGATGGACGATTCTTTCGATCCCTATCGAATCTGGTTGGGAATTCCACTTTCCGAGCAACCTGCCGATCACTACCGGTTGCTGGGCATCGCTCGATTCGAAACGGATCCGGAAGTCATCGAGAACGCTGCCAACCGACAGATGTCGTATCTCCGGACATTCCAATCCGGCGCCCATGTCGGGTTGGCACAGCGTCTGTTAAACGAGGTTTCTGCCGCCAAGATCTGCCTGCTCCACCCAGACCGTCGCAACGCGTACGACAGCCAGCTCCAAGCGAACCCTGTGACGCCTGCGGAGGCCGTCTCGGCAAAACTTGCCCACGGGGAGCCAGCGGACAACCAGGGCACCCCAGCTACCCGAATCACGACCTCCTCGGCGCCCGAGGCTCCACCGCTTCCCCAAGTACGCACGGCACTGCCCCCGCGCACGCGGCGTGCGTCTCCCTGGCCACTGCTGTTGGCCATGATGCTGATCGTGATTCTATTGGGGGCCCTAATCGTCTTCTTCAATCGCCGGGATCACAGCAAGCCGGACAAATCCTCGTCAACGGGCGCCAATCCGATTGACTCAACCGACAACCGCCTTCAACAGCCAGCATGGGACTGGCTGGCGACATGATCGGAGAGGATCCCTGCCCTCAACAGCCACGAACCCCAAGCGACCTGATCGCGGCTGGCAGCGGCCCCAATGCAATGCCACCAAGCGGCAGCGTCCCTCACTCCGCAGCGGCGACAAGGACATCATTTCGCGAAGCGACTCAAACGTGCACGCGCGAACAACATTCCGATTGCAGGGACGCGATCAGCACGCCGCGGCCTCAGTTTCGAACGTCACCCGCAGCCTTCTAAAGGTTCGCTGGAAACAACGCCAGCTGCCGAGAGAACAGCGGAAACCTACATGACCGTCCCAGTTCAGGGTGCCTCAGTCGGCCTTCTTGTTGGACGCTGGCTTGCTGCTATCCGGCGTGCTCTTCGATTTGGACGCACCTTCGGATTTAGATTTACTCTCCGTTTTCGCTTCGGCAGCTTTCTTGTCGTTGGCTGCAGCCTTCTTATAGGCATCGCTGCGATAATCGGTCTCGTAAAAACCGGAACCCTTGAACATCACAGCTGCACCAGCACCAAAAAGTCGACGCAACTTCAATCGCCCACATTCCGGACACTTCCGCTTGACGGGAGCCGTGATCCCCTGAAACAACTCGAACGCGTGACCGCATGCATCGCATTCATAGTCATATGTCGGCATCAGCTTTTCCTTTGGTTACAACCAACGGGCTTAACACTGCCCTCGAGCGCAGTGGAGTTCACTCGGCTTGCGATCCATCCGACTTGTCGTCCGGCGGTCCCGGTGTTCCCGTCGAGACCAGTACCTGCGAAGGGCGAATCACTCGATCATGAAGGCAATAGCCCTCCAAGGCAACATGGGCAACATGACCTTCTGGACAGTCCGGACTTGGCTGCTGCCCAATGGCCTCATGTAAATTGGGGTCAAACAACTCGCCCGCCGCGGCAATTTTCCGACAATTGTGCTGTTCCAGAATCGCGGCAAGCTGGGAAGCTACCATTTGCACCCCCGCCAGCAGGCTCTCGGCATCCGGGTTTTCATTGGCGGATTGAACAGCACGGCCCAAGTTGTCGACCACCGGCAACAAATCTGACAACAATGGAAATACGGCGAATCTGCGTTGCTCATCCATTTCGCGCCGCATCCGTTTGCGCGAATTCTCTAGTTCCGCCTGGCTCCGCAGGACTCGGTCATTCGCTTCCCGCAACTGGCCCTGCAAATCGAGTGGCTGCGACTCTCCTGCCTGAGACTCACTGTCGACCACTTCATTTTCACTGCAATCGGTGGCGGCAGCCGATTCCGCATGCTCCTCGTTGGGCGACGGTGCGGGTGTTTCCACATCCGGTGTGTCAGGCAGCGAGTCCTCCAACGGCGACGGTTTCGGTTCATTCATGCGTCGGCCTCCTCGGTCGCATCTCCGCCGGTGAGATAATCGCGTAGTTTTTCCAGAAACGACGTCCGTTCCGGAGTGACTTCTGTGCGTTCTAACTCCGCCAACTGTTGCAATAGATCGCGTTGCTCGCGTCCTAATTTGCGTGGCACCTCAATATAGGTCTGAACGAGCAACTCACCACGTCCAGAGCGCCCCCGCGGATCAGGCATGCCGTTGTTGCGCAAACGAAACACTTCGCCTGCTTGTGTCCCTTTGGGAATCGTCAACTCTGTCGCACCCGAGAGCGTCGGCACCTCGACTTTAGCCCCTAGCGTGGCCTGAGTATAAGTGATGGGTAAACGCACGATCAGGTGTTGTCCATCTCGCTGAAAGAGCTTATGGGGCCGCACACTCACAAAGCAATAACAATCCCCCGCTGGTCCATCCGAGGGTCCCGGCTCACCCTCACCAGGGATGCGCACGCGCATGCCATCATCGACCCCAGCGGGAATGGACACATCGATTGTCACGTTACCAGCAACCCTCCCGGCACCAGCACAGTCGCCACACGGATCGGCAATCATCGTGCCACTCCCTTCACAGGAAGGACATGTCGTTTGCACACGGACAAAACCCATCTGTTGCGCTACCTGGCCCTCACCGCCACAACGCCGACAGCGTTCGAGTGACGATCCAGGGCGTGTCCCCTTGCCATCGCAGGAACCACACGCACGGCTGCGCGAAAATGTCACCGTCTTCACGGTATTGACAGCCGCCTCTTCCAGGTCGAGCGTCACGTCGCAGCGGATGTCTGCACCGCGGCGTTGCCGGCGCCCGCGCCGACCGCCCAGCATATCCCCGAACAAGCCGGTACCCAGGATATCGCCAAACGCCTCAAAGATATCTCCTACCTGTTCATATTGACCTGCCGAGCCAGCCACTCCGGCATGGCCATATTGGTCATAGCGTGCACGCTTCTCAGCGTCATTGAGTACTTCGTACGCTTCCGCGGCTTCTTTGAAGCGTTCGACGGCATCCGGATCTCCTCCGTTGCTGTCTGGGTGGTACTTGATCGCCATTTTCCGGTAGGCGGTCGCGATCTCCCGTTCGCCAGCGCTGCGCTCAACACCGAGCACTTCGTAGTAATCTCGCTTGGCAACCATAATCGCCACCCAACTGCAGGCCGATGGAGTGACTCGACCCTACCAGTCCTAGACCGTTCTCTACGCAGCTTGTATCACCAGAATCACCGAGGACTCGCGCCGCACACGTCCCCCCGGGAATGACGAAGTCCCAAGCAAGGTGATACCTACCATCCTCTTTTGAGCTCGCTGCCGGGATTCAACAAAAAGGCCACCTCACTACGAAGTGGCCCTGAGTTGAAACTACTCGTAGGCGGTCGTACCGCCGCAGTCGTACCAGGTATCGAAACCCTAGCGAACTGCGCCTTCGACGCCGCGTTTCTCTTTATCTTCTTGATCGAAGTTCGTCACCAACGCTTCCGTAGTCAACATCAGACCCGAGATACTGGCGGCGTTCGCCAACGCGGTTCGCACGACCTTGACTGGGTCGATCACGCCCGCCTTGTACATATCGACATATTCACCAGCATTCGCGTTGTAGCCCACGGTCAGAGGCTTATCGTTCACCTCATCCGCAATGACCGAACCGTCGATGCCACAATTGTCTGCAATCTGTCGCAATGGCGCGTCGAGCGCACCCAAGACGATATCCACACCTACTTTTTCGTCTTTCTTGGCAGAGGATCGACACTTCTCAACGACCTCTTGACATCGCAGTAAGGCAACACCACCACCTGGCAGAATCCCTTCTTCCACAGCTGCCCGGGTGGCATGCAGCGCGTCTTCGACGCGAGCTTTCTTCTGTTTCATTTCTGATTCAGTCTCAGCGCCCACTGAAATCACAGCTACACCGCCGGCGAGTTTGGCCAGGCGTTCCTGGAATTTCTCCTTGTCGTACTCGCTGTCAACCTGATCAATCTGCGCGCGAATCTGGTCGATCCGATGATCGATTTCATCCCGGACACCCGCACCTTCCACGATCGTGGTCGCATTTTTGTCGACGCTGATCTTTTTGGCGCGTCCGAGTTGCTCCAGTGTCAGGTTTTCCAGTTTCAGACCAAGATCATCGCTGATCATCGTGCCACCGGTGAGAACACCGATATCACCCAACATCGCTTTACGACGATCACCAAATCCTGGTGCCTTCACCGCACAAACATTCAACACGCCGCGCAGCTTGTTTACAACCAATAGTGTCAACGCTTCGGCATCCACATCCTCTGCGATGATCAACAGCGGTTTGCCAGTCTGGCCAACCTGCTCCAACACAGGAACCAGCTCTCGCAAGTTGCTGATCTTCTTTTCATGAATCAGGATATACGCATCTTCCAGCACGCAGTCCATTTCGGCAGGGCGATTGATGAAATAAGGGGAAACAAATCCCTTGTCGAACTGCATGCCATCGACATACTCGACTTCGGTATCGTTCTTCTTTCCCTCTTCAACAGTAATCACGCCATCTTTACCAACATGGTGCAATGCATCCGCCAGCAGTTCGCCAATTCCCATGTCGTTATTGGCGCTAATCGCTCCGACATGGGCCACTTCTGACTTATCCGCGACCGGCTTACCGATCTCCAGGAGCCGGGCTTCCGCCGCTTCAACCGCTCTCTCGATCCCACGTCGAACCGCGGCTGGATTGCTACCTGCGACGATATTCCGAAGACCCTCTTTATAAATCGCGCGGGCCAGCACGGTCGCCGTAGTCGTTCCGTCACCTGCCAGATCGGAGGTCTTCTGGGCCACTTCAACGACCAGCTTCGAACCCATATTCTCGAAACGATCTTCGAGATCAATCTCCTTGGCGACCGTCACTCCATCTTTCGTTACAGTCGGGCCACCAAAGGATTTATCGATGATGACGTTGCGACCAGTCGGTCCCATTGTCACAGCCACCGCGTTGGCCAATTTATCCACACCCTGCATCATTTTTTGCCGGGCAGAATCTTCAAACAGCAGTTGCTTTGCCACGTTTATTTCTCCTGCTCTGAACCATATCTGAAGAATATGGCTCGCCGCCGCACCAGGAAAACCCTGGGCGGTATTGTCTTCTCAGTGATCCCCGCTAGCTAATGACTTTCGCCAAAATATCGCTCTCTCGCACAATCTTGACTTCCTCTCCATTGACTTCAATATCCATGCCACCGTACTTGCCGTAGATCACTTCGTCGCCCACAGCAACGGATAGCTGTCCGCGTTCGCCATTGTCGAGCAATCTGCCCGGACCAACCGCAACCACTTTTCCGCGCTGCGGTTTTTCTTTGGCTGAATCGGGCAGCACAATCCCGCCGGCTGTCGTTTCTTCAGCCTCCATCGTTTCCACGATGACCCGATCATCAAGCGGTCGAACCTTGATCTTCGCCATGATGTGATTCCTTCATTCTCTATGAGCTAAATGTGAATTGTTTCAAAACTACAGCAATTCCGGTGGTCAGAACGGAACTGACACCGCGGAGGGCTTTGCATTACATCATACCACCCATACCACCCATACCACCCATGCCACCCATGCCGCCCATGCCACCCATGCCACCCATGCCACCCATCGGATCCATGCCACCGCCCATGCCGCCCATGCCTTCCATGCCACCACCCATGCCATGATGGTCATGGTGGTGATCGCCCCCATCTTCCTCCTCCTCGGTCGGTATTTCCGTTACCAGGGATTCAGTTGTTAGCAGCAACGACGCAACACTGGCAGCGTTTTGCAACGCCGTTCGAACAACCTTCGCGGGGTCGATGATGCCAGCAGCAACCATATCACCATATTCATCTTTATCAGCGTTGTAACCCTCGGTTTTTCCCTTGAGCCCTTTAACTCGATTAACGACCACAGCACCGTCGTTACCCGCATTATTAGCGATGGAACGTAAGGGATAATCCAATACATTTTCCACAATTCTTGCCCCCAGTGCTTCATCTCCCTCCAGCTTCAATCGTTTGATGACCGCTGAAGACCGAATTAGCGCCACGCCACCACCTGCAACAACGCCTTCTTCCAAGGCAGCCTGCGTTGCACTCTTGGCGTCCTCCAAAAGTGCCTTACGTTCTTTCATTTCGGTTTCGGTGGCTGCACCACAATTGATCTGAGCAACTCCACCGGCTAATTTAGCCAAGCGTTCCTGCAGTTTTTCCCGATCGTAATCGCTATCGGTGATCTCAATTTCACTACGAATCTGCTCAACACGACCATCGATCTCTGATTTCTTACCAGACCCACCAACGATGACAGTGTCATCCGATGTAATCTTGATTTTTTTAGCCTTGCCGAGATCTGACAATTTGACACTGTCTAACTCAATCCCCAAATCTTTAAAAATGGCCGTTGCACCAAGCAATGTCGCAATATCACCAAGAATCGCTTTACGACGATCACCATACCCGGGTGCTTTGACAGCACAAATATCAAGAATTCCCCGCATTTTATTAACTACAAGGGTAGCCAAAGCCTCCCCTTCAATATCCTCAGCAATGATCAGCAGAGGCTTGTTCGCCTTGCTCACTGCCTCAAGAATCGGCACCAATTTCTTTACGCTGGTAATCTTCTCTTCGTATATCAACACCAACGCACCGGACAACTCAACCAGCTGCTCGTCCTGATTGGTAACAAAATGCGGCGAAAGAAATCCACGATCAAACTGCATTCCTTCGACGACATCCACTGTGGTCTCATTGCCACGCCCTTCTTCTACGGTAATAACACCATCTTTACCAACTTTGACAAAAGCGTCTGAAAGCACGCCACCAATCCCCGGATCGTTATTGCCGGCAATCGTAGCGATCTGCTGGATCTCTTTTTTATTCTTCTCGTCGATTGCCTGAGACTGCTTTCCAATCGCCTTACTGACAGCTTCTGCGGCTACCGAAATCCCTCGCGACAAGGCCATTGGATCCGCACCAGCGGAAATCATCTTTAATCCTTCACGAAAAATCCCTTCAGCCAACACCGTAGCGGTAGTCGTTCCATCACCGGCAACATCATTGGTCTTGCTCGCTGCTTCCTTGACTAATTGAGCACCAAGATTCTCAAACGGGTCGTCCAGCTCAATGTCGTCCGCGACGGTCACACCGTCCTTGGTTATTTTTGGAGAACCCCAACCCTTGTCCAACACTGCATTGCGACCTCGAGGTCCCAGAGTACTGCGAACGGCTCGAGCCAGTTTTGAAACGCCAGCTAAAAGCGGCTGTCGGGCTTCGTCGTCAAAGACCATCTGTTTTGCCACGTCCGTCATCCTCCTGCTTCGTGTATTTCACTTAGTTTTTTCGTTTTTAACTCAAATTACCGCGTCACATTTAACCCAGCAAAGAAATTCAACCCAGCGAGCCATAAAAAACCAGATTAAAAGCTCTCTTGACCAGGAAACCCCACATCCAAATTGGCAGGCAAGGATTCTTGGCCACCCCTTATTCTGCAAGCCGCGTGCCAACAAAATCCATTCATTGCTAAATAGCGGTTTTAAAAAGACTTATGGTAATGGTTTCCTACCGAATCTCAAGAACCCATAAAAGAGGCGAATTTTAAAAACGCCAAAATGGCAGCTGCACAGCCGGATCACCACACAAGTCCGTCTAATTAAAAACCTAAAGAATCAACATTTTTTTAAATCAACGCAATTAACCAACGACAAGTAAAATTCACGCTCAAGCAACAATCTCTTCAAACGAAAACTGTAAAACAACCAAGAAATCACCCTACCCGCCTTATAGTGAGATTATTAGGATGGGGGAAGTTAGGGTCCCCCGATTTCTTTTTCATTTGGAAACTTGTTGAGGCCTGACATGTACCTCAGCATCATCTGTCCGACATGCTCAAAGTCGATGATCGTTGCAGCGAAGGCCAGAGGATCATCGCGAAAATGCCCACACTGTCAAACCCCTGTTCAAGTACCAAGTCTGGTTTCATCTGGTAAAGATCAGGAATTTCAACGCCACAGATCTTTTGAACGTTGGATGCCAACGGCCCTTGCATCGGTCGCCCTAGCTATTAGTGCTGCGGCCACTATCACCATTTTTTGGCATCTGAAAAATCTAAACAATGATCCTGACACCGCTGCCACTTCGATCGTCGTGCCATCGCTAGAACAGGTCCTGAGAGATGCTCGAGAACGACGTCTCCATGACGAGTGGTTTGCCAAACACAAGCCGGA
>PAQH01000121.1 GCA_002709225.1 Planctomycetaceae bacterium
AAGCCCTCTGGACTACCTGCGGCAAGCTGCTTGACCAATTCACACCCGACGAGTGCAAAAACTACTTTCGCCACTGCGGCTAACGCTACACTTAATTCAAACGCGCTCTAGCGGTCTCCACGCCAGTTCTGCCCAACTGCTATAAGAGCGCCCAACCTCACAAGGCAGTCGCTGCCGCGTCAAACAACCGACCGCTAGTCAATACGCAGTCCTCAAGAACAAAAGCAACCCGGCTTCCTTTCGGAAACCGGGTTGCGTCTCTAGTCACAATATCCCGTGCAGATGCTATTTCACATCCTTGATACCCGAAGCATCCCACCACCATTGAAGCGGATCCAGTGACGACAGGTCGACACCAGAATGCGTCTTGGCAACTTGTCCATCCTCATCCGCCAAGAGATTACTCTTCCGCAACGCGTGGGTTGGATTGATCGTAATCCCACCCGCCGTGGGCGTAAACAGCAGCCCGTTCTTGGCGACAACTCGACTCACTGTATCGACTTGTTCAGGTGTCTCAAAGAACTCAAGCTCAAACTGGCTCTCATCGCCAAACAGGTCCATCGACCAGTCAGCCTGTCCGTAGAAATCCTGCTGCTGAATGTAAGCCGATGCAATCGTCATGTCGATCAAATTACGTAGATGAGCGTATACCGGCTCTCGCGCGGCGAGTTCTGCATATCTTCGCGTAAATGCGTCCACGAAAGTTTTACTAGCTCGGCTCATCCGCACCACACGGCGTCGGGTCCCATCGGCGTTAATCTGCTCGCCTTCGCCGACCAGTTTTACTCCATCACCTACCAGTTCCATGGCCAAACCATCATCGCTGGCACGAACTGTTTCGTAGTTTGGTGTAAACCACCATCGAACCATACTCTCACCGCCTCGTGCTTTCTTGATGTAGCTGGGAATATCTACGGCCGGTTTCTCTAAACCCATCCCGATCAACTTCATGCGATAATCGGCCGACACCAGAATGTAGGCAAAGTGGGTACTCGGAGAAACGCCTTTGACGGTAACGTCTTGCAAGCCCAGGCTGGACCGTAACGATTCAGCAATCACATTCCCATTACGGATACCCTGCCTACGAATCTGGGACAGAGTTTGATTGTAAGACGCCAAGCCCTCTTGGGTTGGGTCGATCGAACAACCAACGGTAGGCGTCGGAGCTTGCCCCGGTGCAAAGGCCCGCAAAGCAATCGCCAAATCCTGGAGCAACAGAACCGGTCGGTCGCTCTTCATGCCGCGAATCTCACCTTCCCCGTCCTGATAGTAAGGCTCGGCCGGGCCAGCGATTGCAATGTCATTGGAATCGGGCAAAAAGAAGACATACTGCAACCGGGTCAAACCACCCAGGCAAAGTTGCATGTCCGTCTCGGGAAGCCCGTTCTTGCGGCGTTCTTTGATCGCGGCTTCCAGCCGATTCAAAGAAACCACACGTAATGGACTCCATTGACGGGCCACGGTTCCCAAACTACGCCGCGCCAGTTTGTAACGTTTGCGTTTGAGTTGACCACCTTGGTCTCGCGAGAGCCGCTGCAGCACGCCGCGTGCATCGACCGTGATACCGGCCGCCCCATTACCACCTTGGCCACCGCCACCGCCAAGACCACCACCACCGCCACCGCCAAGTCCGCCACCGCCACCGCCACCGCCACCCAATTGGGCAAAGGAGGTGGATGCACCCAGAGTGCCGAAGAGAGTGACCGCTACGAGCATGACGCAGCATCGAAGTTGTTTAACAGCCATGAGATACCTCAATATCGGCGACTGGGAATCACGTCTCGAAAAAGTACCACGTCTCAGAAAAACCAACCGGTACGCTCCCGTGAACATGGCAACTGAGGCCGATCACAGGAACGTGTTTTGACAGAACGGAACAACCGTCGGCCTGTGAAAGAACTATAGGCCCCGTAATGGATGATGATAGTTGCGAAACTGGGTAAAATCAACGAAATACAAGGAATTTGTAAAACAGGGTACACCAATCCATGTAGTTCATCGGCCGGCTGGCAAGAATTATCGTGAAAATCACATCCTTCGTTGCTAACGGACCTGCCTCCGCCGGCCTCCATTCCCATTCGCTGGCGGTGGACCGGTGGTCATCACCTGATAGTTGCCTGGCCCCAAAAGACCGGTAATACGTGATCGCAACTCCGTCGTCACACCGACACGGAGTCGATCCGAACGCAAATAGACACGTTTACCGTCCTTCAACACTAGTAGGAACTGTAAATCCCGCTGGCCGGGGTACCCACGGACGATTTCGCGCAGTTGCGGAAGCATCTCGGGACTGTGCTTCTCCTCCTCGATTCGTATGAGAATACCGCTGGCGCAACGCGAATCCAGCTGATCCAGGGGAATCAGCTCGTTGACGATCAAGTTCGCTTCGTCACCCCCACCTCGACGATCGACAACACCGCGAATGCACAATATCACGTCCGCTTGGACCAGGTCTCCCATTTCAGCAAAGCCTGTCGGCCAAAGAATACAACGAATCGATCCTTGCATGTCTTCCAGATCGAAATTGACGTACTTCGTGGGTGCATCCGGTCGTGCGTTCTTAGTGTGGGCAAACTTAATGGACGAAACCATACCACCTAGGATCACCTCGGTTCGGTCTGGCAATTTGGAAAGTTCATCCGTGGAATGAGACGCATAGGCAGACAACTGTTTTTCATACTCTGCCAACGGGTGACTGCGCAGATAAAACCCGAGAACCTCTTTCTCCATCATCAGGCGCTCTCGGTCTTCAAATTCAGGAACATCAGGTAACGGAACGACTTCCGCAGTGGATTCGTCGTCCTCCATTGCTCCAAACAAACTCTTCTGACCGCTACGACGATCTGCAGCCGCTGCCTGCCCCGCCTGGATCGCTCGCTCCAGTGCATCATATAGCTGTCGACGATGCGCCTGTAACGAATCCATTGCACCAGCTTTGATAAGCGCTTCGACCGAAGCGCGATTGCAACTCGATAGATCAATTTTCTCACAAAACTCGAACAGATCCCCAAACTCACCTGATTCGATACGTGTGGACACAATCGCGCGGGGGGCGGCGCCGCTGCACCCTTTGATCGCTGACAAGCCAAACAGAATCTTGCCATCCGCAACCGTGAAATCAACATCTGAGCTGTTGACATCCGGTGGAACCACTTCAATTTCCATACGTTTGCAATCTTCCAGATGCTCAACAAGTGAATCCTTACGGGAAAAATTCCTGCCTGGAATGTCGCTCGAAAGCAAAGCCGCCATGAATTCAACGGGATAGTTGGCTTTCAGATAGGCCGTTTGATAGGCAATCAACGCATACGCAGTGGAGTGCGACTTATTGAATCCGTACCCAGCAAACTTGATGATCAAGTCCCAAATATGCTGGGCCTCTTTCTTGGGCAATCCACTTTCCGTGGCACCAGAAATAAATTGCTCATAATTGGCCGCGATGATCGACTCTTTCTTCTTGCTGATCGCCTTGATACACGTATACGCGTTCGCCAGCGGAATACCGCCTAGACGATTCAAGATTCGCATTACCTGCTCCTGGTAGACCATCACGCCGTGGGTCTCGCTCAGTACATCTTTGAGCACCGGGTGGCTGTACTGTGCTTCCTTTCGCCCATGCTTGACCATTACGTAGTCCTCGACCATACCTCCTTCCAACGGTCCCGGACGGTAAAGTGCATTGGTCGCGATGATGTCATGGAAAGCATCTGGTTTCATCCGCTGCAAAAGGTCACGAATTCCCCCACTCTCCAACTGAAACACACCCTTGGTCTCCCCCCGCTGCAAGAGCGCAAATGTCTTGGCGTCATCAAGAGGGAACGCTTCTGGTTCAATCCGCTCCCCTGTCGTCTGCTCAATGATTTCTACGGATTTGCTCAAGACCGTTAGATTCCGTAATCCCAGGAAATCCATTTTCAAGAGGCCAGCCGCTTCGACGTCATTCATGGACCATTGTGTGATCACATCATCCTTGCCTGTCACTCGACAGAGAGGAACATATTCCGTCAGCGGCTTGTCCGCGATAACTACCGCGGCCGCATGAGTCCCGACATTTCGAGCGAGACCCTCGATGGCACGGGCCAGATCAATCAACTCGCGTATTTCACCATCGTTGTCATAGGTTCTCCGTAAATCATCACTCGTCTTCAGGGCACCCTCAAGATTGATCCCCAATTGCTCAGGAACCATGCCAGTAATTTGGTTGACACGGGCCAAGGGAATGCCCAACGCACGCCCTACGTCCTTGATCGCAGCACGGGCCTGGAGCGTTCCAAAAGTACCAATCTGCGCTACGTTGGCATGCCCGTACTTCTCTTTCACATAACGAATGATGTCACCGCGCCGTTGCTTGCAAAAATCAATATCAATATCGGGTGCTTCCAGCCGATTTTCGTCGAGAAATCGCTCAAACAGCAAGTCAAATTCGATCGGGCAGACGTGGCTCAGATGAAGTGCAAAACAGACCAAGGCACCCACACCACTACCACGCGCGGTCGCAGGCACGCCAATTTCGCGTGCATACCTCACAAAGTCCCACACTATCAAGAAGTAATTCGAAAAGCCGAGTTTCTCGATCACACCCAATTCACGTTCCAGACGGTCCAAGACCACGTCCGCGAATTTACCGTCTTGGTACATCTCTGGACGTCTCTCGTAACGTACCGCCAGCCCCTGCAAACACAATTCACGCAAGAACTCGGCCGCGTTCTTTTCTGGCGGTATCGGGTACGTGGGGAAATGGCGTTTACCAAGATCCAAATCAAGATGCACTGTGTCTGCGATCTGCTGACTGCGAGCAACCGCTTCATGATGCCCAGGAAATGCCTCGTACATCTGCTGTGGTGAACGCAGAAAGAACTGGTCACCTTCCATGCGCATTCTCGAGTGGTCCGTTCGAAATTTCCCTGTATTGATACACAACATCACGTCCTGTGCCGCAGCGTCTTCGCGGTCGACGTAATGCGCATCACTTGTCGCGACGAGCGGCAAGCCCATTCGGTTCGCCACCGCCACCGCGCCCTCCATCGCAGCGTCCTGGATGTCAATCCCGTTATTCATGATTTCAATGAAGTAACGGTCTTTAAAAACTCCGTGAAACCACTGGCAGATGGCAACTGCTGAGTCCAACTGATCCGGGTTGCCATGGCCACGTAATAATGCCTGGTTCATCTCACTTGAAACACAGCCGCTCAGGCAAATCACCCCTTCTTGATGCGCCTCCAGTAGTTCTTTGTCGATCCGTGGCTTGAAATAAAATCCCTCTAAATAGGCCGCTGAAGCCATCTTCAACAAGTTGCGGAAGCCGATTTGATTCTGAGCCAATAACGTAAGATGAAAACTCGCCTCTTTCATACTTCCGGCGTTCTTATCAAACCTACTTCCCGGCGCAATGTATGCCTCATAGCCAACAATGGGATTGATTCCAGCATCCTTGGCCTTTCGATAAAACTCCAATGCCCCATGCAAGTTGCCGTGATCCGTCAAGGCCAACGCATTCATACCATGGGACTTCGCGCGTTCGACCAGTCGGTCTAGCGAACCAGCTCCATCCAACAGACTGTAGTGGCTGTGACAATGAAGGTGGACAAAAGGAGATTCATTCATGTGCTACGTTCCGTCGTAAACAAAGATTCCGTTCGCCCAGAACAGGCACTACCAGTGCAACCGATCGGAGGGCAAGTTGTTGCGGTTGACCGGTCTGATGCGCCGAAAGAGAAATGGAATACCGTGTGCAATTCGCAATGCCATCCAGCTCCTTGACACTCGCACCAGCGGGCCAAAGCGGCCATTCTAAGAGAGGCTTCTCGGAACTGCAAAAGTTCTTCGCAGGTCCCGCAGTGGCCTCATTGTCACCTCACGACAGCCTGTGCTATGCTGACAACTAGTCTGTAGAGTCGTCGCAATACCGCTGCACAATACGAGGGAAAACCCATGGCTTATCAACTACCCGAACTCGGATACGCCTACGACGCATTGGAACCACACATCGATGCGCGGACGATGGAGATCCACCACACAAAACACCACCAAGCGTATATCGATAAAGTCAATGCCGCGATTGCCGGCAGCGATCTGGAAAACAAGGCGATTGACGACCTGATCGCAGCAATCAGCTCGGTACCCGAGGGACAACAGGGTGCCGTCCGTAACAATGGTGGTGGACACTCGAATCACTCCCTATTCTGGAGCGTTATGGGACCTAGTGGTGGGGGAGAGCCCTCCGGCGATCTGGCTGCAGCGATCACTGCTGACTTAGGGGGAATGGATGCATTCCAGACCGCATTCGCGAACGCTGCTGCAACCAGGTTTGGCAGTGGTTGGGCATGGCTCGTAGTCCAAGACGGCAAACTCGCCGTCGGTTCCACCGCAAACCAAGACAGTCCGTTAATGGGTGCTGATGTCGCAGGGATCGGTGGCACCCCAATTCTCGGACTCGACGTGTGGGAACATGCGTATTATCTAAATTACCAGAATCGTCGCCCTGACTACGTTTCCGCTTTTTGGAGCGTTGTGAACTGGGACGCCGTTGCAGATCGCTACGCAGCGGCAAAGTCCTGAAATGCGCTGCCAGCAATTCATCTCGAGCCTCGCTTGAAGTGCCTGCACTGCCTGCCAACGTCAGGCGCTCAGGCGGAGGCAGGGACGAGTGCCACGCGTCGCACAGACACTTTATTCTTGAGACGGTTCAGCCGAGTCTCGATTACTGGTGCTGCTGCGCAGCGAAGAAATCAAGTCCGCCGCGCCTTGCGAAAGCAGGTTATCGGCAACGCGTTGTCCCAGATCAACCGCCTCCTCCAGCGGTGCAGTATGCGATGCAAAAACGCGCTCTTGACCATCTCTGTTGAGCACAACTCCGTCCAAGCTCAAGACACCGTCAACAACACGTCCCCAAGCACCTACCGGCGCCAGGCAACCACCTCGGAGTGCTGCCAGCATCTGCCGTTCCGCTGTTACGGCGGCCCGTGTCGCCACGTGGTCAAGTGGGGCGAGCAATTCACGTACTCCAGCATCATCAGCTCGCGTCTCCAGCCCCAAAGCACCTTGCCCTACAGCGGGTAACATGATCTCCGGGGATAGTCTCTGAGTAATCCGCGCCTCCAAGCCAAGCCGTACCAAGCCGGCTTCCGCAAGTAGAATCGCGTCAAATTCGCCACCATCAAGTTTTCCTAAACGCGTGTCGACATTACCGCGAATATCCCGAATCTCTAGGTCTGGACGCAATCGCAATAATTGGGTACGCCGCCGCAAGCTCCCAGTCCCAACAATCGATCCGTCTGGCAACTGATCCAAATTATCCCATTGGTTACTGACGTAGGCATCCAGCATTCCCGCCCTCGGCGGCACTGCCGCGAGAGCCAAGCCAGGCACTTCGTCGGTCGGCAAATCCTTTAGGCTATGTACTGCCAAGTCAACCTGCCTGTCCAATAAGGCCTGCTGGATTTTCTTGGTAAACAACCCTTGTCCACCAACGGATCCGAGTGCGCCTGAAACGACATCTCCACGCGTCGTGATTGGTATCAACTCAACGTCAACACCGCGCTCACACAATTGGGACGCAACCCAACCAGATTGCCAACGCGCCAATGGGCTATTGCGAGTCCCTAACCGTAGAACGGCGCTGCTAGTCATATTTCCATTTCACAGACTATGCGACTGATCTCTCTGACTGCCGAATCGCTCACGACCCGCCCTCGCCAACCACGTTACTCCGTCGTCAGCGTGTTGTCCGATGTTGAACTCACTTGACTCGACGATGACAGCTCCAGATTTTCACGTTCGTTAAGCGCCGATGCGATCGCGGCCGCAACATCAGATCCCTGCTGTTGTGGTGGAACCACAACCCCGCAACTCACGACGAATTGAATCGCCTGATCGATTGTAATGTCCAGATCAATGGTGTCACTCTTCGGCGCTGTAATCGTAAAGCCCGTCGCCGGCATCGGAGAAGTCGGCATGAGAATACTCAAAACAGGTTCTTTCGCAGCCGACCGAATTTCCCTCATGCTCTCACCGGTAACAAAACCAATCGACCAGATTCCGCGCCGCGGGTACTCAATCGCCACCACTCGATTGAATTCGATTTCGCGTTCACTAAATACAAAATCCGTAACTTGTTTAACCGCCGAGTACACATTACGAATTAACGGAACACGCTGGATCACACCTTCACATGTCGCCCACAAGAAACTCCCGAATCCCGCTGCCAAGAACTTGCCTAGTAGGTAAAGCACGAGAATAAATGCGGCCAAGAACGCCGGGATTACCACCGTCCGACGCAAATACTGTAACTCGACATAACGGTCATAAAACGCAGTCGCTGTAAGCTGGTTGGCCTCAGCGTCGGTCTCTTGCCGCAGTGCGTTGTAACTCAGCACATGCGATTCGGGGACCAGTTTGTTGTCTAACGTAACTGCGTACTTGTGGCGATCGATTTCAGGTACGTCCGCGGAGTCTTGGATATCCCTTACATATTCAACAAGGACCCAACGAGCCGCACTTTCGATGGGCTCCAAGACACGAGTTTCGATGGTCGTCCAAGCCCAAATGAACAACAAAATAGTAAGCAACGGGGGCAAAACAACCCCCAAGCCACGCAATACAGCTCGTCGAATCGGCCGCGGCCTGCTCTTATTGCTTATTGACTTTGATTCCGACATAAAACAACAATCAAAAACCCAGTGTAGAAAACGGGGCAACTCGAAAAAATCCAACAAGCTTTTACCGCACTCGGTCACACACGCTTGCTGGCATCGGTAGCCTCAAACACAAAAGGGTTGGAATAGTCTGACCGACAACACAAATTGCCCATGGCAACAACGACATCTCCGGTAATCTTCTCTTCGATTACACCAGGAACCTGGGCAATACCCCAAGAACACCCTACGCTCTAATACCACGGGCAACGACAGCAACCGTGACCTTTGCAGCCCCAGCAGCTTTCACAACCTTGGTAACTTCACCGGCTGTTGCCCCCGTAGTCATCACATCGTCAATTACCAGGATGTGACATTCCTTTATATCGTAGCGGGCCGCTGCGCGAAACGCACCTTGCACGTTCTGTCGCCGCAAACGAATCGGCAAACTCGACTGTTTCTTGCAGTTTCGTTGGTACCTGACGCAATTCGATAGCACCGGCAGTTGAAGCGTTTCGGCGACAGCTTGAGCCAGAATTCCCACATTATTCGTTCCACGTCGAACGCGCCGACTCCAGAGCATCGGCACCGGCACAACCGCATCTGGCAACTGGCCCCCCAACAACTCACTGAGTTCAGCCGCCAAGAGGATGCCCATGGAAACGACGAGGGGTTCTTCCGTAATCCGCTTCATACGCAAAACAGCTTGGCGCAAGTCTCCATCGTAAACGCCCAAAGTCACAACACAATCAAAAGGTCTGCGTTGGAGATGGCAATGCAGACAGATCTGATCTACCAGTGAAAAAACGGAGCCAGGCGTACCACAGCCACTGCAAAAGGGAATACCGACACTCCTGAACCGCTCAGTGCAAGACGTACAGAACAGCGGCAATCCGAGATGTTCAGGCAGGAAACAACCACAGTAAACACAATGCGGCGGAAAAAGCAGGTTCACGAGATGCTCCCAACTACGCTGCAATAAACCCGCCAATGCGCGCGACGGCGGTCGCCGCTTGTGTGATAATCTTGCCTTGCATAGCGCCGTAGGGAGCGTCACAATCCGCACCACAAAACGAGTCGTAGGTCCGTTCCGGCAACCTACCTGACCTGCTCGGCTGCCATTCTTTCAGGGTATAGTATACCACCCACTAGAACCACCTTCTTTTCTGGAACACGTTGTGCAAGAGCCCACAGAACCCGAATTTCAGCCCAGTCAAAGAGCACAGCAAGCGGCCGGACAACCGATTGCCGCGTTAATGGATCAGGCCTTGGCACGACCCGATCTGATTTCCTTGGCGGCTGGATTCGTGGACCAAGCCTCACTACCGGTGGAACCGACAAGAACTGCGGTGGACGCATTGATGACCGACCACGGCAGCGCGCTCGCCGCATTGCAATACGGGCCCAGCGATGGTGACCGACAACTGCGTACCATGCTCTGCGAACGCCTGGAACAAACCGATTTTGACGGTCGGACAAAGACGATTTCGCCCGACCGCATGCTCATCACTCCAGGAAGTAACCAACTACTCTATCTAATTGGCGACACAATTCTGGACCCGGGAGACATCGTGCTCTGCGCCGCACCTACCTACTTTGTTTTTCTCAGTATCCTCAAAAACCTCGGAGCGAGAGCCATCGGTATTGACTCCGATGGAGAAGGAATGATTCCGGACGCACTCCTGGCAGTACTCAGAGAACTGCAAAACTCGGGTGAAATCGAACGCGTCAAGGCGATTTACCTGACTCCCTATTTTGATAATCCACGTGGTGTCACGATGCCTTTGCAGCGACGCGAGGCAATTGTCACGATCGCACAAGAATGGTCGCGGAAACGACCTTTGTACGTGCTTGCCGACAATGCCTATCGAGAACTGCGTTACGATAGCGACAATGTGCCATCCTTGCTGGCATTGGATCACAACCAACACACGGTTGTTGAAATTGGAACTTTTTCAAAATCGTTTTCACCAGGCCTACGAGTCGGCTGGGGAGTCCTTCCATCAGCACTGCTACAACCAGTCCAGTCCCAAAAAGGCAATCTCGACTTTGGCTCTCCCTATTTCAGTCAACGGATCATGGCAAAAATCCTCGAACTCGAACTGTATGATCGCCATATCGCAACGATCCGAGAATGCTACCAGACCAAGAGAAATGCAATGTGCGCTGCCCTGGAAGATGTCTTTCGAGGCGCCTCGGAAATACGCTGGCAACGACCGCATGGAGGGCTCTATGTCTGGATCGAACTGCCAGAACATCTTAGTGCGGGGCCCACTGGCAGACTACTCAAGACAACTCTCGACGAAGGGACCTTTTACGTACCCGGCGAGTACTGCTTTCCCAGTGAAGGTACGTCACCGCGAAAAAACACACTACGCCTGAGTTTTGGTGTCCAACCTCCCGAACAACTTTATCGAGGTGTAGCAGCCTTGGGGCGCGCGGTGGACAAGTGCCTGTAATAGTTGTGTTGCCGATTCAACATCAACCAGGAGGGCAACCCTGGTCACCCACCTGGCAAACGGTCCATCAATCCACTCGTGACACTCGTTTGCCTTCCACCTGCTGCACCGATCGCAACCGATAAAATATCAATTGCCCCATCGCGGAATCATCTTGCCCAAACGTTCGCAGCACCTCAAACGCAACTTTCTGCGAATGGTCTTTCACTTTGAGCAAATGGCGGTCGACGTACAACTCCCACAACCGCAGAGTGCGCTGCGCCTGGTCACGAGCCGGTTTGCCGGGAGGAATATGCAAGACAAATAAGATATCCGGCCGATCAACTGCCTGACGTATCAGCTCGGCGCCTGTACTTGCTTTCAACTCGTGCAAGATGCGGTAATAACGCGGTGAGCGGATCCAGCTTCCCGCTGGCAGCAAACGCATAGAAGTCAAACCCTCGCGTTCCCGCAGTGGATGTACCGCGTCAAAACCAAACGCATGTCTCGGATCCAATCGGATCACCAATGGCGAATTCACGGATGACTCGGCCAACGCTCGGATGCTTGTTTGGACAAACTGCAACTGGGCGCGCTCGGTGAACAAGGAACTCCGGTCGGCGCGTACCGCCTGAAGCCCCAGGAAGCAGGCAACGCCAAACAAACCCCAAGTCACGCACGCGTGCCAAAAACGAAATTTGCCTACCAGCTTTTCTGGAAATTGAAGGCTATCCTGAGACAAAACCACTTCCTGAGACAAAACCAATAAGGTACCCAGGAAGTAGAGCATCAACGGTAGGCTGATTCGTGACGGCATTCGATACCAGGTCAGAAACAGCATCAAACTCAATGGCAATCCGAGAACGATTGCGGTTCGCAACCATCGCCTGCAAAAAGCTCCCCACAACTGTGGCCATTCGTGCAAGATCATTGCCAGCAGGACACATCCAATGAGCGGAAGATAATTACGGTTCGCTTGCCATACGTAATTCAACCCGGAACGAACCTGCGTCAGGTTCAAGGCGAACGGTGGCTGGTTCTTTGTCAAGAATCTGGCGATGCGCTGCGGGCTGAAACGATCTTCGTCATATAAGAACCAACGACTACGATAGAGTTCGTGGTCCTCTGGAAGCCAATCCGCCTCGCGAATCGCAGTTTCCGTTAATGGACCTTCGCGGCCGCTCGGCCGGTCATGGAATTGTGCGCGCAACCGGGAATAAACCACGAAGCGTTGCGCTGCTTCGGTTCGCCTATCCCAGGAGCTCGACACCTGGTCCACCACCACCAGCAAAAGACAGGGTACAATCCAACGCACCAGGGACCAACGATCGGCCCGTTTGGTGTACAGAAATAACGGCAACGCAAAGACCGTGAAATAAAGCGCAAGCGGTGCTCGCCAAAGATAGGAGAGCATCCACGCACCGCTGAGAATCCAGCATTGAATTCGAAATGGCCTGCCAAGATGCAACCAACGCAATAGATAAAGAAAAACGCCCAACTCCAACCAAAGGGTAACCGAGGTAAAGGTCACCGCAACAAGGCAATGTCCCAATGCAATCGTCCAGGCAGGCAATACCAGAAGTCGTAATCGACGATCCGCCACTCCGTACCAGAAATTCGACACCGCGAAACCACTCGCCAACCAGGCGCAGCAGTACAAGATCAGCCCATACCAGGGTACCCCAGCTGCCACGCGATATGAGAAATAGAGCGTCTGCGACAAAATTCGGGAGATAAACCAGCCGGTTTGACCTGCCGGAAATCCGTCCCCTCCCGACAACGCCATGACGACTCCAAAGTCATCATTAACGTCGTACTTGACCGGCAGAAAACTAACTGTCCCGATCACGCAAACCGCGGACACGAACAAACCTCGCAGCAACCCGGAGTCCTCGGAAAGCTGGACGCCATTCCGCCACCATTCCAGCCACTTATTGCGACGGTTCATAGATTCCCTGCTCGGTCCTACCTGTGTACTGTCTCCACAGGAAGTTCGGCCACTCGGAGTTCGCTTAGGCGCCGTTGATCCTGAAAGTGATCCTGAAAGTCACCCAGGGCCAAGCCAGGCACTGGCTAATCACCCACGATGCGGACTCCCTGGTCATCGATTTCGAAGGGAAGAATACGATCGCTGCAGCCACTGCCGCGGTGTTTGGCAATGTACATGGCACGACGCACCTGAAGACCATCTTGAATCTTGCCCATATAGATCAGCGTATTCGCATTCGATAACGCATCCCCTTCATCCAACGGACGAGCAATCATCTCATTCAAGAAACTCTCCTGAGCCGTATACAACAACAAACAACCGATCTCATCCGTTGGATAGACATGCCGTTCAGCATCTGCTGCATGGGCGCGAAATGCTTCACGGAAAAGATCCCGCGCCACCCATTCCGGATGCTTTCGAAGAATCTGGTGGTAAACGTATTCAAAGAGATTCAACTGAATCGACTCGTGAGGTCGCTCGGCCGGCTCAACCCCGTCGATCACGACACGTCGTGTTCCGTGTACAAAATTACCGTAAAGAAATGCGATGGCAGAGCGGAGCCTGGCATTTAGCTCCGCCTGCCAATGTCGCCACTGATCCCAGTCGAGATCCTGCTTCGTCACCCGTCGGCCGCGGTAGTCAAAAATATGCAGATAATCGGCACGCGCCGCCTCCGCGTCAAAAACAGCTCCCAGGACAGGATTCGAGTCACCGCGCGCAGACAACAACGTCCAACGAAACATCCGTTCGGCATAGTCAGCGTGACTTTGCGAATCACCGCGTGCGCACACATCAAAGATCACACCGCGATTTCCTTCCTGTGACACACCTGCGTTAGCAAATTGGAGGCCAAGCTGGGTTTTCCCCACTCCAGTAGCACCTACGATGACGGTCAAGGTTCCAGGCAGTAATCCACCCCCAAGACAGCCGTCCAGACCAGGCACACCGGTTAATTGGCGCTGCAACTCACCCATCGCTTGTTCATCCGTTTATCTGGCTGGCTATCTCTGCCAGGGGAAGCTGGTTGTCGGTTGATTGGCATACCGCTGCATTTTGATTCTCAGTCTTGCCCCTGAACCTGCGGCCAATCGAACGGTAACTTGGGGTGCATTTACCTGCACCGTCTCATTACCCCAATCGACATGCTGAAAATGATGTTCAGCATAGCCTCCCGCTTGCATGACTAACTCGCGATCGTGTAGCTGGCTGGTGTTAACTAGTGTCACCGCGACTTCATCCGCAGATAAATGATCGACGAGTGCTGCAACATCGTCTGGCAAACCGGCACGGCGCAGCACCGGATCAAAGTAACGCAAACGACAGTGCAACACGCTTGCACGACGCTCGACGTGTATCCCACCCAACATCAACTGGATCAGTGAGCTGACTTGCGCAGGATTATACTTCATCGAATCATCGGACAAACGCGTGTCCGGAGTCGTCGCATCATCACGCATCGCTGCAATCTTGTCTCGAACCAGGGACAGATCGGCGCGGAGCGCGGTCTCAGGATAAGCCGCGTTCTTGCCGTCCAGGTAAGACAACCAGGGCGTCACGGGGACCCGCAGCCGATCACTTTGACGCATCGACAAATAGTACAACTCCAGTGCGTTGTATTGATAGGGTTGCGGCACGAAATGATACCAACCCTGATCACCGTACATCCGTGGATACATCGCGATTCCATCTACGACTTTCTTTTGCGCGTTGATGGCATCGGTTTGTTTACGCCAGACATCCAGATACTTGTCGTCACCCGTCAACAAATAGGCGTTCATAAACCCAACAAAACTCCAATACGTCCGATTACGGTGCGCCAAACCACCCGTCTGAGGCACCACAACACTAAACCCCCAACCGTATGTACCTCCATACCACTTGCCGTCACATTCACCACCAATCGTTCCATCCAAGCCAATATTGCTGGGAATAATATTCTGGTTCTTAACCATCCGCTGGCGCCATGCATCAACATAGCCGAGTAACCACTCCCGATATTTGGGCTGGTGTGAGAGCATGTATGCGTTCAGCGCCAGAGTCGTTGACAGTAAATTCAACGGGTGATCGCCAACCACGTCGTTGTAGTCCTTGAAGTGGGCAAGCATTTCTTCGTAGCTGCGCTCTCCATGCCCAAGGTCAAAGCGATGTTCGACTTCAATGGGATCACCGGTCCAATCGAGACCTGTCGCTTTCCGCATCAGGGGCCCCCGACTTCCATTGATCATGCTACGGATAATCTTGTGCTGGGGATCGTAATTGGGGGCCCCAGGATCTTCGTTCATGTAGAAGCCGGCGTAACGACGAGTGCGTTGCCACCAGGAGCGCGCTCCCGGATCACTAAGCCCGAGGAGATTAAACACCCCGAGACCCTCCCCGTTGTGCTGCCAGTCGAACATGACGGGAAATTCTTTGTAGTACATACCATCGCGGGCAAATGGCACTTCAATCGTCTTGGCTTCGGTGTATTGACGCAGATGGCCTTCCCATGCTTTCCGCACCATGCTGAGAACACGTTTCGAACCACCCAGGGCGTGTAGCGTCGGCCAGTCATTGCAATTCTCGATCGCGTCGTCAGGCCCGTCGTCGCCACCCCAACGCTCAACACAAAGGAGGTACCCCCGCTCATCGAAAAACCGCTCGAAGAACTCTTCGCAAGCAAGGCTACTGGTCGCCAATAACTGGCGTTCCAACAGAGCCCAAGTGGGAGGACTCATCAAATCATTGATCCGAACCTCAGCTTCCGCGGCGGACACTGAGGCGGGATGCAAACAAATCAGACCCAGTAACCAAGACAAACCGGCAATTCGAACATGCATTGCGAGACCCCAAATTCAGAGAGCTGACGAGCGTAAAAGTACCGCTGGGGAAAATGCTAGATGACACAACAACAGACGCCTCGGTGTGCCATATCCTCTTCGTCGGCAACGCGACAACACTGCCAGCGGAACCATGCCCGTTTTATACCGGATCAGCAATTCGCCAGGAATCTAGCGTACCGGGTTTGCATACCAAACCACATTCTGGCTCGCCTGGCCAGCGACGAGTAAATCCAAGTCGCCATCCCGGTCCATGTCAATGGCGCGAATATCGTAGGCAGCCTGATCGCGTCCGACCACATGTGTCTCGAAGTCTCCCCGTCCATCATTCTCAAACCAGACTGCCAGCCGATCATCCTTGGCACAGGTCGCCGCGTCTAAATCGCCATCGGCATCCAGATCACAGACAACCAGGCAATGGGGCCCTCGAAGTGTCGGGTGAATATCATGGCGTTTCCAATCAGGCGCTTCGAACCAGACAACTCCCTGCGCATGCCCGCGGGAGGCGATAAAATCGGTTTTGCCATCTCCATTTACGTCCGCCGGATGAATGTTCGTCGCACCCGGTTCAGCAGCTGAGATCAAATGCTTGGTCCAAACATCCTGGGGATTTCGCGGGGCTTCCCACCAGGCAAACCAGTTCCCCATACCACTACTGTCTTGAGGTCCTCCTTTGGCACCACTGGCGGCATCGGGACGACCGTCACCATTGACATCACCCAAACCTAAATAGTGGCTCAAACCGGGGGCATCCCCGCGGGCAAATACAGAGCGGTCCCACGTCTCGTTCATCGTCTTCGGCCGCCGGTACCACACCAACGAATTCTTGAACGGCCCCACCGGCTGCGCACTGTTCGCCAAGAGGTCCGGTTTCCCGTCGGTATCCACATCACCTACCAGCAGCCCGTGGATACCATTGACTCGCTCATCAATCACACGCATCTTCCAGCGTTCTTGCAACGGCCGACTGGGACAGTCAAGCCAATAGATTAGTCCTGGGCTGTAGCGCGCACCGACAAAATCCGGGTCTCCATCACCGTCGACATCCATCGTCTCACTATGAATCAATCCCAGCGGAGGTTCCGCCTGCAACACCACTTCCGTCCATTTCGGAGCCACCAACAACCGGGTCGCATTTCCCGCATTACAAATCACGTCGACACGCCCATCACCCGTGTAGTCAGCCGCAACTGCGGTCGCACAGGATTCTCCAGAATAGACTACCGTTCGTGGCCACAGCGTTTCCGCACTGAGAGAGAATGCTAGACAGGCGACCAAAATCAGCGACCCGCAAATGTATCGACGTATCTCTAGCACCTCGAATTCCTCCAGATCTGAAAACGCGGGCCCATGAAAAAACTGCGTTCGAATTGCCGCATCAGGCCAACCGAGTATCGAAACCACATGGCCAACGCACAAGAAGCAACCAGCGTTGTTACTGGTAGTCTCCTTGCGACAGCACGTAGCCGGAGTTCGGCATCAGGGACTTCGTCCCCTGGGGGGTCATTAACTGCTGGTAGACGATGTAGTCGATGGTCTCGTTGACAAAAATCACATTGCCATCGGACATGGCCATGTTGACACCACCGGAGTGGTAACTGGAAGGCCGCAAGGTCTCAATGATCTGAGGCATTTCTTCTTCGCGAAATTCGACATCGATACCGTTAACATACAAGGATGTCGAATTGATCCTCATATCGTTATGCGCAAACATCGCACCCGTATTATTGCGTACCACACTATCATCCGGTTGTTGCAAAGCATTCAGCCAGCAAAACACATTGGACGGAAGAAACGGGTTGAGCGTCGTATTGATTGGGTTCCACACCTGCCCGTAGGGTTGGAACAGGTTGGTCGGATCGTAGAAGAGTTTGTAGCGGGGTTCGTAAAACTTACCCGGCATGTACCAACGGTTCGCCTGAATGTTCTCACTCAACAACACAGTCGTACTCAATCCGTCGGTCACATCGGTCGCGGTTACAGCAACCCGCATGCCGGGGCCACGGTCCCGAAAAATTCCGTTGGCCTTGTCCTGTGCAGGCGTCCAAGCCACGTCGGCAGCAATACCTTGAATACCATTTACGTCTACGAAACGAGCGGCCGAATTGTCGCTGCGATATTGTATCCAGCGCGGAAAGAGACCCGCATTCGCGACATAGGAGGCGCCCGGGCCACTATCCGACAACTGCTGACCGCCATTGACAGCCTGTGCGGCCCATATGACACCCTCATTGATATCGGGCCCCTGCCCTTTATAAAGATTGCCAGAGGGACAAATCCAACTTGCCACGTGAGGCGCCAACAAGGGATTGATGACCTCCACACCGGAACCTCCCAACGTCGTGTCGAGAGTCACCATTCGCCACACGTTAGGATCACTCCAGCGATCCCGAATGTCCTGGCGACCGTATTCCGCAGCAATGGCAACATACCAGGAAGCGGGCTTCGATAAGGGGAGATTGCCGTTGGCAGTGGCTGTGTAACGATCAGCTGCCAGCCCGTCCAGCGATGGATTGACAAAGCCTGGATACTTCCGCTTTGTCAGCTCGTACTGAATGACACCGGTCGCCAATTGTTTCAAATTGTTGAGGCAGGTTGCTCGCCGAGCCGATTCACGAGCCATCTGTACAGCCGGCACGGTGAGTGCCACTAACAGACCAATTATGGCGATCACAACTAACAGCTCGACCAACGTAAATCCCGCTCGTTTTCGCCCCAACATGGCGTCTCTCCAAAGAGCCCAACTGGAATTGGCTGACAAGATGCCTTGGACAGGCAAGCTGCATTATCGCCTATCTGGGGGGAGAGGTCCAGCATAGAGCAGCCGCTTGTGAACAGAAAACCTGGAGACCGGGAAAAACAAGCCGAGTGTTTCTGTTAGCTCGGTTCGAAATCAGCTCCCCGCGTCCTTTGACTCCTCATCAAAACCAGCGGAGCGTCTCTCCCAAACCCTCCACGGGAACCGTGGCTCAACCCGGCTGTCACCGTACCGGGCAGCCGAAAGTCCCGGGAAATAGAGCGGCCATCGCGTCCAGACGAATCAAGCTTGAATGATCTGCTCAGGAGCAGGCAAGCGAAACGGATAGTCGTCGCGCAGCCGCCGGCAATCGGTCGCCGCATAATGGTATTGCAGCGCACGACGGCGCTGGTTGGTACGGTTGGCAGGTGTCGCATGCAACAGTTCCCCATGAAATACCAGCGCGTCTCCGGCCTCTAACGGAACCGCCACGACCTCAGCTGGCGCAGGGGATTGGACCGCTCCGTATTCGTCACCTACCCCGTGATGCGCCACAATTCCCGCATGTTGCGAACAGGGAACGACGTGCATGCATCCGTTTTCAACAGTCGCCCTGTCGCAGGCCACCCAAAAACCAAGCAGGTGACAAGGGAACAGGCGAAAATAAGCATTATCCTGATGCCAGACTTTGGCCGTACTGCAGTGCGGCGGCTTCATCAGCAGCATGGATTGGACCAGGTTCAGCTGAGGACCGAGCAGCGCGTGCGCAATTTGCAGCCAGCGTGGATGGCGGGCTAAACGGGCAAAAAACGCATTGTGTACCGCCATTCGGAACAACTTCCGTACCGCGAGCTCCAGTGTGTCTACGGCCACCTCGCCACTCATCACGCGCGGCTCATATTGAATTAGCTCGTCAGGCACCTCAGCATAGTCATCCACAATGTGTTCGATCTCCGCAAAAACAGCCTTGATTTCCTCCTCGGTCAAGAGCGTTGGCACCGTAAAATAACCCCGCTGATGGAATTGTTGCAGATATTCGTTTTCCATCGGTCTTTTCACTTTCCTCAGCTGTGGTACAGCGACGACTCCAGCACCCCAGACGGCGGGCATGCTGTATCTCAGCATCTTAACGTCGCCCGCCACACCGCACAGCAGACGGCTGGAGACAGCTGGCAACCGGAAAAAGCTCCCAACTTTTCGATTCGTGGCCCTTTGGCACTGGTTGTAGTCAGGAGCTGCGCATCGTGGCAACCGATTGCAGGCCTTCGAACAAGTCGCCATGATGATGAGCGGACGCCGCCGCTGCGATGTCGACCCGACCCTCGCTCAACCCATGTCCAGCAGCCAGTTTTGTGAAGCATCCAACCACACTGGTACCGACTGGCGCGTTAACATCCGGTACCGACCAGGTACTCATCCTGCAAAACCCCACCGCAGGTCGCCAGAACCGACAACAACGAGTCCAAAAGCTACAGCAGGAACTCCATCAACTCGGCCTGGAAACCACCTGTTTCTCTGACATTCACGCTCTCACTGCAGAAGCTGAACGAGCTCAGAGTAATGGCACATTACGCGCGGTCGTTGCCGCGGGGGGAGACGGAACGGTCGGTCTGGTTGTCAACCACCTTCCCGCCGGCATTCCGATTTCGGTACTACCGCTGGGAACCGAAAATCTGCTGGCGCGTTCGTTTGATATCCAACCGGAAAACGCTGCTCAAGTCATCCACCAGGGCACTTTTGTGCGTCTCGACGCGGGTGAAGCGAATGGCCGTTTGTTTCTACTGATGTTCAGTTGCGGTCTGGACTCCGACATCGTGGAACGCCTTGACAAGCAGCGTCAAGGTCACATCTCCCATTGGAGTTACCTGCGACCGATCTTGGCGTCAATTCGCAGTTACAGGTATCCCGAAGTACGAGTATACTTCGAGCAAGGGGAAGATTCGGAATCGACAACGCGGGAAGTTGCGGCGCGATGGGTGTTTGTCAACAATCTGCCGATCTACGCTCTGAAAATTCCAATCGTTCCCCAAGCGATCGGGACAGACGGCGTCCTCGATCTTTGTACCCTGCGCAGAGGCTCCTTGCCGGCCGCACTCTGGTACCTCGCCGGAATCTTGCTAGGTCTCCATCAACGCTGGAAAGACTGTACGACTGCCAAAGTCACGACGCTCCGTGTGGAATCCGATCACCCTGTCGCATTTCAGCTCGACGGCGATCCTGGCGGCCAGCTTCCGGTTCACATTCAAGTGCACCGCCAGCGAGTCACCCTGCTGATTCCTGCCGCCACCGCGGCGACTATTTGATCCGTAGATCTGTACTCCTCGATCACTATTCAAACCGACGAACGGGTTGCCTGGCCATCACCACGCACCGCGGTCCCCGTGGCAAATCCAGCGGAAGGGGTAACTATGCTGAATAATCCCGCTGTCATTGGTCCATATCAATGTGGTGCTGGCCAGTCGTTACTTTTGATTGCCGGCCCCTGTGTCATTGAAAACAAAACTCTGACCGTTGAGATCGCCCAACGCTTGCAGGAATTGACCAGGGAACTCCCTATTTCACTCGTCTTCAAAGCGTCTTTTGACAAAGCGAATCGGACCAGCATTGATGCCTACCGAGGTCCCGGTCTCGATCGTGGCTTGCAGATTCTGCAGGCAGTCCAACACGCTACGAACCTTCCCGTCACCACAGATATCCACGAGGCGGGGCAGGCGACGGCAGTCGGAGAGGTCTGCGATCTGATCCAAATCCCGGCATTCTTGGCGCGCCAAACCGACCTTCTGGTCGCCGCTGCCGGTACTAAACGTGCGGTCCACGTAAAAAAGGGGCAATTCCTATCTCCCTGGGACATGCAACAGGTCGCGGGCAAACTGATCGCTGCCGATTGTCGCAATTTACTGCTGTGCGAGCGCGGCACCTTCTTCGGCTATGGCAGATTGGTCAATGACATGCGTGCTCTGATACAACTTCGAGACATCGGTGCGCCTGTCATTTTTGATGCAACCCATAGCGTGCAGGAACCTGGAGGCCTCGGTAACGCCACCGGAGGACAACGTGAAATGGTCGAACCACTCAGTCGCGCCGCAATCGCAATCGGAATCGACGGTCTGTTTCTGGAAACGCATCCCGCTCCCGAGCAATCGCCCAGCGATGGCGCCAACATGGTTCCCCTGGACACCTTGCCCGCCCTGCTTGAGCAAATACTGGCAATCCGAGAAACCGTCGAGAGATTCTGAGCAGGGCGGCGGCCAACTTCTTCATTTCCAGCATGGTAAACGAGTGATGAGTTCTCCCACGGCAACCGTACTGACGAAGAAACAACACCCTTATTGGTGGCCTGCGGTTGTAGTGCTGCTGCTTTCCCACCCATTCGGCTGTGAACGCGCCCAACGCAGCGCACGCACGGTCAAGCAAAAAACAACCACAGCCCTGGACGCCTCAACACGTGAGTTGAAAAATGCCCTGGAACTGCTGCAAGATCCCAACTTGACCGGGCAATCGCCAACAGCCGGCAAGATTGCCTACGGGCTTAACGCCTGGATCAGTAAACAACCCCCTTTCCCGAACTGGCAAACAGCGGAATTGACAGAAACTCTGCCGACAGAAGTGCAGCGGGTTCTCCAACGACGTGCGCGCAGCAAATCGCAGGATTTCAACATTGAAGACGTCGCATTTCTCCGTGAAACACTCTGGTTGCGTGACGTTTCGAGCTGGGTCGTAAAGCAGAAACTAGACCCTGTATTCGAGCGTTGGCTGGATGGCGTACGTGAAAAACTGGGGGACACAACCACCACTAAACTGGGAATCGCGCACCGCCTGTTTGACTGGACGGTGCGCAACATTCAGTTGGACCCGATTTCTCCCGATTTTCGAGACTTCGTGCCGAAAACACCTGCTGAAGGCTCGGACCAACCGCCGCGACCTAAACACTACGCGCCACGGTTTGGTATTCCGGGTCCGGGATACCGTTTTTCGGCAGAACAACTCCTGCTCTACGGACATGGTGATTTCTGGCAACGGTCCTGGTTATTCATGCTGCTGGCACGGCAGCAAGGTATCGAGGTCGCGATGTTGGCAGCTCCCGGGATCAACAGTAAGAAACCACTTCCATGGTGTACGGCCGTATTGCTCGATGACCGGCTGTTTCTCTTCGACACCCGACTCGGACTGCCAATTCCCAATACAAACAAGCGGGGAGTTGTCCAACTCGCAGAAGTGATACGTGACCCCCAGATTCTGGGAACTGCCAAGCTTCCTGGCCTGCTCGATCTAAATCCACAGAAGCGTTATCCGGTCCGTCATGCAAACGTCCAAAACGTCACAGCATTCATTGATGGATCTCCGCATTACCTGAGCCGTCGGATGCGACAACTACAAGAAGCGTTAACCGGTGATCAACGCATCGTACTGGCAACATCTACGACAGACCTGGCAACACGGCTCGTACGCCACCAGGCGATCCGCCAGGTCCAAATCTGGTCCATCGCTTACGATGCGATCCTCTATCGCCTCGGTCGCGCACGCACCCTCTCGCAAGACGATCGCGCGTTGCGCAAGAACGCCTACCAGGCGATGGGTTGGCCAAGTGATTACGACACACTCGAGAAACTGCTCATTCGAGACTACGAATTCCACGACGTGGTTTTTCAGTTTTCTACATCGTTGGCAAGTGGTCGCAAGCAGCACTTACTCGGCAAGTTCTTCAAACAAGAAGATGAACTCGGTGCCGCGAACTACTATCTCCAAGCCCGTGTCAGTGATCGGGATTTGAACAATTTCCTCAAGGATCCGCGTTTCCGTGCTCGACAATTCGGTTTTCCCCAGCGCGCTGGAAAAAACAAGAACCGTGGTGTCGAACTTGCACACCGGGGCATGCAACGCGCGAAGCAAAGCGCCACTTACTGGATTGGCTTGGCCAATTACGACGCTGGTCGATTTGATGTCGCGCTCGATTGGCTGGAAAACCGCACACTTGGCGCGCGTGAAGAGTCCCCTTGGAAGGTCGGCGCCCGTTACAACCTAGGGCGAACATTGGAAATCCTAGGTCGTGTTGCAGAGGCCAGACGCGTGTATTTCGGCGATGACTCGGCTCAATCACACGGGAATACGCTGCGTGCACGCTGGCTGGTAGCGCGACAACCCGAGAGCAAGTAATCACACCAAGAAAGTCGCCTGCGAGCAAACAGCCTGCCACCGCACAGCCATGATCGGTGCCAAGCCACGTTTTGTCCGTGGCAATATTAGCCCTCCCACTCTTATCTGTCCCCATGGTAATTAGCGAGGGCAACTCGCTCTCTTTCATCCCGACCGGCAATACCGAGTCCCAAACGCTGATGCGATCCGTATTCAGCATAAGTAGCTGGTCACCCAAATCGGAAATATCACGAACCTTGCCAGACTACGTAGGATCGTTCAGAGCGTGGCGTTTGTAGCACGGCTGCAGTCATCGAAGATTCCTTGCCTCCAGATTGTGTCGATGGTTATGATGCACGGATTGTCAAGCCACCTGTAGGAGCCGTAAGTTTGTCAATGTAACAATCCACGTGGTTAGCAGCGCATTAACTACCGGTCACGGGTACTTCCGATTATGAAATTGCGCCCGGCCAGTTAGGAACACGAGGAGGTCCGGTGTGAAGCAATCCAACACGCAGGCGATGAGGAGTCCTCCGGTGGCGAGCCAACTCCGTCATCCAATCCGAGCGATTACGCAAAACGTTGATAGCCCGCTTGACGAAGTGAATTGTGTCACAACGGCGTGTGCCGCCCACGGCGTTCCTGTTATCACCTCCAAACCCCTCGTTTCCACGCGACTGCAGCGGTCAGACGCGAGCCAACCGCAACGGATGCCCTCTCGGGAAAGAAACACCAATGGGTGAAATGCGGTTCCTGGTTCCTGACAAAGAACCGCTTCCAGTGGACGCCCTCCAATGGGCATTCCTGGATGGTATCGATGGTGTTCCCTGGCGTTCTCGCTTTCGTTGGGAAGAAAACGAGCTCGTCGTCGAACTCGATGTTGAGGAATCAGGTTGTTTTCACGTGCCATGGAATGTGATCGACCAGGGACCACTGACACTCCAAACTGCCAGTCTCGCGCAACGCAGCACTCCGTACCTGCTACCTGTGGAATTGGCACGCGGCAACGTTAATCGTCTCCGTAACTTCGTTGCCGAGTGGCAACTGGCCGGCTATCCCCTGCCCCCTCAAGTTACCGAATACATGAAGCAGGCAACGCGGTTCTTTATCCAAGCCGCGACACAACAATCGGAAATCGCATTCGCGACGCAAGAGTCCTACAAAGCAATCAAGCATAGCACCGATGGCATCCAGGTTCTTACCAAACAGTTTGGACAACGCAACCTCGCACAACGGTTAGAGAAAACCGAACGCTTACCTACCATGTTAGCCGGCACTTTGCCGCGCGCAAGACTTCCTGAACCACTCCAACAAACATTCGCAGAGACGTTCAACTCCGCAGCGGTTTGTGTTAACTGGCGGCTGCTGGAACCCAACCCGGGGAAATTTGAATGGGATGAACTAGATCGACAAATCGAATGGTGCCACCGCGCTGGTCTTCGTGTATGTGTTGGTCCACTCGTGCAATTGGATCGGGAGCATCTGCCTGATTGGATCTACCTCTGGGAAGATAGTTATGCAGAACTCCAGTCCAATGCAATCCGGATGGTGGATGCGGTGGTACGTCGATACCGTGATCGTGTCCAAATTTGGCACTGTGCATCCCGCTTGAATCTCAACGAAGGACTTTCACTGGAGGAACAGGAACGCCTGATGCTGGCGGTCGCCATCCTGCGTACTATTCACTCGGTTGACACGTCTAGTCCCGTGGTGATCAGCTTTGACCGTCCCTGGGGTGAATACCTGGCACACGAACATATCGACTTGTCTCCCCTGCATTTTGCTGACGAATTAGTCCGCGCTGAAACCGGGCTCCGCGGTGTGGGCCTAGAAATGAACCTGGGATTTTCACCAGGCTGCACGCCTTTCCGTGACCTGCTGGAACTGAATCGTCAAATCGATCGCTGGTCCTCTTTGGGTCTACCCCTCTTGCTCTCGCTCAGTATTCCGGGAAGCAGTAATGCCCGCAGCCAGCAGCCACCAACATCAGATCCGCCAGCCAACGCATGGCAGCCATCACTGGCGTTTCAGCGGCAAATGGTGGAAGAACTCTTCCCCCTCCTCCTGGCAAAGACAAGCATCCACGGAGTGACTTGGACGCAACTTGTCGACCCGTCCGAAGGGGGACTATCGGGAGCTGGCCTTTTCCTCCAAGACAACGAGGAAAAGCCGGCACTCAAAGCGATTCAAGACATTCGGTCGGAATATCTGCGATGACTTCTAACCGTGCTCAACAAGATCCCCGATTGACCGCCAGAAAACCGGCTGATACATTCGCTGGATTGTGAAATTTGCATAGTTCTTTTGAGGTCTGTTCGTTTACCACACCTCAGCGTCTATTGGGCAAAGGGTACACCTGTGGTAGCCGCAGACGACCATCGTGTCGCTGCCGCCATCATCGCCCGGCAATATTGAGGAGTCACTCCATTGGCCAATCCACTTGTAGAAGAACTGGTTGGGGCGGGTGTCCACTTCGGACACCGCGTCAGCCGCTGGAACCC